>NZ_CP012196.1:1921101-2281652 GCF_001190745.1 Campylobacter gracilis
GACCCAGGAAGTCAAATTTTATCAGATCGACATCTTCAAGATAGTTTTTGGTGTATTGCGTGACCAGGCGCGCGTCCTCGCCCTTATCTTGCTTAAATAGCGGCGCTTTATTCCACAGCGGCTCGTTTGAAATCACAACGCCCGCGGCATGCATGCCCGCGTTGCGATTGAGCCCTTCAAGGCCCAGCGCAAACTCCCAAACCTGCTGCGCGATCGGATCTGCATCGATAAATTCCTTCAGCTTCGGCTCGGCATCGTAAGCCTGCGTAAGCGTGATGCCGAGCTTATCGGGGATCAGCTTTGCCATCTTATCGGCCTGCGAAAGCGGCATATCGCAGACGCGAGCCACGTCGCGGATGACGCCGCGCGCGAGCAGCTTACCGAAGGTCGCAACCTGCGCGACGTTAAATTTGCCGTACTGATCGATGACGTAGTCGATCACCTCGCCTCTGCGTGCCTGGCAAAAATCCACGTCGATGTCGGGCATCGAGATACGCGACGGATTTAAAAATCGCTCGAAAAGCAGATTATACGGGATCGGATCGAGGTCGGTAATGCGAAGCGCATACGCGCAGATGCTGCCCGCCGCAGAACCGCGACCGGGGCCAACCGGGATGTCGTGGTCCTTCGCCCAGTTGATGAAATCCTGCACGATGACCATATAGCCCGAAAAATGCATGTTTTTGATGATGGCAAGCTCCTTTTCCAGGCGCTCGCGATAAATTTCGTGCTTAGCAGGATCGATAAATTTAAGGCGCTCTTTAAGCCCCTCGCGACACAGATGATCGAATAAAAAATCATCGTTTGCAAAGCTATATCGCTCATCAGGCTGGGGCAGCGAAAGCCCGAGCCTAGCGGCGTATTCGATCGTAAATTTAAAATTCGGCGGCGTGGGCGCATAGTCTTTCTCGTCGAAGGCAAATTTCAGATTGCACTTTTGCACGATCTCGGCGGTATTTTCGATCACTTCGGGGATGTCCGCAAAAAGCCGCCTCATCTCCTCATCGCTTTTTACGTAAAATTCCGAAACGACGTGTTTTAGGCGGTCGCCATCGTTGATCGTCTTGCCCATCGAGATGCACTGATAGACGTCGTGAGCCTTGGCGCGGTCCTTGCGCGAGTAGTGAGCGTCGTTGGTAGCGATGATCTTGACGCCGATTTCGCGCGAAAGGCGGATGAGGTCTTTATCGACGTTTAATTGCTCGCCGATGCCGTGGCGCATGATCTCAAGATAAAAATCCTCGCCGAAAATTTCCTTATACTCAAGCGCCGCTTTTTTCGCCGCTTCGTAGCCGCCCGCACCGCGCTTTAAATTTCGCTCGCTTCTATTTAGATGAAATTCCACCTCGCCCGCTAGGCATGCCGAGGAGCAGATGAGCCCCTCGCTGTGCTCTTTTAAAATTTTTTTGTTGATCCTCGGGTAGTAGTAGAAGCCGTCCAGAAATGCGCGCGAGCTAAGATACATCAGATTTTTATAGCCCGTCTCGTTTTTGGCAAGCAGTATCAAGTGATAGCGCTGGCGGTCGCTTTTATCGCCGATATCGTCGTGGTTGTGCAGGTAGGTCTCGATGCCGATGATCGGCTTGATGCCGTGCTTTTTCATCGTTTGATAAAAGTCTATCGCGCCGAACATATTGCCGTGATCGGTGATCGCGCACGCCTTGGTGCCGCGGCTCTGCAAAAGCTCGGCGAGCTCGCTTACTTTATTCGCGCCGTCTAGCAGCGAATACTCGGTGTGAAGGTGCAGGTGGGTGTAGTCGCTCATTTTGATCCTTTTTCGATTTGAAGATTATAGTAAATTCGGGCTTTAGAAACGGTCAAATTTAATGGAATTTTAGCTTAAATTTCAGCGTGAAATTTTACGAGCAAATTTTGTTAAGTAATTTTACTTCGGAGGTTTTGCATTCTGGATCTTGTGGATTAAATTTTAGCAAAATTTTAAGCTTAAAATGCTGTGATGAAATTTTGCTATCGTAAAATTTCACCTGGATGAAATTTTGGTTCAATATAGTTCCGCAAAATTCCACGACTTAAGTCATCATAAAATTTTGCGGTTTAAAATTCTGCCTGCAAAGTCTTGCAGCTCTACGATCTTGAGAATTCCACGATCGCTTTGGCAAGCTCTCTAGTAGGATCAACGAAAATTTTATCGCTTTTGATTAAGGGCAAAAATAGCGGCAGCTCAGTGCAGGCAACGACATAAATATCAGCATCGATTTTGCCTAGCAAATTCTCAAAAGCCCCCACGTATTCGGCAGTCTTGCCCGCCTTAACGCCTTTGTAGATACAATCCATCAAAACCGCTTGATTTTCTTCACCGAGATCCACGCTGATTAGCCCCGCTTCTTTGAGCGGATCGTCGTAAATTTTAGCTTTTTTTGTACCGATAGTGGCTAGTACGGCGATTTTATGGGCGTTTGGATAATTTTTGCGGATCGCTTTTACGGTAACCTCGGCGATATGAATTAGCGGGATTTCCGCCGCAGCTTCTACATCGTCTGCGAAAAAATGCGCCGTGTTGCACGCCATCGCAAACGCCCTGCAGCCTGCATTTTTGAGCCTAACAGCGCTCTCGCTTAGGCGCGGAAGCGGATTTTCACCTTTACCTAAGATAAATGCCGTGCGATCTTCAATCTGCGGATAGCTATCAATTACAAGCGGAATATTTTCTTGATCGCCGCCCGCAGCAGTCTCTTCTATAATCTTCATATACAGATCCGCACTTGCCAAAGGTCCCATTCCGCCGATAATCCCAACTCTTTTCATAGCTCGTCCTTTCTAAATTTTATTTTGGGTTAATCCTCCCACTTACTCATATCCATTTCGTTTTCGCTCTTTGCGACGTAGATCGACGCCACAACATCGCCCGTTACGTTCATCGAAGTTCGCCCCATATCCAAAATCGCGTCAATGCCTAAAATCATTCCGTAAGCGATCGCTACATTACCGCTTACCTTGACGCCGATAGATTCTAGCACTAAAAGCAGCATCAGCGCACCAGCTCCCGGAACTCCGGCAGTTCCGATCGCCGCAAGCATCGAAGTGATGATGATCGTGAGGTAGTGGCTGCTATTTAGATCGATACCACAAGCATTAGCGATAAAAAGTGTGCACACGCCCAAATACACGGTCGTACCATTCATATTCACCGTAGCACCCACGGGTAAAACAAAGCCGTAGATCGCCTTTGGAATTCCCATATCTTCGGCGGTTTGCATCGTAATCGGAAGCGTGCCGTTGGAGCTGCGGGTAACAAAAGCCGTAAGCATCGGCGGGCGCACTTTTTTAAGGAATTTAATCGGGCTAACTCCAATAAGCATACAAATAACGCAATAAACCGCAAATACTTGAATCGCAAGTCCCACGTATAGTGTAATCGTGACGTTTAGCAGCGAGCTGAAAGCCTCGATACCGCTTTTATTAAACACTACAAACATTAGCGCAAAAACGCCGATCGGCGCGTATTGCATCACCCAGTGCACGACCTTAAACATAATCTCGCTCATTCCGTCGAAAAAATTATAAACCGTATCGGCAGAGCTTTTGATACGCGCGTCGCTACTGTCGCGGCAAAACGCAAGCCCTACGCCAAAAAATAAGCAAAATGCGATGATCGGCAAAATTTCGCCCTTGGCTATGGAATCAAAAGGATTCGTAGGAATTATATTAAGCAAAATTTTACTCATACTAGGCGCGTTCGCTGCCTTTTCGACGGCCTTGGACGCATCGCTTAGATCAAGCCCGCTACCTGGAGAAAATATAAACGCACACGCTAGACCGATGACGATCGCAAAAAGCGTAGTTATAGCGTAAAATATGATCGCCTTAACGCCTACTTTGCCAAGGTGCGCGGGCGAGATGCTGCTCGTGCCTACGATGAGCGAACAGATAATGATCGGCACCATGATCATCTTTAAAAGTCTCACAAAAAGATCTCCCAAAGGCGTTAAAATCGCCACCCACGTGGTATCGCCCACCGGCATATTTTTAGGTAGCAACATACCGATCGCAGAGCCCAACACTAAAGCGATAATGATGCGCCAAAGCAAGCTTGAGTTAAAATAAAAAGCTAAAATTCCGCCTTTTTTCGTTTGATTTTCTGACATGGACATCTCCCTGCACTAAGAATTTTAACGGAATTCTACCGCAACTTGCCATAAAATAAAATTTAATCGGCCGCCAAATGAAAGTTAAATTTGAAAATTCAATCGCGAGTTTGCCGCATTTTAAAGCGGGAATTATGCGGCAGGCTTTGTCTTTTGAAGTTATAAAACGGAATTTTATAGTAATTTCAGAGAAAAAAATAGCGCATAAAATTTTATGAAATTTTGCGGATTTTGATGCAGTGAAAAGCTGAAATTTTGTGGTGGTGGGCTCACTAGGACTTGAACCTAGGACCATCCGGTTATGAGCCGGATGCTCTAACCAACTGAGCTATGAGCCCGCCAGTGGTAAAAAAGAAATGTGATTTTACAAAAATAATCTTAAAACGGCGTTAAAATTCTAACCGCGTAATTTTATGGAACTTAGACCCACTTAAACCGTGGCTAAATTTCACACCAAAGCACACAACTTTATCTGATTTCCGATCAGATCACTTTCGTGCGCATAAGGCGGCGTAAATTTAAGACAAAATTTATATAAATTCCAGCTCTTAAATCCGCCGCGATAATCTAATCCGCTCGCAAATCGCGTAAATTAATAGCTTTTTACTTGAATAGGCTCCGATAGCATTTTAGGGACGCCCGGTAATTCATACGCTCCCCGGCAGATATTATTTTCGGCATCGGGACCCTTTGCGATAGAGATAGTTTTCTTTTCGCCGTCTACGCTGATTAGAAAGCATTTATCCCCTTTTAAGCTTTTAAGATATGCGGAATTCGCTCCGTTAGGCTCTAGCGGAACATTCGTCATAACCGAAAAATCGGATGCGAATTTACTTTGGGAGATATAGTAAGACTTTATATCTGCCTCAACAATCATTAAATTTGTCGCTAATCTAGAAATCTCAGCATCATCTCTAGTAGTTAGCCCCGGTCCCGCAATCGCTACTGCAGGCAAGGCAATCGCTACGATACAAACTGTAGCTATTATCGTCGCTACGGATACTTTTTGGGGCGTTACGTCGTATTCGCAGTTTTGTAGCGACTTTGCGGCGACGGTAAGCGAGCTTTTATTTTTGCGCGCCATGTCGTTGGTGAAGGGCAAAAATAGAAATTTGCCGTATTCCATAAGACCTAATCCCGCGGGAGCAGTCCGACTAAAACGGTTAAGGATTAAACCCGACAAATAGGTCAAGATAGCAAGGATCCAACCTCCCACAAAGAACCAAATAATGCTGCCTAAAATACGCATATTTTACCTCTTTATAAATTTATGCAAATCAAGCAAGCCGCCCGTTACAGACGTTGCACAGCCTACCATTGCTTTTGCGGCGTATTTGATGCGACCTGCACGCTATGCCGCACGAAACGAGTCTTGTGCGCGCAAAATTTCCCATGCGCAAAACAACTGCGGAATGATAGAGGGGAGGGGTTAACGTTTGGCAACGAACGCTTTTCATCGATAAAATTTTAGTATGCAAATAACTGCGGCAAGGGTGTTTAAAAAATTTAAATTTATTTTAAAAAATATTAGGAATTCTAAAATTTCGATGCCTAAATTTAAAAAATTTCATAAATTTTATAAAATTTGCAGATCAAAATTTTAAAATTTTTACGGTACGGCGAAGCGAATTCTTAAAATTTTGCTATAGCTTTTAGTGTAAAATCTTCCTAATTGGGATACAAGATAGAAATTCCAAATCAAATTTTCGCAACATGAAGCGCTTCCTTAATTATGAATTTAAAATTTTACACGCTACACAGTGCGGCATATTTCTGCCGAGATAAAATTCGCAAGCAAAATTCCAACCTCGCAAACCTAAAAACATAGAACAATTATTTCTTGAAATTTTAGCACCACTTGTCCGCGGACAAATATCGCGTTGCTTACGAAATTTCAGTCTCGTGCCGCAAGATCATCTCGCGCTCTCGCTAGAACGGCGATCTGTCCGCATGTCGCTATGGCGTCTCGTCGCCGTCTTGGTTTTGAAGCGTGTCCGCTTCGCCCTCCGTCGCAATCGCTTCGAGGCTTAAAATTTCATCGACGTCCTCCAGCTGGGCTACGCCGCTTCCTGCGATACTTCTGATGCTTGCATGCATAGCAATCGCTCCGTCTCGCGCACGCGCTATCTGTTTTTCGCGCTGTTTCCAGATGCGCTCCATCGCGTTGCGCTCCTTATTTAGGCTCTCCTGCATGCCGACAAATGCCGAAACGATCGTCTTTATCTGGTTTGCAAACTCGGGCGAGGTCAGATAGTCGTAGAGCATCGCCGTTTTGCTATCTTGATTTTGCCCCGATCTTTTGGCAAACGCAAGCGCCACGACGTGTTCGCGCAAGACGGCGCAAAGCCCCTTAAATTCCTCAAACGAACAGATCCAGATGCTAGCATCGCTCGGCGCTTGGTGCAGCCTAGGGCTGTGAGGCGGCATCTGCTCGGTTACGATAACGCCGATCTGCGCGCCCTCACCTATCATATCGTCTTTGAGTTTGTCGATCCATTTAGGCTCGAAGCTTTTCGTGCGCTTGCTCTCGTATAAAATTTTACCGCAGCCCACAAACTCCCTCGTATGCACTATCTGCACGCAGTCTGCGCCGCGCGCGCCCTTTTTGACCTCATCTATCTCGTCCAAAGGAAAGTTTAGCCGCAGATACTCCTGCAGCGCGAGCTCCTGCACCTCGCCCTGAAGCTGCTGCGAGCCCACCTCCGAGCGGCGCTTAAGCTCGTTTATTTGGCCGATTAGGCTTTGGATCTGCTCATCTTTTTGGCGGAATTTCAGCTCGTTTTCCTGCGAAATTTGTTTCGAAAGCCGCTCACGCTCTTGGTTTACGCGGTTGGTTAGCTCGATCTCGGATTTAGCTTTATTCTCGGCTTCAAGCTCGCTAAATTTACGCTTTTGCGCCTCCATTTCGGCCTTTATTAAATTTAGCTCGGAAATTCTTTGCGATTTTTCTTGCAGCTCCTTTTGTAAAATTTCAAATTTCGCCGCATTCTCGCTCTCGATCTGAGATTTTGCGAGCGCTAAAATTTTCTCCCGCTCGCTATTTAGCGCGGAATCGGTCGCCGCTTTTACGCGCTGCTCGAAGGCGTTTTCCTTCGCTTGCAACTGCGCTAGATGCTTCGCGTACTCCTCGCGCTTAGCGGCGATCTCGGCTTCAAATTTAAGCGTAGCTTCGTTTTGCTGCTGTTGCCACTTTCGCTTCTGCTGCAAAATTTCATCTTCAAATTTAGCCTTGATATCGCGTTGCAGCGCCTCGTCTATATCGATCAAAGAGCCGCAGTGCGGGCACTTTACGTTAGCCATCTTTGCCCCTTAAACTTTGCTCTTTCATCTTTTCGAATTCCTGCGAAATTTGCGCGGCATTGGGCTCATCCGCCATCTTATCGAGCACGGAGTTGTAGCGATTTACGAGCAATATCGCAAGCGCCGAAAAGCAAAAGCCCGGCAGCAGCTCGTAAACGATCGCCGAAAGCCCCGATAATATCCAGCAAATGACCGTGATACCGCCTACGAGCATACCCACCAAAGCTGAGAGCGCGCTCATTTTTTTAGAATACAGGCTGAAAAGAAGCACCGCTCCAAAGCTCGCGCCAAATCCCGCCCAAGCGTTTCCGACGACGTTTAGCACCGTATCGTTTGAGCCAAATGCCAAGATCGCAGCGACTGCGGCGATGATCACGACGGCGATGCGGCTGCTTAGCGTCTGCGTGCGCTCGCTCACCTCTTTTTTATAAAACGCGAAGATAAAATCCTTCGTAACCGCACTCGCGCTTACCAAAAGCTGGCTTGAGATGGTGCTCATAATCGCCGCCAGCACCGCAGAGATTATCACGCCCAAGATGAATGGATGAAAGAAAATTTTACCAAGCTCTAGGAAAATTTTTTCTGGATCGTCTATACTAAGGCCTTTTTGCGAAAAATAGACAAAGCCGATCAGGCCGCTAAGCATCGCGCCTACTAGCCCTAGCACCATCCACGAAATTCCGATGCGGCGTGCACTATCAAGCTCGCGCGAGCTTCTAATCGCCATAAAACGCACGATGATGTGCGGCTGCCCGAAGTATCCGAGCCCCCAAGCAAGCAGGCCCAAAACGCCCAAGAAGCTTTGGTTGTAAAATAGATCGAGGTGGCTCGCGCCGTATAGCCGTACCTGCGCGAAAAAGGAGCTGTCCGCAGGGATCTGCAGCGCGCGATAAGAAAACAGAGGGATCAAAATAAGCACCGCAAACATCAGCGCACCCTGAAATGCGTCGGTGATCGCGACGGCCTTAAATCCGCCGAAAAAGGTATAAAACACGACGATTAAGATCGTAGCGACCGCGCCGTAGGTAAAGCTTAGCCCGAAAAAGCTCTCAAAGGTCTTGCCACCGGCGATGATGCCGCTACTAACATAGAGCGTAAAAAATATGATGATCAAAAGCCCCGAGATGATGCGAAGCGTCTTGGTATGGTCTTTGAAGCGGTTTTCTAAAAAATCCGGGATCGTGACGCTGTCGCTTGCTACCTCGGTGTAAATTCTAAGCCTTTTAGCAAGAAATTTATAGTTGCACCACGCGCCCACGCAAAGCCCTAGAGCTATCCAGATATTGCAAATTCCTGTCGCAAACATCGCGCCCGGCACTCCCAAAAGCATCCAGCCGCTCATATCGCTAGCGCCCGCGCTAAGCGCCGTTACGAATGGGCCCAGGCGGCGGTTATCGAGCAGATATTCGCTTAAGCTCGCATTCTTGTCATAATAATACCTACCTATAAAAATAAGCGCGCCGAAATATATCGCGATTGCAAAATAGGTCCAAAAGCTCATCGTTGCCTCCTTTTAAAAAAGCTAATTTTACTCTATTTCAAATAAAATTTTACTTTCGGAATTTAGCCAGATTTTAACGAAATTTTAGTATTCTTGCCGTTTAAATTTTAAGAAAAAGGCGCCTTGGTTGAACGAGAAAATTTTAAAGGTCGTATTTGTTTTGACTGTAATCGCCGTGGGACTTTATTTCACCTATCCCGAACTGAGCGAAGCGCAAAAAATTTCATACGCCAAAAGCTACGGCATCACTCTTATTTTGACCTCCGGCGGCATCGTGATCGGTATCGCATTAGGATTTATGCTGGCATTTTTAAAATTTCTAAACAATAAATTTTTAAGCTTCATTATCGACGAATACGTAGACATCATCCGCGGAACTCCAATCGTTATCCAACTGATGGTGTTCGTGTTTATTATCTTTGCTACGTGGAGCAATAATATCGCAGCTGCGATCTTTGCGCTGGGGCTTAATAGCTCAGCCTACGTCGCAGAGATCGTGCGCAGCGGCATAAACAGCGTCGATCGCGGCCAGATGGAAGCTGCGCGCGCGATGGGTCTAGGCTACGGCACGGCGATGAAAGAGATCATCTTTCCGCAAGCGATAAAAAACATTTTGCCCGCGCTTGCGAATGAGTTTATAAGCCTTTTTAAAGAAACCTCGGTCGTGGGCCTCGTAGCAATTACCGATCTTACGTTTTTTTCAAAAAGCATGCAGGCTGCGCTTTATACCGTCCAGCCGATACTTTTTGCCGCAGTGCTTTACTACGCAAGCGTGAAATTTTTCTCGTTTTTAGTAAAAATGCTAGAAAGTAGGTTAAACCGCAATGATTGAAATATCAAATTTAACCAAATCCTACGGCAATTTATCGGTGTTAAAAGGAATTTCAAAGACCATAAATAAAGGCGATATCGTAGCTATTATCGGTCCAAGCGGCGGCGGTAAATCAACCTTTTTGCGCTGCTTAAATCTGCTTGAAATTCCAAGCGGCGGCACTATTAAAATAGACGGCGAGGATATTACAGATAAGCACACTGATATTAATAAAATTCGCCGCAAAGTTAGTATGGTGTTTCAGCATTTCAACCTCTTTGCAAATAAAAATGTGCTGGAAAATTTAACTCTAGCGCCCATAAAAGCGGGTATCTATACTAAAGAACAAGCCTTAGCAAAAGCGGAGGAGCTGCTGCAAAAGGTCGGTCTTAGTGATAAGGCCTATACTTATCCGCACAAGCTTAGCGGTGGGCAAAAGCAACGCATCGCAATCGCTAGAAGTTTGGCGGTAAATCCGGACGTGATTTTATTCGACGAGCCTACCTCGGCGTTAGATCCAGAGATGATCGGCGAGGTATTAGGTATAATGAAAGAGGTCGCTAAAGAGGGAATCACGATGCTTGTGGTAACGCACGAGATGGGCTTTGCACGCAATGTCGCAAATAGGATTTTTTTTATAGAGGGCGGCAAGATCGCTGTGGATGATACGCCTAAAAACGTATTTGAAAATCCGCAAAATCCGAGATTGAAAGAATTTTTAAATAAAATTTTAAACCACTAAAGGAGAGGGAAATGAAAAAATTTATGAGATTTCTAGTTGCGGGCGCTTTGCTTTGCGGCTCGCTGATCGCTAAGGACATCGCCAAAGATACGCTTATCGTAGGCACGAACGCCGAATATCCGCCGTTTGAGTTTGTGGATGAAAACTCCAAGGTTACCGGCTTTGATATGGATCTGGTAGCCGAGCTTGCAAAGCGCGCGGGCGTGAAATATGAAATTTTAAATATGAGCTTTGACGGGCTGATACCTGCGATTAAAAGCGGTAAAATCGATATGATCGCCTCGGGAATGAGCGCGACACCGGCTCGCAAAAAGGCTATCGATTTCACAGCTCCTTACTATAAAGTCGAAAATTTATATGTCAAGCGCAAGGACGATAGCTCGTTAAATTCCAAGGCGGATCTGCAGGGTAAGCGCCTTGCCGCGCAGCTAGGCACCATTCAAGAGCTTGCGATCAGAGATATCAAAGGCGCCGAGGTTAGCGCCACGGAGAACGTCTTCGTAGCCGTTATGTCGCTGAAGAACAAAAAGATCGACGCGCTTTGCGTGGATTCGTCCGTAGGCTACGAATATCTTAAGAAAAATGACGATCTAACCGCATTTTTTAAAGAATCCGACGGCAGCGAGGGCTTTTCGATCGCATTTGATAAGGGCAAGTATCCCGAGCTGCTAGCTAAGTTTAACGCAGCGCTTGAGGAGATGAAAAAGGATGGAAGCTACGAAAAGCTTTTGGAAAAGTATAATTTAAAATAATCCGCAAAATTTAGGCGCAAATTCCTCTTATAGAATTTGTGCCGCCTAAGAGGAATCCTATGAAAAAGATATTTTTAGCACTTGCGATTTTGCTCTGCACGCAGAGCTTTGCGGAGCAAAAAGACAGATACGGCATCGCTGCGTTTGCAGGTCTTGGCAATGACGGCAGAAGCTTCGTTTTTACATTTAGAAAGGCTCAAAAAGATCGTTTCTTTCCCTGCGACTTAAAAAATTTAAATATAATCGCCGCGGACGCTTCTAGGTGCATAACGGACGCTAAGGAGCTGAAAAAATTCGATAAAGAATATAAAAAAGCTCTCGAGTCCGTGATAAAACCCGGCAAGCGCTACTACGTAAATTTAATCGATCGTGGCAATGACGCCTATGTCTGCGACGCAAGCGATCCTAAAAGCAATCTGCGATTAGATCTGGTAGCGGCGGGATTTGCCGTACCGACAACCGACGATAGCGAACTTCTTTTAAAAGCTGCTGAGGAGGCCAAAGAGGCTAAACGCGGAATGTATAGCGCAAAATTTTGGGATGTTACCAACTGTATTCTAAACGGCGTGCCGATGCCGAAAAAGATAGATGAGTGAAATTTACGCGCTTAGCGACGATACCTTAACGCCGCCGCAAACTATCTTTTCGCAGATAGATGAAATTTTGCGCTGCGGCGTAAAGCTCGTGCAGTATCGTAGCAAGCTCGCCGTGAGGGATGAAGCTTTAATCCGCTCTCTCATCGGTCTTTGCGAAGATTACGGCGCCAAACTCATCATCAACGACGATGCGGCGCTTGCCAAAAAGCTTGGCGCACACGGCGTGCATATCGGAAAGGACGACGGCGAGACGGCGCAGGTGCGTGAGTTTTTAGGCGCGAATAAGATCGTCGGCGTTAGTTGCTACGCCGATCTCGCTCGCGCGCAAAAGGCCGAAGCGCAGGGCGCTAGCTACGTAGCCTTCGGCTCTCTAAGGCGCGGCAAGACAAAGCCTGATGCGCCGCTTTGCCCCGATGCGCTCGTGCAAGAGGCGCGAAAATCTTTAAATCTCCCAATCGCCGTAATCGGCGGCATAAGCTTAGAAAATTTAAATGAAATTTTAGCCCTCAAGCCCGATTATATCGCGATGGTAGAGGCGATCTACAGGCCCGCTTCGATCACTCAGAATTTAGCAAATTTAAAGGAAAAAATGGATGAATATATTTGACGCCGTGATTTTAGGCATCGTCGAGGGGCTGACGGAATTTCTGCCCGTAAGCTCGACCGGGCACATGATCCTAGCTGCGAAACTGATGGGCTTACAGCAGACCGACACGCTTAAATGCTTCGAGGTCGTTATCCAGCTAGGTTCGATCCTAGCGGTCGTCGCGATGTTTTACAAGCGGCTTTTAGTTGATTTTAAGCTCTGGTGCAAGCTCGTCGTGGGCTTCATCCCTACCGCCGCGATCGGATTTTTGCTCTATAAAAGCATCAAATCGCTATTCGCACCGCAGACCGTCGCTTACGCGCTGATCGGCTGGGGCATTATTTTTATCGCAGTCGAGCTCTTTCGCAAGGCGCGCCCTAGGGAGAATGAACTAGAACATCTGGATCAAATTTCATACGTTCAGGCTTTCATCATCGGGCTTTCGCAATGTTTTGCGATGGTGCCGGGTACTTCGCGCAGCGGTGCTACCATCATCGCAGGGCTTTTATGCGGGCTAAGCAGAAACCTAGCCGCGCGCTTTAGCTTCCTGCTCGCGATCCCTACGATGTTTGCAGCGACTTTCTACGACACCTATAAAAATTTAGACACCTTCGCGCAAAACTCCGACAATATCACGACCTTTCTCATAGGCGGCGCAGTGGCGTTCGTCGTGGCGCTTGCGGCGATCAAGCTATTTCTAAGCTTCGTCTCGAAGTTCGATTTCATTCCGTTTGGAATTTATAGAATTCTAATCGGCGTCGTATTTTTCATCTTCGTTTTTTAAACGCAATCATCAAAGGAATTTCATGAGCCTTGTAAAAAATATCGGCGCATTTTTAAAAGACAGATTCAGCCTCCTATCGGTATTTGACGGCGCGGTGCTAAACGCATACGTGCTAGTTTTGGTATTAAATTTAGCGCTCGGGTTGCTTCTTATCGCACGCGGCGGCGAGCTGCTCTCTGCGCAGGCGCTGTTTTTCGCGGTATCTGCGATCTGCGGCGTGACGATACTTTTTTTCGCGCTTTATGCGCTTAGCTTTTATAGCGCCAGGCTATATAAAATTCTCGCCTTTGCGCTTCTGGCGATAAACGTAGCCTTCGCGATCGCTCAGATTTTTTTGATCTTTAGCCTGGAGCTTACCTACTCGCACGGCACGCTGGACGCGCTAGTGCAAACGACGCCCAAGGAGGCCTTTGAGTTCGCGCATGCGTTTTTAAATTTTAAGCTTATCGCGGCTTTTTTGGCGCTTTTAATTTTCGTCATCGCCGCTCTTATGCTTAGAGTGAGCCAGCGAGCGCGAATGAAGCTATGTCGCGCGATAAAGCTAATCTTTCTGCTTAGCTTGCTTGTTTTTATCGCGCATGCGGCGTTTAAAAGCTACGTAGCCAAAAGCTCGAAAATGCGCGCCAGCATCATAATCGCGCTAAATAAAATTCCGATTTACAACTTTGCTTTCGTTACGAAGGATTATTTCGGCGCCGATTTTAAAAGCGTGCGCGAGCTGCAAGCCGGATACCAAAGCATTTACGCCTCGCATTCGCATAAAACCGCGCCAAACCGTATCTCAAACGTCGTTTTTATTATCGGAGAGAGCCTGCAGCGAAATTTTATGAGCCTATACGGCTACTATCTGCCCACCACGCCGAATCTGCAAGCGCTTGAGAAAAGCGGAAATCTAATCGCCTTTAGCGATGTCGTCTCGCCTGGAGCTAAGACCAACGACGTGTTAAAATACGTGCTAAATTTCGGAAATTACGAGAGCGAAAAGCAGCGCCCGTGGAGCGCCAACCTCGACATCGTAAATCTCGCGCGGCTCGCAAACTACGAGACCTTTTGGATCAGCAACCAGGAGCGCTACGGGCAGTGGGCGGTCGCAAGCGGCGCAAGCGCGCAGATGACGGATCACTCGGACTTTACAAACCAGATCCCGGTTTACAAATACGCCTACTCGCTCGACGAAGTTATGCTGCCTAGTATAAAAAATTTCAAATCGGGCGCGAAAAGATCGCCCCTTGCGCGCAAAGACGAAAGCTCCGCCGCAGAGGTGGGCAGCACGCAGAAAAAGGATAAATTTTTCATCCTTCATCTGATGGGCTCGCACCCGAGCTATGAGTTTCGCTATCCAAAAAGCTTTGCTAAATTTAGCGCCGCAGATATCTCGCGCGAGCCACTTGATGAGGGGCAGAAAAAAGAGCTCGCGCACTACCTAAACACCGTGGCTTACAACGATTTTATAGTAAGCGAAATTTATAAAATTTTCGCAGACGACAACACGCTGATAGTCTATTTTAGCGACCACGCCCAGAGCCTTTATCAATACCGCGGCAAGCTGATCCACGGGGGCATCAACCGCTTCACGCTCGAAATCCCGCTGATTTTCATGGCGTCGGATAAGTTCAAAGAGCAAAATGCGGATCTTTGGGCGCGCATCGCCGCAGCCAAAAATAGGCCGTTTTTGAACGACGATCTCATCCACGCGATTGCGGAAATTTTAGAGATGACCGACCTACCCGAGTACGATCCCACTCGCTCGGTGATCAATTCTGATTTTAACGCCTCGCGTCCGCGCATCATCGAGGGGGTCGATTACGATAAGGTTTATAGATTGCAGAAGGAATTCGGCGAGTAAATTCGGTGAAATTTTGCGCCTTTTAGCAGCGCAGAATTTCGCCTCTTAAAATCTGCGCTCTTATCGCAAGCGTCGCGCCTTAATTTAGCTTTCGGACGGTCGCGTCAATTTTCGCAGCCGCAGGCTCTACGATAAAATTTCTCGCCGTAAAATTTGCCGAGTAAAATTCGACTTTGTAAAATTTCAAATTTTGCGGCCAAAATTCCACGACGCAGAATTTTCCATGCGTTCACGAAATACAAAATTTGCGAAGCTCGTTCAAATAGCGAAATTTTGAAATTTAGGAATTTTAAAATTTGGCGACGTTAAAATTTATACGCACGGCACGGAATTCTACCGCTCAAATTTCACGGCGCAAAACTCCTCAGCACAAAATTTACCGCCAGAATTCAGCTCGCAATTTAAAATTTCAAAATTCTAAGCCGCGAAATTTTATGCCGAAAAATTTCACACCCCAATCGGCACGGAGTATCTGCTACCCGAGCTGCACATAAAATTCTGCGCTTTAAAATTCCAAGTCATGAAATTTTACGCTACGAAATTCCACCGACAAAATTTTATGTCGCAAAACCCCGTGTCGAGAAATTTAAAAGCGGCTCTTGTTATAAAATTTCGCGAGCTTAATTTACGCTGCCGCAGCGGTATTTGCCCGCTACGAAGGTGATTTTATCGCGGATCTGAGCGATCTGTCTTAGCGCCTCTGCTAAGAAATCCACGTCGCTTTCGTCGTGGATAAACAAGAAGCTAGCCCGCACCCAAGCGGGTTTGCGCGACATTTCGATATCGGGTTGCAAGCCGAGCAGATCAAAGCCGTAAGGTGCTGCACAGTCGCATCCTGCGCGGGTCTGAATCTCAAATTTCTGCCCGAGCACTCCGGCTAGCGCGTCTGCGCCGAGCCCTTTCATATTAAAAGCAAAGATTGGCACGCGCGGCGCAGTCAGATTGCCATAAATTTTAATCTCGTGGATTTTTGAAATTTCGCTTATGAAGCGTCTGCAGATCGCCTCTTCGCGCGACTTGATCGCCTCTAGCCCCGCACTTTTGCGAAGCTTTAGGGCAAGATAAGCTCGCACCAGCGCGATGATACCGGGCGTGCCTGCTTCCTCCAAGCGCTCCTTGTCGATTATAAAGCGCTGCGTTAGGGCATCTGCGTATTTGATCGTGCCGCCTCCAGCGAATGTCGGCTCTTCGCCACGCAAAAGCTCCTTTCGCACCGCCAAAATCCCGCTAGCGCCTACGCCGCCTAAGAGCTTGTGTGCGCCGAAAAACATACCGTCGCAAAAGCCAAGATCCACGTTTTCGTGCGCGATGAGCGCGCTAGCGTCCACAAACAGCCGCCCGCCGTGCGCCTTGAGCATCAAGTAAGCGCGCTTGTAGTCTATCTTAAGCCCCGTCGCGTTTGATGCCGCGGTAAGCACGCCGTAAATTTCGCGCCCTTTGTTTGCGGATAAAATTTCGCCCAGCCGCGCAAAGTCCATCAGACCACTTCCGTCCAGCGGCACGCGCACGACCTCGCAAAGCCCCTGTCTTAGGCTAATCTCAACGGAATGATGCTCAAAAGGCGAGATGATGAAAAGCGGCAGCTCTTTTATGCTCTCGCGCCGCAAGCCGAGCCTATCTCGCGTCGCGGGCGGCAGGTAGATGCCTAAAATTTCCCAAAGCTTCTTAATCGCCGCAGTCGCGCCAAATCCGCACGAGATCAGGTAGTAGCGCTCTTCGCAGCCTAGAAGCTCTTTGATTTTGGCTCTTGCGTTTTCGTAGTAATCGCTCGTAATCTCGGCGCTCTCTCCGCCTGCGGAGTGGACGTTGGCGTATGTTGCAAGCACGCGCTCGATTTCCGCTTCTATAGGGCGATACGCGAGCCCCGAGGCGGCGAAATCGAAGTATTTGACCCCCTCTTTTAAGATGATATTTTCTTTGATCGTTTCAAAATCCAAAGCGTGACTCCAAAATTTTTGCAAATTATATCCAAACTCGCTAAAATTACGCCCGCAAGGAGGGCGAAATTTACGAGCTAAAAGACACTGCGCGAAATTTGGGCGATGCTGGTATCGATGCGATTTTGCAGTTTCATTTTGTATTCGACGAGATAGGCTGCATAAGCGGTTACGCGGACGTTTTCGAAGCGATCGAAAATGAAATTTTGCTCTGCTTCGAACGTCTCGGCGAGCGCTTTAAATTTGGCGGCGAGTACGAAGAGCAGATCAAAAAGGCGCTGATGAAATTCGCTAGAAGCGACCGCAAAAAAATAGGAATTTCAAAAATCTTGCCGCGATTTACGGCGCAAAAAATCACCGCAGATCTCATAAACGCGAAGTTTTTAATCACCGAAAAATCAAGCGAGCAAAGGACGCAAAAGGCTCGCAAAAACGACCGCCTACCGCGCGCGCTGCGCCGCTATCATATCACCGACAAAGTCCATTTTAGCAGCAACTTTGCGAGGTTTTGGTTTAGATTTATCGAGCCGAACCTGCCCGCGCTGCGCCGCGGCGAGATAGGGCGCGTGCTAAGCCTAATCAAAGCGGATTTTAACGCCTACGCGGGGCTCGGGTTTGAAATTTTAAGCAAGGAGCTGCTCGCGAAGTATCTAAATTTAGAGATTTCGCAAATTTCAAGCTTTTGGAACAAAGAGGTCGAGATCGACATCTACGCGAAATTTGAGAACTTTTGCGTCGCAGGCGAGTGCAAATACAAGGAGCGAAAAATTTCAAAAAACGTGCTAAACGAGCTCATTCTCAAATGCGAAAAAGCTGACCTCGCGCCCGATCTGCTCGCGCTGTTTTCCAAAAGCGGCTTTAGCGGCGAACTGCAAAACCTAAAAAGCGATAAAATTTTACTTTTTTCGCTCGAGGATTTTAAAATTTTACTTTGAACTGCGCGCCAAAAAAGCCTAAATATGGCGCGAGCGAGCGGTGCCGTGCGCGTATGGTATGCCGCAAAGCAAACGAATTATGCGTTAATGACGGTACGCTATCTACGGGCGGTACGGGCAGAGCATGGGTAAGCGCAAGGCACGGCAGACGCGCTATCGATAGACGGCATGAAGGTGTGTTGAGCGGACGGCGGCGCTATGGATAGGCAGATAGCGCGCCATCAGAGGCGCACTATGGCAGCAAATTTTAAACACAATCTGCAAGCAGAAAATCCGCCAAGCGCCAAATGCGAGTTTTTAAAATTCTATCACTAAATTTTAGCACAGGCTTAGACGGCTACGTCGCCCACGCACAAATCAGCCACTTGCGAATTTCCCGCGACTATTGATAAGCAAACACTCGCTATATGTAAGCAAACGCGCGCCAGCAAAACCGCAACTATTCATAAACAAACCTCGCGCTCTAAATTCCGTAAATTCAGACTATTTTTTCACCTTGATCACGTATGGGACTGATTTGATCACGCCTTTGGAAAACAGCGTCTTGGTGTCCGCATATACAGCGTCAAGCTCGGCTTTTGAGACGTCCGCATCGCTTACCTGCACATTCTTGTCGTAGTATTTCTCGATCACGTCGATCGCGCCTTTTTGATCGCTCGGCAAGAGGGCTTTTAGCTGCTTTAAAATCAGCGCCGATTTGATAAACGCGCTCTTGCCGTGCACCGGCGCAAAGATCAATTTTACGTTGCTGTTGCGAAGATGCTTCGTGATCCTCTTCATCTCCTCGGCGCAATACGGGCACTCCGGATCGCCCACGATGTAGGTCACGTAGGGATTATTTTTATCAAAAGACTCGATATAGGCAAATCTCGCGGGATCTATGCTCTTTAGCAGCTCAAGCGCGGCGGCGTCCCTGGCGTCCGTTAAAATTTGAGTTCTCATCTTAAACAGCGCCGCATCCGCCGCGTCTGCAAGCTTAGGCTCCTCAGTCACCGCCACTAGGCTTTTGGCGTCGTCGCTAGCCAAAAACGCCTCTTTTTTATCGCCCGAGCGGACGATCAGTAAATTTAGCCCGTTTAGCGAGTTTAGCTTGTCGATCGAGATGAGCTGAGCGTTTTTATCATTTAGACTTTGCTTTAGGTTTTTTACGAACTCCACTTCGTTCGCATTCGCGCCAAGCGTAAAAGCCGCACATGCAGCCAAAACGTAGATGATTTTTTTCATAGCTTCTCTCCCCTTAAAATTTCGCTAATTATATCAATTTAAAATAAAATTTGTTATAATCGCGCCCTATCAATTTAAGGAGAAATTTATGGCTTATTCAATGGGCGATCTAAAAAAAGGGCTAAAAATCGAGGTGGACGGAATTCCGTTTAAAATCATAGAATACCAACACGTAAAACCGGGCAAAGGACCTGCTTTCGTGCGCGTTAAAATAAAATCCTTCATCGATGGCAAGGTGCTTGAAAAGACCTTCCATGCGGGCGATAAATGCGAAGCTCCGAATCTTGAGGAAAAAGAGATGCAGTATCTCTACGACGATGGCGAAGCGTGTCAGTTTATGGATACCGATAGCTACGAACAGATCGCGATTAGCGACGAGGACGTGGGCGAGGCGAAAAAATGGATGCTAGATGGCATGATGGTAAATATAATGTTTTACAACGGCAAAGCGATCGGCGTGGATGTGCCGCAGGTGGTGGAGCTTAAGATCGTAGAAACTGCGCCAAATTTCCGCGGTGATACACAGGGCAGCAATAAAAAGCCCGCCACGCTTGAGACCGGCGCCGTGGTGCAGATCCCATTTCACGTGCTCGAAGGCGAGGTCATCCGCGTAGATACCGTCCGCGGCGAGTATATCGAGCGCGCGAATAAATAATCCCCCCTGTTTTTGCGAAATTTTGATTTCGCAAAAATTCCTCTTTCTTTTAAAATTTATAAACTCCGAGCGATAAATTTAAACCGCGATCGTCGCGTAAATTTTGATTAAAATGGCTTTTTAAATTCGCCGAAATGCGGGATAATTTAGTCTAAGCTTTACGCGGCGCTGATTTTGGCAAAATTCAGAATGGTTTTACAATTAAATTTGAGCATAAAAAGCGCCCGAAAGCAAATCTTACGACCCACTTTCGGGCTTTGAGCTAGGCTGCAACTTTAATTAGATTTAAAATTTCACCTTCACTTGGGAAACGAGGCTTAGCAAAATCTTTATTAAAGAAAAGCTTTCTGCCGTCAACTTCTACTAGAAAGTCTCCGCTGCCACCAGGGACCAACTCGACAACTGCATCCTTATAGACGCCTGTTATTTCATCTCTCACACGGAGAGCTTGCGGTCTATAAGATCAAGAATTACAATAAGTAATTACAACCTTCATCTTTTATTCCTTTCTAAAAAAGTGCCACATTGTAGCCAAACTAGCTTAAATTTTAATATAAAGGCCCAATTTCACGCGCCTCAGCATTTAAAATTTACGAGCGAAATTTCGCCGTTTGCAAAGCTTTGCTGCCGCGAGCCCAAGACTAGTCCTCAAATTTTAAAATTTCATCGTAGCAGAGATAAAAATCGCAGCCGTGCGTATGGAATTTCTTATCGCCGTGAAAGTGTCCGAAATACCACCGCGCGGGCCTTACGAGCTCAAAGATCCGCTCCAAATACTCAGACGTTTTATCGGGGGTGCTTTTGCTGCACCAAAGGTATTCTTTTAAAAATTTCATGGCAAACCACGGCGCTGTGTGACTCAGTACCGCATCGATCCGCCTGCCCGCGGCGATGAAATCGCGGGCATTTTGCATCGCGCAAGCAAACTCCTCCTCGCTTGGAATCTCGCGCGCCCACCAGCTAAGCCCCGGTATCCGATGCGCCTTATCGACGCTAAGCGCGCCGCCGAAGCACAAAAATCGTCGCCCCGCAATCTCGTAAATTTCGCCACGCCGCAGCCAAAAAATATTCTCGCCGCCCACGCTCACGGTGCCGCGGAATTTCCGCTCGCGCGGCAGCTGATCCAACATATCGAAATTTTCATGGTTGCCGTCTATGAAAAGAAGCGTGGCGGGGAAATATCTTTCTATATTTTTACGCGCCATAAACTCATCTATCCGCTCGCTCCAAAACAGCCCGAAATCTCCGAGCACAATGACGAAATCATCAGCGCTAAGCCCACCCGCAAAGGCCTTGTTTGTTATTTTGCCGATCTCGTTTATTCCGTGCGTATCGCCGCAAAGATATATCATCTGCCTCTTCTTTTTTGCTTTCTTAATTTAACTCGCCGCACTTTGCCACAGCCCGTGCGAATGAAATTTAAGCGCTAAATTTTACTGCCGTTTATGTATCGCAACGCTCTGTGCTCCAGCCGCAACCGCGCAAATTTAATCCGAATTAGAAGCGTAAATTTAGGCGACGAAATTTTAAAAGCGTGGGCATCAAGCCTGTCGCCGCACAAATTTAAAGCCACGGCCTCTGATCTTAAATTTCGCGGCGCGGATCTAAGCGGCGAAATCCGAGCAAGCGTAGCTTTGCTTACTGCCACTAAATTTTAAATTTAGCGACGGACTTTCTAAATTTATAATGAACCACGTAAATTTAGCGGCGGATTGCGCAATTTCCACAAAGAGCTTTGTAAATTTTCACAACGAACTTTGTAAATTCCACAACAAGCCACCTAAATTTAAAGATTAAATTTAAAGCCTGCCGCGCAATTTCGTCGCCAGCGCTGCGCCGATTTTTTCGTAGCCCTCTTTTTGCAAGTGGATTTCGTCAGGGCGGATCAGCCCACGCTCGCGCCAGCCGCGCCAGCCGCCATCCTCATCCATAAGACCGGCTATGTCGTAAAACATCGCCCCTTCGTCTCGCGCTAGATGCGCTAGCACCTCCGCAGCGCGTGAGGCGTTTGGCACTTTAGGGCTTCGCGGCGGCGCTACAAGCAGGATTTTTGCACCGGGAGCTGCGGAGCGGACGGAGCGAAGCAGCCCACGGACGCTTTGGTAGAATTTTTGCTCGTCAAATTTCGGATCCATCGCGTCGTTTGTGCCATAAGCGATAACTACGAGATTGTATCTAAGTCCCGAAAAATCCCTACCAAAGGCATCTGCACCCCATTTTTCGTAGAGATTGCTAAACGCGCCGTTGCTCGCACAAGAGTCTGCAAAGCGCGCGTTTTTACGATAAATTTTATATCCTCCAAGCTCTGCTCCGTCACGCAGCGATCTAATTTCGATCGGAAATCTAAGTCGCAGCTTAGAATACTCCCATTTCTGCGGCACTTCTTGCGAAATATACGCGCTTAGCCCACTTGCATCGCGCACGCGAAAAATCTCGCCACTCTGATCCGATTTATGCAAAATTTCGACATAAAAATCGCCGCTAAGTTGCTTTAGCTCCAGCCGCACGTTAGCGCCTTTTTTGCCGGTAGCGATCACTCCACATAACGGGAAATCGGGGTCTTGCTCGGTGCGGGATGAGATTACATTAAAGCCGCTTTGCTTAAATTCTATATTTTCGCTTTTATGGTATTTAGGCATCATCGCAGGCACGAAGCCGACGCTGTTTTGCACGAAAAAGCCGTGTCTGAAAGCATCTATCAGCGCGTCGCTTCCTAAATGCGAATCGCCAAAAAATTTCACTCCAAAGCCCGCAGAGCTTTTTGCGTTTGCGGAATTTATGCCGCGGACGCCTGCGTTTGCCGCGCATCCGCCTAATAATGCGGCAAATAAAATCACTATAAATTTACTCAACTTCAATCCTTGATAAAATTTCTTTCGCTACCGCTTCGCAACCCTCTTTGCTCATATGAATGCCGTCGTCTTGGCGCACGCGCACGAGCTTGGAGCCGCTTTGCAGATAGGTTTTATAGACGCCTTTTTCGCACACCAGCGGGGTTGTTTGCATAAAATACCCGCCAAGCGCCATACTTGCGTCGGCATATATTTGATTTAGCAGCTGCGTTTTCTCCTCAAAATCGGGCTTTTGCATACACGGCATCGCAAGCCACAGCACTCCTGCACCGTGCGAGTGCGCCGTATCGTAGATCTCACGCACTCTTGAGGCGTAAAACTCCCGCCAGCGCGGCGTTTTAATGCCATAAGTTTTACCTCCTGCGCGATACTCCCAGACGTCATTGGCGCCCAGCAGCACGACTACGAGCTTAACGCCGCCATTCTCTCTAAGCGCAGTATCGAGCGTCTTTTGCCAGTCGAAAGATTTCTTGCTCGCAAGCCCCGTAGATTGCTTGCTAAGATCAATCACCCTCAGGCTTCGCTTCGGGAAAAATTTCTTAGCATTCATCCCCACGTATTGCATCAGACTATCACCCATAAAAAGCACCTCATCGCCTGCATTTAGGCGGATTTTGCCATCGTCGCTAAGCGAAATTTTAGCATCAACCTCCACGGAGCCTTGCGTCGTTAAATTCTGCTCCAAGGCCTGCGGAGCGGGAAGTTGAGAATCGGAATTCTCGCCGCTTTGCAAGGTTGCGCTTGCCGTGACGGGATTTTGCGGCGCAGAGGAGCTGCGCGGTACAGAGCTTGTTGTAGCCAGGCTTTGTGACACGGAATTTTGCGAAGTAGAATTTTGAGGGGCGGAATTTTGTGCGTAAGGCTCCTGCGCAGAATCGCGCGTCTTTAAATGATGCGTAGAATTATTTAAGGCAGAATTCTTTGCAGCATGGGCTTGCGGCTTGCTATCTTGCGGTTTAACGCTTTGCGAAACATCGTGATCTCGCGCCCTCGTGCTTTGCAAAGCTTGATTTTCCGCCATACGATCTTGCGTAGACTTTTTAAAATTTTCGCTTCCGCCATGCGGACTTGCGTCCTCATCCTTGCTAATATCCTCGCCTTTGATACGCTGCTCAAGCTTATCTGCGCCATTTGCAATCTTTTCGTAGATCTCTCCGCCTACGCGAAACGGCGAGCGGCGCAGCCATTCTTCCAGCCCAAAATCATCGTGAAATCGCTGCTCCAAATAATAAAGCAGCGAGCCTTGCATAAAAAATGCTGAGAAAAGCAGCGCAAAAAGCAGAGTCGAAACAAACCTAAGCATCTAAAATCCTGCGTAGATGAAATTTGGAATTCCGCTTGGCATCAGCGCGAAAATCAGCGTGAAGATCATGCCGAGCACGAGAGCTTTAGGTAAAAACGGCAGCTCGGCAAAAAGCGCGATCAAAGTATCTTTAAGAGCTGAAATTTTAGGATAAACAAAAATCCCCGCTAAAATCACCGCAAGCACCGCTAGCTCGCTAATATCTCCGAAAGCTCGTGCGCGGGCAAAAGCGCTCAAAATCGCCGCCGCATCTGGCAGGGAATTGGCAAAAAAAATCCAAGCGAAACTTACAAAAATATAGGTGCAAAATAGCGCCAAATGTGGATTTAGCGGCTTTACGCCCACTTTGGCAAGACATTTTAAAAACACAAGCGCTGCTCCGTGCAAAAGCCCCCAAATCAAAAAATTTAATCCCGCGCCGTGCCAAATGCCCGAGAGCGCAAACGCGATTAGCAAATTTACGCAGGTGCGCGCAAAGCCATTGCGCGAGCCGCCGAGCGGGATATAAATATAATCGCGTATAAACGTGGATAAGCTGATATGCCAGCGATCCCAAAACTCGCCTAAATTCTTAGCCGCATAGGGCATATTAAAATTCTGAGGCAGCTTAAAGCCCATCGCAAGCCCAAGAGCCCGCGCCATATCGATAAAGCCGCTAAAATTCGTATAAAGCACCACGCCATAAAGTAGCAGTGCAGCTAGAATTTGCGCCACGGAAGACTCTGGCTCGTCGCCGTAAACGCCTGAAATCACATCGCTATAATACGCGCCCAAATAGCCGCTAATAAGCAGCAACTTAACTAAGGCAAAAATTATAAGCACATAAATTTCATCGGCATTGCCAAAGTGCTTGAAGCGATCAAACTGCGGCAGTACTGGCTCTACGCCCTTGGCAGCGCTAGCGCGCCCGATAGGACCCATCACGACGCTAGGGAAAAATGCCAAAAAGCACGCCAAGCTCAAAAAGCCCTGCTCGCCGCATTCGCGCCTATAAACCGAGACGAAATAGGTGATCGACATAAAAACATAATATGAAATTCCAAGCGGAAACGCCACGCTATCAACGGCACCTAGGTGCAGCGCAGCAAGCGCAGCATTGAAAAACTCCCTGACGTAGCCATAATATTTAAAAAACGCAAGAAAAAATAAGCCACCAGCAACTGCCGCAAGCATCACCGCACGCGCCTTCGCAGTTGGTAGTGGAATCTGCTTCGCTAGCCCTGCTTTTTGTACCTGCTTGGCTATGCCAGCTTGTTTTGCTGCGCTCATCTGCTTGGCTGCCGCTTTACGCGAGAGCTTTTTCTTGTGCGAAGACTGCTTTGCGGGCGGTATGGCTTTCGCAACTACGCGATTAGCGCGCGCGATACACACCCCTGCAAAATATACGAAAGCACTATAGGCTGCAAGCACTAGCGCAAAGCGCGGATTTATGGAGCACATAAAGCCGTAGCTTGCCAGCAGGATCAGGATTTTTTGCGCGAAAATATGATTTTTGAGCGTCCAATAAACGATTAAAAACGCTAAAAAAGCAAGGACAAACTCAGGCGAAAAAAATGTCATTCAATCTTTCCAATTTAAATTTTTAAAGCTCTTGCGGCTTTTAAACGCTCGCGGCGCGAAATTTATACGAAGCGAAAAAGCTTTTTTAAATCGCTTACAACGCGAGATTTTATGCGCAGATACGGCGTTGCGTCGCTAAACACGCTAATAAATTTAGCGTCCAAATCCTTAGATTCACGGGCACCTTGCATGCGAGCCCTTGCCGCGTGAGCGAAATTCCGCCACAATAGTAAAATTTGAAACGCAAATGAGGGCTCGACGCACGAATAAAATTTTTAAACGCGCTGAGCGGTTTATCATCAATTCTTATGAAACCCCACAAACGCAATCTCACAGGTTCTACCCGAAGGATTTCAAAATAAGCGCCTTTTGGAATCATGCCATATAAATTAGATGCGCGATGCCGCTAAAATCCTGCGAAATAAGATGAACCACACTTCATCACAACTATGAGGGCCAAAATTCTACAAAATAAAATCTAAAAGCCTAAATTTTGTAGCGATGATAAAATTTCCGCCTGTTAAAATCTACCACGCAAAATTACTAAGCAAAATCCCACTTTAAAGCGTGATAGAAACCATCTAAAAGCTGCGCCTTATGAGCCAAAATCATGGCTTTATTTTTACTGCAAATTGCAGACCTGCGCCGCCATAAAGCCCCTTTTAATTTTGTGGCAGCGTAAATGCCCCTTGCGCTAGCCTCGCTCTTTCGAACAAAATGCAAGTTAAAATCAACGAGCTTTGCATCGTAAATTTTAGCTCTAAGCTCGAATCTAGCGCGACAACGTAACTTTAGGCTCACCAGGCAAAATTAGTCGTAAATTTCATGCGGCTGCATAGATTTCAACCCGGGCTGAAATTTAACGTAGCAGGCGGGCCTCGCTTCGTAAATTAGCCATTCTAACGCGATAGTGTAAATTTCAATTTGCGATTTAAAATTTTCTAGCATAACGATGCAAATTTAGCTCACGTTTTAAAATTCCAATTTTCGCGGTGCGAACAGTTCATAAAACGCCGCGTAAAATTGCAAATTTCAGCGTTTTTTATTCGGCTGGCGAGGTTTGTGCGCACAAGAACTGATTTGCGAAAATTTTAAAATTTATCGCTTGCCCCAGCCTGCCTTCAGGGCAATCGCAATAAAATTTACGCTCCGCGTCTCAAGCAAGCGAGCAGTTGCGATGAAATTCCGAGCTAGCAGTCGAGATGAAATTTTACGCTGCATTTTAAAAAAATCCCGCGCCCACCCAACTGCGAAATCCGTAAATCTCACGCTAAATTTCATATTGCTGCATTACTTAGCGGCTATCAAATATGCTTGCCAAGCAAACGCGTAGAAAACTCTCACCGCCCTTTAATGCTCGTTCGAAGTAAAATTTCACGCAGATGTTTTAACGGTCCATGCTCGAAATAAACGCTCCACATAATTCTATCGCAAAACGGCTGCCGGGTGGAATTTTACCCGACAGCAAAGTCCGTGTTGCCTGAAATTTACGCCTCTGTGCGGATGATCCTTACCGCCTCGACCATATTTTTTAAGCTAGGGCGGACCTCCTCCCATTTGCGGGTTTTTAGACCACAGTCCGGGTTAATCCACAGCTGCTCTTTAGGAAGCACCTCAAGTAGCGCGCGGATCTGGCTTACGAGCTCCTGCACACTAGGAATTCGCGGGCTATGGATGTCGTAAACGCCTGGACCGACCTCTTGCTTATAGCCGACCGATTTGAAAACTCGAAGCAGCTCGTTGCCGCTGCGAGCGGTCTCGATGCTGATGACGTCGGCATCCATCGCCTCTATCGTTTTGATTATGTCGTTAAACTCCGAATAGCACATATGGGTATGGATCTGCGTGTGAGCACTTGCGGCGCTGACAGCGAGCTTAAAAGCACTAACGGCAAATTTTTCGTATGCAGGGATGTTTTCGGATCTAAGCGGATAGCCCTCTTTAAACGCCGCTTCATCTACCTGAACGATCTTGATGCCCGCGTCTTGCAGATCCGAAATTTCATCAAAAATCGCAAGTGCGAGCTGTTTTACTATCTGATCGCGAGGCTTATCGTCGCGCACGAAGCTCCAGTTCATCATCGTAACAGGTCCCGTTAGCATGCCCTTCATAATCTTTTTAGTGCGGCTTTGGGCGTATTTGATCCACTCCACGGTCATTGGTCTTGGACGGCTAACGTCGCCGAAAAGTAACGGCGGCTTCACGCAGCGGCTGCCGTAGCTCTGCACCCAGCCGTTGGCGCTAAACGCGTATCCGCTCATCTGCTCGCCGAAATACTCGACCATATCGTTGCGCTCAGGCTCGCCGTGAACCAACACGTCCAGACCAATCTCATCTTGAAATTTAACGCAGTCATCGATGTAGGCTTTGATGTCGCGCTCGTAGGCTTCGCGGCCAATTAAGCCCTTTTTGTAGGCGTTGCGAACCTGGCGAAGTTCGGCAGTCTGAGGGAAGGAGCCGATCGTAGTGGTAGGTAAAATTCCATAGCCTAGCTCCTTTTTCTGCACCTTGATGCGATCCTCGTAGCGATCGGCGCGCTCGAATTTATTTAAATTTGCAGCGCGGCTTTGCACTCGCTCGTCATGAATAAGTGGCGAGCTAGCGCGGGTTTTAGCGGATTTTTGATTTTCTTCGTAAGCTTTCATGCCGTGTTCGCACATCGGAATTTCAAAGAAAAGATGGGTTAAAATCGAAATTTCGCTTAGTTTTTCGACTGCGAAACTTAGCCAGGATTTGATCTCGGTGCTTAGTTTGTCCTCATATTTTAGCGTGAAAGGCACGTGTAAAAGCGAGCAGGAGGTACCCACATAGATGCGCTCCTTAGGCACGTAGGCCTCGATAGCTTTGAGCTGGGCTAGCTTTTTGTCGATGTCGCTCTTCCAGATATTGCGCCCGTCGATCACGCCCGTAAAAAGCACGGTCTTAGCGTCTTTTAAAATTTGAAGCTCTTTTTTGATATTCTCCTCGCTTGCGTAAACAAAATCAAGCCCGATCGCCCAAACATCGGTCTTTACTATCTCGCGCACGGCCTCAGTCGCATGCTCAAAATAGGTCATAAAGATAATTTTTACGTTGCTTGCGGCCTTGCTTAGGCGATGATAAACAGGCTCGATCTTTGGCGCTAGCTCAGCCGCGCGATCCGTTACGAAGATCGGCTCGTCGATCTGAATTACGACCTCGTTATCAAGCTCGCTAAGAAGCTTTAGCAGTTCCTCGTATTTCGCGACAAGGGCATCTAAATGCGCGAGTGGATCGCTTTTGTCGCTTGATTTGCTAAGCGCCAAGTAAGTAATAGGTCCGATTAAATTTATCTTTAGCGCGCAGGAATCCTTAAAATCATTATTTTTCGCGGCCTTATACTCGCTTAAAATTTTACTAGGATTTAGGCTAAATTCCGTATACGCAGAGATTTCGGGCACGATATAGTGGTAGTTTGTGTTAAACCACTTCGTCATCTCCATCGCGACTGCGTCTTTGCTGCCGCGCGCCATCGCAAAATACTGCTCGTGCGCCGAAAGAGCCGCGAAGCGCTGCGGGATCACGCCGAAAAGTATGCTGGTATCGAGCATCAAATCGTAGTATGAAAAGTCGTTTACGCTAATTAAGCCGCTCCAAGCATCCAGCTGATATTTGATGTGGCGATCTTTTAGCTCTGCAGCAACCCGCTCTAGCGCGTCATAATCGCACTTGCCCGCCCAATAGCTCTCCAAAGCCTTCTTTAACTCGCGCTGCTCTCCGATACGCGGAAAGCCCGTAACGTAACTCTTCATCTCTATCCTTTAAGTAAAATTTTGGTATGAAAGTGTTGATTTTATCTAAAATTTCTTTTGCCGTCATTAAAATTTTAACCTAATCTCGAAAATGAACGAAATTTTATCCAAAAGCGCAAGGGTGGAATTTAGCCAATAAAATCTGAAATGGAATTTTTATCGACGAAATTCCGTAAGTTAAAATTTTAGGATTGAATTTAAAGGCGTTAAATTCATCATAATTTAAACCTCGTCGCAAGATTCTACTAAAACTTAGTAAAGCCTTGCGACGAAGCTAGCCTTACCCGACACACCGCAAAGCCACCGAGCATCAAGGCTCTATGAAAGCAGTGCAATGCCTC
Organism: Campylobacter gracilis; assembly: GCF_001190745.1. Lineage (NCBI taxonomy): Bacteria > Pseudomonadati > Campylobacterota > Epsilonproteobacteria > Campylobacterales > Campylobacteraceae > Campylobacter > Campylobacter gracilis. The sequence continues at coordinate 1,950,703 of NZ_CP012196.1, forward strand.
AAATATGAAAATTCTTAGAATTTATAATTATATCCTGCGTAAACGCCGTATTTTTTACCGTCGTTATCTTCGATATAATCGCCGTTTTTGTACCACGCTTTGCTTGCTTTAAAGCCCATTTCAATCTCGCTATTGGAGCCAAACTCATACGCGGTACCTATCTTGCCACCCAAAATGAAGCCACCCAGCGTATCGTCCGCTCTAACCCAGCCGCCATTGCTATAGTCTATTTTAACTTCAGTATCTAAAACCGAAAGCCCAGCGTAAGCGCCTAGGACGAGCTTAAATCTGCCGAAAAGCTCCGGCGTAAAATCCGCACCGGCTACGAAATCGTGCGTGCTCCATTTAACCTTTCTTTTCGAATTGGCATTCGAACTGGAATCCTCGCCCTTAAATCCATAAAAATATCCGCCGTAAGCTCTAAACGTGCCAAAGTCATATCCGGCTTTAACGCCGATTTGTGGCTGTCCGTCATCAAAACCTGCGGCTTGGTTTTTGAAATTGTATCCGCCCTCGCCGCCTATGAAAAGCCCCTCCGCCATCGCGCTTACTGCAGCTAAAGAGCCAAGAAACGCCACTTTTGCAACTAAATTTCTCATTTTTACTCCTTTCGATGAAATTTTATCTTAATGATAGCGACACGCTTCGAAACCTAGGCTAAATTTAAAGTAAATACATAACATTTACGATTTTTAATGACAAAATTTTGAAGTATTTTTATAATTTATTTATAGCCAGTATAAATTCTAAATCTAAGCATATAGCTTGCATTATAAATTTTATCGCTTAGTAACATACGCTTTGTAAAAGCACAATGCAATAAGAATTTACGCAATATTCCTCTGAATATAAATTTATCTTAATAACTTGTAAATCCGCGCAGAATTACTTAAATAAACGGGCTCAAATAGATCTTTATCATAGTTTTCCAGCACAAAAAGTTGGATGAAGGCTGACTCAAAGACCTTTTTATCTAAGATTAAAATTCTTTGGTAATCCGGTAAAAATATCACGTAAAGATTAGAATTTTTATCTATCTGCTTAGATAATTTGACGAGTTTGCCGTTTACTTCGCCCACTTGATAATATGAATTAATAGGCATTCTTTTACCATCATAGATTAGGTATTCAGGATCGATGCTAGGCAGCGTGCATTCATCATTTATTATGATACTCTCTCCATCTTTACCCATTCTAATATCATAACCCACATGAATAAATGGCGTCCAAGATTCTTTACCTGTTTCTATATCTACGGTAGAAAATTTTAAGATATTAGGCAATATATCTATCATCTGTGGTACGAAATAATAATATATATCCCTAGTTTTCTGTGGAAGCTTAAAATTTTTATCGTTTAAAGAACTTAAGAATTTATTGATATCCGCTTCGGCATAATCTTTTTGAATTTGATATAGGTTTAGTTTAAATTTATCTTCCAATTTAGGATCAAAGTTTTTACCTTGCGACTTTTGTGTATATTCGACATTAAGTCTTGCCATATTAGCAGAGCTTACCTCATCTTTATTAAAGGAAAACGCACTCATAAAAGTATATTCTCCCGCCTGTCTACCTCCGGGATCAGCTACTACTTTTACATCGGAGTAATATCTGATTAAATATCCGTAATCCCACCACGATAGCACGTAATCCTCTCTGCTGGCTTTATTTTTTAGCTCCGCAAGAGGCACTATGGAGTCTTTCGTAAGCGTAGGCGCAACTCGGAATTTATAAATAAAATCTATGCTAGGTATTAGCACCAAACAGGTTAAAATAGCCAACAAAGTACTTCTAAGCCAAGTGCGTATTTCAAAGTAATTCAGCGTGAAATATATAAAATAAGCAAATCCAAGCGCTATCATCGGTGTAGCGTACATTGTAAAGCGAGTTCCGCCGAAAAGTGCTAAAACTCCAAGCGCTATCATCGGTGAGGTTAAGATAAACGAACGGAATTTTATCAGCAGTAGAGCCAGCCCTCCTACGGCGCATATAAATATAAATAAATGCCCACTAGATTCAAGCACAAATTTCATGAAATTAGCGTTTTCTACCTCATTAACCGTATTTCTAACGCCATAGAAGTAGAAAATTTCCTCTTTGCTTACATCCTTTAAGATATAGGCTTTAAGCCGCAAAATTATAGGCGCAAGTCCGCCGAATATGATAAATATAACTGCGACGATCACACCCAAAATCCAAAGAGCCTTTTTGCTTTTATGGCTTGGAATTTTAATCATTAAAAAATATAAAAACGCAATGAGTGCAATCTTAAGCAATAAAATATAGTTTACGATTATTGTCTCGCCTTCGTAATACGCGCCAAAATTTATAACTGCAACGACCATAAGAATAATTGCTTTGTAATTTTCCTCATTGTGTCTATTAAAAATCAAAGTATAGATTAAAAATATCACTATAATCGCCATATTTAGAGAATACGAGCTAGGATACCACCAATCATAAATCACCATAAAAACGGCAGGTAAAATAAAGCTACTTTGCTCGCCTCGCTCTATGAGCCTAATCAAAGCCCATAGCGTTAGCAGCGGCATAGCAACATTTAACATATCGCTATCAAAATATCCGCCCAAAGTCCTGACATAATACCCCGGCAGCACGCAAGCAAGCAGCGCCGCGATGATGCCGGCGCCCAGGATCTTATACTCTCTTGCTATCAAAATAATCGGCACGACCACCAGCGGCGCGAAAAACACGCTCATGTAGATCGTAATGCTATTTAGGCTGACGGGCAAAATTTTGCTAAGTAAAAATGCTAGAGTTGGGATCGACGCACCATATGGGCTAAGATCGCCCGGCTGGTGAAAGCCCGCTATCATATCGCGCGCACCCTCGGCGTTTGCAAAGGCGTCGTTCGTGGTCATGATGAGCTCGCCGTCAAAAGAAAACTGCTCGATCCCGCTAGCCCAATATATCCAAAAAAACCTGCACGCCACGCCAAATATATAAACCAGCATCATGATCAGAAAAATATCCATACGTGAGCATTCGCCGTTTGTAATTCTAAATTTTTGCATCTTTTTCCTTGATTTGTCGTTTGAAGTACCGAGCGGCAGGGTTAAAATTTGCCTCTACAAATTTTACTCGCTTTATCGCGTCCACACTAAATTTTAACGACATTGTTTAATTTTCGTTTATTATAGCAGAATTTACCTGATTTACGATGCAAAATGTAGAAATTTATACGACAAATTACTGCGAATGGCGCGAGCAAACCGAAATTTAATCCATTTCGCTCGCGCTATAAAGTGTGGGATTTACGCGATTTAATACGCGTCGCACATAAATTTGCAGACGGTTTTCGTGCGCAGATTGAGCATGATCGAGCTTAGGCATCTGCCGTCCTTATTGCCACTTAGTAGGCGCACGGCATCGCCCTCTTTCCACTGCGTGCTGTCGCCCTCGATGGTCCTATAATGCGCGCCGTTAATGACAAGCGACTCGCCGCCTTTTAGCGTTTTATCGATCTTCAGGTCGCTTGCGATCTGGCTTAGATCGCCTTTTAGGGCATTTGCGATTAGTTTTTCTTCGGCCTGCTCATGCGTCTTCATCGAGCTTTTAGCAAAGTCCGGTACCTGCACAGTTTCGGTCTGAGCCGAAGCAAAAGCGGCTAGCACGCAAGCGGCGTAAATTAGTTTCATATTTTCTCCTTAATTTTTTCAAAATTGCGGCGATTATAGCAAAGTTTACTTAAAAATTTCGGTCTAAATTTAGCTAGAGTTTAAATTTAAGAAACCGCTCGTTTGTTTAAAACAGAACCAAACGCGACGACAAATTATAAAATTTCGCCGCAATTTAAAATTTACTTATTAAAATACGCCGCGAGTGCGCTTAGCCAAACAAACAGAGCTATGATCCAAGACATCGTCCACGGCGTACCCGCAGAAAACGCCGCAAGCATCGCCGATGAGAGGATGCCGCTGCCGTATTGCAACGAGCCGATGAGCGCAGCGGCCGAGCCCTTCATCTCCTGCGGCACGCTATCAAGAGCGGCGGCATTGGAGCAAGAAGCGATGATGCCGTTCATACTAAAAACGAAAAACATCGGGATTATCACGCCAAGAACGCCGCCCGTTTTGAAAAACGTAAACGTAAACAGCACGCTGGCAGCAAGCGCGGCAACGAGCGTGGAGACTATGAGCAGGTGATTTAGCGCATAGCGCTTTACCAGCTTTTTATTTACGAAACTTAGCGCCATGACGCCTACGATGTTTATGCCGAATAAAAATCCGTAGTATTTGCTAGGAATGCCGAAATAATCGATATATACAAACGATGAGCCCGTGATAAAGGCATAGGCGGCTACGTAGAAAAACGTCACGCTAAGAGTGTAGCGCATAAATTTGACGTCTTGCAATAATCTTAGATAGTTTCTAAAAGACGATACGATGGGCTTTGTGGAGCGCTTTTGCGGCGGCAAGGTCTCCGGTAGAGAAAAAATCATCGCAAACATAATCGCGCTAGCTAGCGCCATCAGCCAAAATATCCCATGCCAAGAGCCAAACTCCAGTATCGCGCCGCCCAATAACGGACCCACTATCGGCGCTATCGCCATGATAATAACTAGCGTAGAGAGCATCTGCGCGGCCTGCGAGCTACCGAAAAGATCGCTAATCATCGCCCTGCTTAGCATCGGTCCTACGCACGCGCCCACGGCCTGAAACACGCGCCAGAACACTACGCTAGCCATATTGTCCGACATCGCGCATCCTACTGATCCGATCGCAAAGAGCGCCATACCGATAAAAAGCGGGATTTTACGCCCGGTCCTATCGCTGATAGGCCCCCAGACGAGCTGCGCGATAGCAAAGCCGATCAAAAAGCCCGTTATCGTGAGCTCCGAGTCTCCGTGCAGCTGCCGCTCCATCGTAGGCATAGCGGGCAGATATACGTCCGTAGATAGCGATGTGCACGCCATAAGCGCACTTAGCACGACTAAAAAAGATAGTGAAGTTTTTGAGGAGTTCAAATTTTTCCTTTTGTTGTTATTTGAGTGGGCGCAGAGTTTGCACGACTAGAGATTGAGAGCTTTAAATTTAAACGCTTTTCGGTGCGGAAGCTTAAATTAAATTTAATGTAAAATTTGAATGCTAACGGTGCAAAATTTAAACTAGAAATTTAAATACGGTAGATCAAAGCGCGGTATTTTTTCGCTAGACGCGGCAAATTTTACCTTGCAAATGAGGCGAGCTGTATGCCCCCGTCGCAGTGAAGCAAGGTAAAATTTAACAAAGTATAGCGGAAAAAGATAAGCCTAAATTTAGACTTCATACCTCTCGCCGGGTTTCATTTCGATTATCTCCCACGGCAAGCCCTGTTTATTTAGCTCGTCCATGAAAGGCTTGGCGTCGAAATTCTCCATATTAAAGACGCCTTTTCCGCTCCAAATGCCCTTTGCGACCATCATCGAGCCGATCATCGCAGGCACGCCCGTCGTGTAGCTCACCGCCTGCGCACCCGTCTCAGCGTAGCAAGCCTCGTGGTCGCAGACGTTGTAGATATAGACTTGGCGCTCTTTACCGTCTTTTAAGCCACGTATCACGCAGCCGATGTTTGTTTTGCCCTTCGTGCGAGGGCCGAGGCTTGCAGGATCCGGCAGTAGCGTCTTTAAAAACTGTATCGGTACGATTTTCACGCCGTTATGCTCTACCTCGTCGATGCGTAGCATGCCGACGTTTTCTAGGCACTTCATATGCGTGAGATAGCTCTGCCCGAAAGTCATAAAAAAGCGGATTCGCTTCAGCCCTTTGATGTTTTTAACGAGGCTTTCTAGCTCCTCGTGGTAGAGCAGGTAGCTGTCCTTGACGCCTACTTTCGGGTAGTCCCATTTAAACATTATTTCCATCGGCCCCGTTTCTTTCCACTCGCCGCGCTCCCAGTAGCGGCCTTTTGCGCTTACTTCGCGCAGGTTGATTTCGGGGTTGAAATTCGTCGCAAACGGATAGCCGTGATCGCCTGCGTTGCAGTCTAGGATGTCGATCTCGCCGATCTCGTCAAAGAGATTTTGCTGCGCGTAGGCGCAAAATACATTTGTCACGCCAGGATCAAAGCCGCTTCCCAGCAGCGCCATCGTGTTTGCGGCTTTAAACTCGCCGTCCTTCGCCCACTGTAGCTTGTATTCAAATTTGGCGGTGTCGGGGTGCTCGTAGTTTGCGGTGTCGATGTATGGTATGCCGGCGCGAGAGCACGCGTCCATGAGGGTTAGGTCCTGATACGGCAGCGCGACGTTTAGCAGTAGCTCGGCACCCGTTTTTTTGATGAGCGCGACCACGGCATCGGTGTCGTCCGCGTCGATCTGGGCGGTGTCGATAGCGACGCCTAGGCGGTCTTTGATAAGCTTAGCGATCGCGTCGCATTTGCTTTTTGTGCGGCTTGCAAGGGTGATCTTGCTAAAAACGTCCGCGTTCATCGCGCATTTTACGGTCGCGACTTGGCTCACGCCGCCCGCGCCTATGATTAAGATATTTGACATTTAAGCTCCTTTAAATTTTAAATTTTGTTGCAATTTTAGCAAATTTAAGATGAATTTTAAGAGGTGGGGTGTGATTAATCATAAAGTTGGCTATGGCTAGCGTGGAGCGCAAGCTCGCTCTAACAAGAGCGCCGAAAGCGGCGTGTACTAAAATTTCACCCAGATAGCGGCATGCCGATTGACGGCGGCACGAGATTAAATTTCCGCCCTGCATCGCGCGATAAAATTTTAAGCTTTAAAGGGCTAGTTTAAATTTAACATTCCGCAACAAGGCGTGGAGAATTTAAAATTTAAAGCTCGCCCGCTTCGCCATAAAATTTATCGCGCCTTTTGCCCGATGTACGGCAAAACCGTATACCGCGGCTAAATTTAGCGCTTTAGCGAACAGCGGTTTAAAAAGTAGCAAGCTGGACAAAATCCCGTGACACCCACGATAAAGGGCACTAGTCCGACCAGCCCCCACCAGCTGCTAAACAACGGCTTTTGCAATCATTATCGCTAGTCCGATCAGCGCTTTTATTATCCTAGTTTTTCTGCTTAGCATTGCGTTTTCACTTCTTTGTTTTTACATTTTACACGTATTAATGCTTAAAATTTTTAAAGTAAGCAATGGCAGCAAATCGCCACATAGCGTATCATCTTTGAGCCCGCCTTCCTATATACGCGCCTTGGTTAAATTCGGCTTCGTTTAATTATCTTTTCTTTTGCGTAAAAGTGCGATCCGACAAAATTTGCGTGCCTGAGGAGTGAAATTTTATTCGAGCTCGACTTAAAAATTTCGACAAGCGTAAAACAAGGCAAACTCGAATGCAGGCGGGCAGTAGGGTAAAATTTGTGTATCAAAGGATAAAAATTTACATGTAGCTTTAAATTTGGAATTACGATAAATTTAACCGAGCGGAATTCTATCGTTGTAGAAAGTTTGCCTAAATTTAAACTTGCCTTGTGTTTTGAGCGTCTAAATTTATGCTCCTTGCAGCAAAGAGGCATAATGCGGACGTAATATTTACGATCGAAGCGACACCTGATCTCACGCCGTAGCGTTAAAATCAAATTTCGTAGCGATAAATTTTGCCGAAATTTTCATCCAGAGTGTAGCTAAACTCGCCGCCTGCGTAATAGATTGTCTCGCCGCTCTCCAGCTCGAAGCGCTGATAGACGCGCAGCACGACCTCGTTTTCGCTGATGCCTTGGACGTGGATAAAGATATCGCTCTTTCTGCCCGCGGTCATCGCCATCTGGTAGAGCTGATTAAATAGCGCGTATTCCGGATCTTTCTCGGCATCCTCTTGAGATAAAAAGCCCTCCAGCACGCCCAGCATCTCCGCGCGAAATTCCGTCCTGGCGCGCGCATAGGCGTTTTGGATATTTTCGATCTGGTTGGTATCGAGTAAATTTAAAAGCGAATGTTTGCCCACGTAAAGCGTCGCGCTCGATGTGATTTTGCCATCCTTGTCGGTCACTAGTCGCAGAGCTTTCTCTACGCGCCACAAGGCCTCTTTTAGTTCGAGCCCGCTTTCAATTTCAATTTTCATCATATATCCTTTATCAAGAGTGCGGAATTTTAGCGTGAAATTTTAAATTTTAAAGACAAACTTCGCGATCAGATACGCCATATATAGCATCAAAACTCCCACTAGCGCGTCGATTATGCGCCACGCTCTGCTACTTGCAAAAAGCTTTGAAAGCGCCCGCGAGCCGTAGCCCAAGCCGAAAAACCATGCAAACGATACGAACATAACTCCCACGTAAAACCACGGCTTTTGGGCATCTGCGATCGTAGCGCCGAGTGAGCCCACGACCACGACGGTGTCTAAATACGCGTGCGGATTTAGAAGCGTCACCGCGAGAGCCTTGGCTACGACGGGCGCCAGCGGGCTATTTGCCGAGTTTTGAATCTTGGCAAAATGCGAGCCCTTATAGGCGCTAAAAAACGAGCTTAGCGCGTAGCAGAGCAGAAATATGATCCCGCCTATGCCTAAAATTTGGGTAAGAAGCGAGCCCTGCTTAAGAGCGCCGCCGATTAAAAATATCCCTACGGCCGTAAATACGGCATCGCTTAGCGCGCAAACCATGCAAACAGCCGCGACGTGGTTTTTCGCAAGGCCTTGGGAGATGACGAAGATATTTTGCGCGCCGATAGCAACGATGAGCGAGAGCATCAGCGCGGCTCCTTGCAAGAAAATTCCGATCGGTAAGGAGTTCAAAGCCGCGCCTCTACTTATTTTTACTTTCGCAGGCGGAGTTTTGCATCGCGGTATCGACGGCATCATAGCTAGCCGCTGCCGCACTTTCAGGCGCAGCGTCAGGCTTGTTATCGTCCGCAGAAATTTTCGAGGCGGAATTCTCGGCGCCTATGAAATTTTCGCCTGCGCAGGCGCTATTTAAGGAAGCGGTACCATTCGGCGCGGCGGAGCTTTGTTCGTTTAAATTTGAAGCGCCCTTCAAATTCTGCGCGCCGTTTGAATCAGCGGCGCCATTAGAATTTTGTGCGATGGAATTCTGCACGGCGTAGGAATTCTCCGCGCCTAAATTTTGTGCGCCGTAGGAATTTTGCGTATCGGAATTTTCATCGCGGAGGTTTTTAGCTTTAAAATTTTTACCGCTACTCGCGCTTTTTTTAGAGCCCTTGGCGCCCTTGCGAGTTTTTGGAGCAGTTTGCTCTTCCTCAGGGCTTTGCGAAAGACCCGCTTTTTCGCGCAAAATTTTACTCAGCTCGTAGATCGAAATTTCAAACGAGCCCGGCAGTGTGGCCTCCGTGTCGCTGTAAAATCGCAAAAAATTAAAGCGGTCCTGCGCCTGCGGCGCTTTTTTGAATACAAAATTTAAAAGCTCCGTTTTGTTTCTGCCCGCGACGAAGGTTTTTGTGCCTAAATTTGCTATATCTTTATATTCGAAGCTCTCGGAATTTGCCCCGCGCACGATCGTAAAAGCATCCTCGCCGATCTGCAAATAATTTTTCGCGCCGAGTCTGAGCGCGCAAAAAAACGCGCAAAATGCCGCCACTACGGAAGCAAAAAGCGCCGCGCCGCCAAAGCCCGCGTGGTAGCAATATCCGCTAGCGAGCGCCAAAATCGTCGATCCCGCCAGCGTCATCGCTACGGGCTTTTTATTCTCTTTTACTATCATCTTCCCTGCTTAATCAGTTGTCTTATATATTCGTAAATTTTAAAATTTAGCGCATCCATTACCGAGTCTTTAGAGCCCGGATTTTTGATGCTTTGGTAGTTAAGGTTCGTTACGTAATCCTTCCACGCGCCCTTGTTTTTAACGCTTATGTAGAGGCTAATCTGCGAGTCGTAGAAGTAGTCTCTGTAATAATCGTCGTCGTCCCAAGGATCATAACCAAACGGCATTCCCCAGCCTACGCCCACGCCAGTATATCTATAATACCTGCCAAAGCCCATACCGAAGCTAAATCTCGGATTATCCCACGATCTGCGCGAAAAATCCGCCTTGCGAAAGTAGTTGAGATTGCCGCCGATTTGGACGTTCGCCGCGCCTTTATTTACGACTTTAAATCCGTCCGCACGCAGATGCTGGATCACTACTTGGGTTAAATTTGAATCCGTCGTAGAGGTATTGGTGAAATTTACGCTTATGAGCTTATCCTGCGGAAATTCCATAATGTGAAGCGGCTCGGAAGTGCGCACGATACCGCTATTTACGGGCACGTTTTTAGAGCAGCCCGTAAAAATCAAAAACGCCGAAATGACCAAAAAAAGTGAAATTTTATTTTTCAAGACGGATCCTTTCGCTTAAGATTTCAAATCCTAAATTTGAGTGATTGTAGCATAAATTTAAAATTTTAATGTCAGTAAGGAGTGATTTTTTGAAATAATATAACGATCGATACGCAGGAGCGGAGATTTTCAAATAAAATTTCGCGCCGAGCGACCGCTAAATTTAAAGCCGTCGCTCGGTTGAAATTTCTGCGAAAAGAGACGGAATTTTAAAACCGGAGGAGTTTAAAATTCCACAATCTTATAGGCTCACGCCGCGCGTAAGTACGCGCTTGCGATAAACCTCCGAAACTCTGCTCGCGTCGCCCACGATTAGAGCGTTCGTGCAACAGATCGCCGCGCACATCGGAACCTTGCCCTCTGCGATGCGGTTTTGACCGTATTTATGCAGTTCCTCGTGCGAAAACGTAGGCTCCGGTCCACCCGCGCACATAGTGCACTTATCCATCGCGCCTTTGATACCGAAAGCTCCGTCTCTAGGGAATTGCGGAGCACCGAACGGACACGCGTAGAGGCAGTATCCGCAGCCGATACATTTATCTTTGTCGTGTAAAACGACGCCGTCGGTTCTGATATAGAAGCATTGAACCGGACAAACCTGCGCGCAAGGCGCATCGGTGCAGTGTTGGCAAGCGATAGAGCTTGAAACCTCCTGCCCCTCTATGCCCTCGTTTAAAGTGATAACCTTGCGCCTATTGATCTGCACGGGAACCTCGTGCGCCGAGCTGCAGGCTACCTGGCAACCATAGCAAGCGATGCAACGCTCGACATCGACGTAAAATTTTAATCTTGCCGGCATTTTATCTCCTTATGCTCTTTCTAGTCTGCAAAGACCGGCGTTAAATTCCGAAATTTGCGTATTTATGTCAAAGCCGTAATTGGTAATCGTATTTGAGCTCTCGCCTCTGATATATGGCTTAGTACCCTCAGGATAGCGCTCGCTTAGATCCTCGCCCTGGAAAATTCCCGCGAAGTTATACGGCATAACAATACGATCAGGCGTAACGGCGTGCGAATAGATGCACTTGACTTTGATCTTCGTGCCTTGCGGCGAATGAATCCACATCATCTCACCATCTTTGATACCTTTATCAGCGGCAAGCTTAGGATTTACGTGCGCAAACATCTCCGGAGTAATCGCCGAAAGATACTTGCTCGTGCGCTCGATCATACCTGCACCGCTTAAATTTACGAGCCTTAGCGAGCTCACGATAGTAGGGAAATCCTTGCTCCAATCCTGCTTTTTCTGCTCGGAGATAAATCTCGTAAAGACGCGGAAATTTCGTTTTTGATCCGCAAAGGTCGGATATTTCTCCACCAAATCCCATCTAGGCGAGTGGATCGGCTCGCGATGCTTTGGAATTTGATCCGCAAACTGCCAAACCTTCGCTCTTGCTCTTGCGTTTCCGCAAGGACAAATTCCAAACTCGCGACATTTCTTAGCGATAATGCCACTATAATCTGTGCTCCACGTAGGCCCCATCTTGGTTTTTTCATCCTCGCTTAGCGTGATGCCTAAAACCTGTTCGATATTTGCCTTGGTAATCTCCGCATGACCGCCTGAAATTTTTGATCCCGGAAGAGTAATGCTCTCGTCGGCTAGCTGCGAAACGCCGTCGTGCTCTAAGCCAAAGCGGTTTCTAAATCCCATACCGCCGTCAGCATAAGGCTTAGTTACGTCGTAAAGGATCGGCGTGCCCGGGTGTTGCGTATCCCAGCAAGGCCATGGAAGTCCGTAGTATTCGCCCTCGACCTCGCCGCCTATGCCGCGCAAAGTATCGGGATCAAATAGATGCCAGTTTTTCTGCTGTCTACGAAATCTAGCTGCGGTGCGTCCGTTATTTCCAATACTTTGAGTATTGCGTGCAATCTCATCGGTAGCGTCGTCAGGCCAAACAAAATCGTCTTTAACCTGCTTAAGCTCGCCGTCAACGATGCCCATCTTCATGCCGCGAACATATTCGTCGTAAAAGCCGAATTTTTTCGCGAATAAAAACATTACTTCTTGATCCTCTTTGCTCTCAAATAGCGGCTTAACGATCTGAGTTCTCCACTGGCCGCTGCGGTTTGTAGCGCTTAGATGACCTTCGCTCTCAAACTGCGTAGCTACCGGCAAAACATAAATTCCATCCGGTCTATCGTTTAGAATCGCCACTTCGTTTAAGAACGGCTCAGCGACTACCAGCATATCGATCTTGCCTAATGCTTCTTGAGTCTCTCGAACGTGCGCCATAGAAGTAATTCCTGTGCCTTGCACCCAAAGGACGCGGACGTTGCCACTACTTAAAACGGGCTCGTTTTTCAAAACGCCCTGCCACCATTTAGATAGCGAAAAGCCCTTTTCATTGCGCCAATTTATCACATCTTGCTCGATGCTCGGATCGTAGTGAAAATACTCGGTAAAATTCGTACCAGGCACTTTTTCACCCTGCTTTTCGTGCGGCTGCTTAGTAGAGACGGCAAATCTTTTAATAAACTGTTCGTAATCTACGCCCCAGCCCTTGCAGAAGTGCTTCCAAGCGTTATCGGCTAGCCCGTAATACGCAGGCAAGCTATCGGAGAGATTGCACATATCGGTAGCGCCCTGAACATTATCATGGCCTCTAAGGATGTTGCAGCCGCCGCCCGGCTTGCCCATATTGCCTAGTATGAGCTGCAAAAGAGCCAAAATTCTAGTATTTGAACTTCCGATCGAGTGCTGCGTGATACCGAGCGCCCAGCATAAAGTAGCGGGCTTTGTGGTAGCAAACATCCTCGTAAATTCTATCAGTTCCTCTTCCTTGCAACCGGTGACATTGGCTACCTCTTTAGGATCCCACTTCTCAGCTTCCGCCTTGATCTCATCTACAGCGTAGGTTCTGGTTTTTATTAGCTCTTTGTCCTCCCAGCCGTTTTTGAAGATTAGATGCAGCATTCCGTACACAAACGCTATATCAGTTCCCGGACGAATTCTAATATACATATCGGCCTTAGCCGCAGTTCTAGTAAAATTTGGATCGACGACGACGATTTTCGCACCGTTTCTATCGCGAGCCTGAAGAGCATGCTTCATAGCTCCCACTGGATTTGCAACCGCGGAATTCGCACCTATAAAAAGGATCATTTTAGAATTTTTCGCCATATCTCCTACGTGATTTGTCATAGCTCCATAACCCCAAGTATTCGCCACACCGGCGACTGTTGCGCTATGTCAAATTCTAGCTACGTGGTCGTTGCTGTTCGTACCCCAAAAGGCTGCAAATTTTCTAAAATAATATGCCTGCTCGTTGCAAAATTTAGCCGAACCCAGAAATACCACACTATCTGGACCGTCCTCTTTGCGGACTTGAAGCATTTTATCGCCGATTTCGTTAACGGCTTGCTCCCAACTGATGCGCTCCCACTTGCCGCCAACCTTTTTGAGCGGATATTTAAGACGCATTTTAGATTTGGTTAGATCGATTTGATCGATTCCTTTACAGCAGTGACTGCCTTGCGAGATCGGGTGATCTACTGCCATATCTTGGCGAATCCAGGTATTGGTGCTCTCATCCACTTGAGCCTCGATACCGCAGCCTACGGAACAGATCGAACATATCGTTCGCTTCATAACGGAACCTGGAAATGGGTTTTTGATCTCTTGCTCAGTAGCGGCTCTTAGCGTATTATTTTCGCCAAATGCAGCTACGCTGCTCGCTCCTAAAGCGGCGAGTTTCAAAAACGATCTCCTTCCGATCGCATTCTCACTCATGAAAATTCTCCTAGTAAGCTACTTTATAGTATTTTTTCCACGCTTCACTCTCCCAGTAAAGCACCTCTTTTTTCGGTGATTTGCCACGAACGGTATCGCCATAATCCTGCTCGCTTTTTGCTAGAGCCTGAGACGCGGCAACGCCCACGGCACCTACCGCGCCGATTTTTAGAGATTTTTTAAGAAAATCCCTGCGTTTGTTCTCCATGGTTTTCCTTTGTGAAGAAATCGCTTTAAATCTTTTATTGTAGTAACGCCTGCTACAGGATTTAAATCTAATGAATTATAACGAAAAGGCAGTGAGATGGAAATTAAATTTTAAGTTACTTTTTAAATTTTATTTAAAATTCAAAATATAAAGTTCTAACTAAAAAACTACTCGCAAAACTCGAGCTTGCAAGTTTAAAATTTAACCGAAATTCTACTTTTGCGTTAAGATTTCCGTTAAAAATTTTATTTATCAATCCAGATCAAAAATATCTTCCGGATTGGTAAATTTATTTTGATAGCCGCCTTTTTTGATCGCTTCTTTAACGACGCTACGATCTTTCTTTTGCGGAGCAGCTATAGCTAAAAGCGAGCGTTCTAGCGCAAAAAAGCTTCTCATTAATGCGCCTAATGATTTGAAAAAATCCGCCCGCACATGCCCACACAAAAGCTCGCTAAACTCATCCACAAAGCTATTGGTAACATTCGTAAAAAGCTCTAACGCCAGCGCTTCACCGTCTTGCGCGCCGACGAAATTTTTAGCGTATTGCGAATTCGCAGCATTTTTGCCGTCCTGCGAGTCCGTAAAATTTTTACTATTCTGCAAACCTGCAGAATTTTTTCCGTCTTGCGCCGTCAAGCTCGCGCTATTCGTAAAATTTTGCTCGTTTATCACGGAATTTTGTCCGTTTAAAACCGCGCTGTGTTTTGCAGCCGCGTCGCGCAGCAGAGTCGAATGCAGGTAAAAAATAAATCCCACATAGTCCTCGCACTCTTTGCAAAGCTCCATATTGCGGCGAAATTTACTCTTTTTTAGCACGTCGATTACCGCGACACGCATACGTCCATCGTCGCGTCCCTCGTCGTAGAAGCTCGCACTCATCGGCACGTTGGCGTATGAAAAATCAAAAAGCACGGAGTTTTGCTCGCTTTTAAACGCTGCAAAATCGAATTTCGCCAAATTTTGAAATTCCGCCTCATCGCTAGGCACAATGGGCGAGCTGCGTAAAAACTCCAGCTGCTCCTTCCAGCGCTTAAATTTCGCATCCGTTTCATAGAAAAAAAACGGAATTGCAAAAAATTCGTAGTAGTAGCTTCTTGCTTGAAGTAGATTCGCATCCATTACATTGCCCCTTTTCTAGCATCTTCTATCTGCTTTTTTATCATTATTTTCGCCTTGCAATCGCCGCAGCAAAAAAGAGTCTTCATCTTTTCAGGCTCGTTTGCAAAATGCGCGCCCATCATCTCCGCGATCTTCATCACGGCTTTGCTCGTCGCAAATTCCTTGCCGCATTCGATGCACTTAAAAAGCTCGTCTTTGGCTAGCATTTTGTAATTAAAAAATCCAGACTCAAGCTCCACGCCACAAGGCTGAAGCTCGATCGTATCCTTTTCGGCGCAGCTTAGCACGCAGTAGTTGCACGTCGTGCAAAGCGAAGCGTTGAGCTTAATCGAATTGTCGCTGTTATCGGCATACAGCGCGCCGGTATTACAGGCACCCACGCAGCTAAGGCATAGCGTGCAGCTTGCTTCGTTTATACTTACTTTGCCAAATTTTAGTAACTCTCCGCTTTTTACGACGCCGAAGCTACCATCGCCAACCATCGCGCTTACGCGTTTGGAAAAAATTTCTTTTTTGCTAAGGCCCTGATCGTTTAAACTAAACGCCCACGGCTGAGAGCTTTGCGCCCACTTTAGCGCCTCTTGCAGCTCGGCTAAATTTCGCGCTAAAAATACCGCGTCCTTGCCGTAGATCGCGCGCGAAATTCCATTGATAAGCTCCGCCGCCTCGCGCGTACCCTCGCCCACGTCTGCGCCGTAAACGATCACACTCGAGCCGCTTTCTTGCATCGCGCTTAGCAAATTTACCTCATCTATTTGCTTGCTTCCAAAAATTCCAAACGGTAGCACGCCGCACGGAAGCTGCACTGCGGGTGCAGACTCGATTTCGCTCTCTGCGATGAGAAGCGGAATTTTGCCTGCATAGAGCTTTGCGATCTCGCCAAATACGCTTTGGGGCAGCTTGGCAAATTTCAGCGCGCCGCTAGGGCAGACGCTCACGCACGCGCCGCAACCGATGCAATCGATGTACGAAAATACTAGCTCGCGCTTTTCGTCATTTTTCAAAATCGCCACTGTGGGGCAAACCTCTACGCACGGCGCTCGCAGCTCATTTCGCCTGCCGTGATATTGACAGATCGCGGGATCGAAGATCGTGGAATTCTTATAATGATAAACCGGGCTTTTGGAATTTAAAATTTCTAAAATTTCATCGTCTTTTAGCCCCGAGATCTCGTAGCAGCCGCTTTGTCGCAGTTGATAGGGCGCTGCGCCGCTAATCAAGAAAAAATCTGCCTCGGTCTCAACCTCATCTCGCTCGCTTAAAATCGTAACCGCAAGATCGCCAATCTCGCCATAGACGAACTTAATCTCGGCCCTGCTTAACGCGATCACCTTAAATCCATGCTGCTTAAGTAGCCTCACAAGCTCCTCTCGCGGCTCATCACAGGCAAGAATCACGTTTTTGCCGACGGGCTTTTGATAGTCGCTATCTAGCGCGCCGTCGAAGGCTGCGGCGGCGGCTTCGTATAAAATATCTACGTTTTGCGCGATTAATAGCGGCTCGTCTTTGGTATTTGCGATATAAAAATTTATCTGCGGCGCGTAAATTTGAGCCTTTAATTTAGGCGAGTTGGCGACGATAAATTCCTCGTTTTTCGCCCCCTCTTCATCGCCGCAAATTTCGATATCGTCGCTTAAGACGACATCTTTTAGCCCCGCGGCGTAAAATCCATGTTCTTTCATAATCTATCCTAAATTGATAATTAGGCGGGTTTTACTCTTATTTTCTAAACAGCTTTTAAATTCTGCACTTAAAGTAAATCGAATTTAAATTAATAATTCTATAGATAAAGCAAAATCAAAGCTTTAAATGATAAAATCGCCTAAATTTTAAGGCATCGGGGTCGCAATGCAACGAATCAAACTACCCAAAATCGACAAAATCGCAAACGCGCAGGAGTTTCAAAACTGCCTCCGCCCGCAAATCATCAAAATCGCGCAAGAGCTTATTGAACAGGAGCGCCAAAAGGCGCTGCAAGGAGGCGAGCTCGCAAGCGAAAGCGAGATCATCGCGCGCATCAAATCGCGCTACGAAAAATTTCAAAATCTAAGTCTTAAGCCGCTCATCAACGCAACCGGCGTCGTGCTGCACACAAATCTCGGCCGCAGCGTCATCAGCGCCGAAATTTTAGCCCGCGCGCAAAAGATCATCACCTCGTATTCAAATTTAGAATACGACCTATCCGAGGGCGCGCGCGGCAACAGATACGACTACATAGCGCTTTTGTGCAGCGAGCTCTTCGGCGCGCAGGACGCGCTCGTGGTCAATAACAACGCTGCGGCGGTATTTTTGGTGCTAAATACCTTCGCGAGCGGACGCGAAGTCGTGGTAAGCCGCGGCGAGCTAGTCGAGATCGGAGGGAGCTTTCGAGTAAGCGAAGTGATGGCAAACTCCGGCGCAAAGCTTGTGGAGATCGGCACTACGAACAAAACCAAGCTGGACGATTACGAAGAAGCGATCAATGAAAACACGGCGATCTTGATGAAGGTACACCGCTCAAATTTTAAAATTTCGGGTTTCAGCTCGAGCGTAAGCGCTGCGGAAGTTGCGGCTTTAGCGCGAAAAGCGACGCGCAAAAAAGAGGAATTTTTAGCGCTTAGAGCGGCAAATTTTAAAAATTTAGAAAATCTTTGCGGCGGCTCGTCGGATGCGACGGGCGAAATTTTAAATTCCGCGCCGAATAGTTTAAACTTAGCGGATAGTTCTGCGAATGCTCTAAATTTAAATAGCGGCGAGCCGTCCAAAAGGAGCGAGTGCTTTCATGAAGAGGGAGAGAGCGAAATTCCCGCTAAAGCTTCTAAAATTGCTCCTACAAAATTTAGCATGAAAAAAGCGGAAAGCTTTAACGAGATCATCGATTACTACGATCTTGGAAGCGGCTACGCGAGCGAGCTGGGATTTGGGCTAGGCAAAAGCGAGCCATCTATTTTTGAGCTTTTAAAAAGCGGCGTGCGGCTGCTTAGCTTCAGCGGCGACAAGCTTTTCGGCTCCGTGCAGTGCGGCATCATCCTAGGAGATCGGCAGCTTATCGCGCGCCTGCGCAAAAACCAGCTACTGCGAATGCTGCGCGTGGATAAG
Source organism: Campylobacter gracilis (assembly GCF_001190745.1). NCBI lineage: Bacteria > Pseudomonadati > Campylobacterota > Epsilonproteobacteria > Campylobacterales > Campylobacteraceae > Campylobacter > Campylobacter gracilis. The sequence goes on from NZ_CP012196.1 coordinate 1,969,074, forward strand.
ATCACGCTAAGCCTGCTAGCCGAGACGATCAAGGCGTATATAAATAAAGAATTTCACCTCATCACGACGATAGATCAGATCCATCTGAGCCTGGACGAGCTGCGTGAGCGAGCGGAGCTAGTGCAATCGCGCATAAGCGTAAAATCGCAGATCGTGCCTACTACCACCTTCGTAGGCGGCGGCACGATGCCCGGCGCCTCCTACCCTAGCGTCGCGCTTGCGATACTTGACGGCGCAGACCCGCAGAGCACGCAGGCAAAATTTCGCACTGCGGGCATAATCGGGCGGATCGAGGATGATAAATTTTTGCTCGATTTCAGATCGATTTTAAAAAGCGACTTACAAGATTTAATAAAAAAGATCGGAGAAATTTATGAATAGCGTAATCATAGGCACCGCAGGCCATATCGATCACGGAAAGACCGCGTTAATCAAGGCACTAAACGGCTTTGAGGGAGACCGGATGCCAAGCGAAAAAGAGCGCGGCATCACGATCGATCTTAGCTTTTCGCATCTGCGCTCGGGGGATACCAACGTCGCCTTCATCGACGTTCCGGGGCATGAAAATCTAGTAAAGACGATGATTAGCGGCGCGTATGCCTTCGACGCTGCGATGCTAGTAGTCGCCGCGGACGACGGGCTAATGCCGCAAAGTAAAGAGCATATTCAAATTTTATCGCTGCTCGGGGTAAAAAGCGTGATCCTGTGTATCAGCAAGTGCGATCTTGCGGACGACGCGCGCAGATCCGAGGTTGCGACGCAGTGCAGGGAATACATCGGCAAATTTAAAAATTTGCAAATTTTAAACACCTTTTTTATCAGCATAAAAGATCCCGCAAGCATTGCCGAGCTGAAAAACTATCTCTTTAATATCAAGCCTGCGCAGCGTCAAGGAGGCGGCGTGGTGCACTACTACATCGACCGCGTCTTTTCGCTAAAAGGGCTTGGCACCATCGTAACGGGCAGCCTCATTAACGGCGCGATTTCAAAGGGCGAGAAGCTTTATAACTGTGATCTGGGCAAAGCTTTTAACGTCAAAAGCGTGCAGATCCACGACGAGGACACGCCGCTGGCGCAAGCTCCAAACCGCGTCGCACTGAGTTTAGATGCCAAAACGAGTGAGCTGCAAAAGGGGCAAATTTTAACCAAAAAAGGCTTTTTCCGCGGCTTTAATGAAGCCGACTGCACCTTTAGCGGCGAAATTTCACACAACCAAGACGTGCTGTTTTGTGTCGGAAGTAAGCAAAGTGCGGCAAAAGCGCTCATTTTAAAAGAACTTCCTAGCGGCGAGAAGCTCGTAAGCTTTAAATTTGACAAAACGATGTTTTTGAAATTTGACGAGCCTTTCGTCTGCCTGGCAAACTCGCGCGTAATCGGCGGCGGACGCGTGCTAAACGCCGTAGTTGAGCCGCTAAAAAAGCAGAGCAAAGCCGTGCTTCTCACCGCGCTTTTGAAGCGAAATTTCACCGAAGCGTTTAAAATTTTAAGCCTCTTTCACAAGCATGGATTCGGGCTATTTTCGGCGTATCAGCGCTTCGGAATGGAGTATGACGAAGCGGTAAAAATCGCACGCGGCATAGAAGGGACGTATTTTGACGAAGCAAATCTATGCGTTTACGATCTAAGCGCGATCGAGGATGTAAAAAGCCTCATAAAATTTATCGTCTCAAAAAACGACTACGCGATCTTTTCGCCCGCCTCGATCGCTCTAAAGCTCTCGTGGGCCAGCGAAGATCTTGCCGCGCGTGCGCTTAGCGAGCTTGAGCGAGGCGGCATCGTCTCCAAAAAGGGCGGGGTTTACGTAAAATCGGGGGTGGATTTTGATGCGCTTAAGCAGAGCCTGGAGAGTAAAATTTTTGATCTCATCAAAAAGGGCGGCATCGCGCCGCTTGCACCGTATAACATTTACGACGAGCTGGAGATTGATCGCGAAAGCGGCGATGACGCGCTAAAGAAGCTAACATACGCCAAAAAGGTCGTCCGTCTCGCGCACAATCTTTTCGTCGAGGCCGAAAATTTAGCCCTGGCGATCAAGCGCCTTTACGCAATCATCGAAAAAGAGGGCTTCGTAAACGTCACGAACGCTAAAGAGGAGCTGGGACTTAGCAGAAAATTCGTCATCTGCTACCTCGAATACCTCGATAAGATGGGAAATATCGTGACGATCGACAATAAACGCTATTTAAAAAAGTAAAAATTTAAAATTTTGCACTACAATGCGCGGGATTTTTTGCAAAGGAAAAAAATGAAAAAAGCTATTTTAACTTCAGTTGCGCTCGCAGCGAGCCTAAACGCGGCTTTAAGCGACAGCGAAATTTTATCTATCTACGGCGGCGCGCCTCAAGGCATCGAAATAAAGGTCGCCGAGCGCATCCCACTTAGCGAGCCAAAGGGCGTCGAGGCGGTCGTTTTAAAGATTTCTCAAGGCAATATGTCGCAAGAGGAGATCATCTTCACCCAAGGCGATCTGATCTTTACCGATATCATCGATCCTAAAAAACGCGTAGTCTATAAGGAGCAGATCAAACAAGACCGCATCGCAGGACAGCTAAGTAAGGTCTTCAAAGCAGAGAGTAAAGACAATATCATCAAGCTAGGAAACGATCCCAAAAAGCCTACGATTTTAATGCTAACAGATGCTTTGTGCCCATTCTGCCGCAAAGAGATGGCAAGGATCGAAGAAACGCTAAAAAATAACAATGTTGATATCGTCATGACCTCCGTTCACGGCGACGACGGCCACGCAAAATCCGCACTCATCTATAAAGAGATCAAAAATGCTAAAACCGACGAGCAAAAGATAGCGGTTTTTAGAAAATACTACGCTGAAGATAACAAAGCAGGCGCCAAAGACGTAAGCGCTGCCGAGCTAAATGCTGCAAAAGCCCTAGCTGCCAAATACTTCGGTGCGGGGGTAAACTCGGTGCCTTACATCATCGAACTAGACAAGCTAAAATAATCTCTCTTAAATTTTGCGGAGCGATCCGCAAAATTTCGCTTCTTTCACCCAATTTCGGTAGCTTTCAATCAATCTAAATTTTGCCTCGAATTATGAATACTGCCCCTTTGGAGTTCTTGCAATTCCGCTGCTTTTAAAAAATGCTCAAGTTACGCTGCGTATAGAATTTTAAAATCCTTTACGTATGAAACGCGATCCGAAAAGTCTTAAACGGGCAAAATTTTAGAATTTTAAAAAATCCTCAGCATCCGCGCAAAATTCCGCAGCAGCGATTCTATCTCGTTGCTTCGCATCCAAAACGGCGCAAAAATTGTCTTACATGGAATTTCAAAGTAGAAATTATGCGAGCAAAAATCTTACGGCCGAAATTTTAAAATTTCGCGGCAAAGCTCGGGTAAAATTTAGCCGCAAATTTCATAAAATTTTTGTTTTGCGGCAAAGAGGAATTTGTAATCGTGCTTCAAGCTGCCTATCTTAGGCTACTCCGATTAAAATCAAAACTCCACGTCAAAAGCGGCTCTTGCCAGGCTATTTTTGCTCTCGCTTAGCTCGTACGATGCGCTGAGTCCGACGCTTTGAAGGATCTTATATTTCAGCCCGATCGCACCGTTAAATACGCCGCTAGAATAATCAAGCCCCTCGACGTCGTATCTATCCGAATACTTTCTGCTTGCATGATACGAATCGCCGCTAAATCGATGCTCATACTCCGCATTTGCAAATATCTGCAGATCGCCGAAAGCCTTGATCGCGTAAATTCCCGCGGTGCCGTTCGGCGCGGTTTTTGAAGCGGAGCTAAATTTAAGCCTAGAGATAGCATCCTCGTTCACCCTAATCGCTCCAAGCCCCAAATACGGCTTTATATAGCCGTTTTCAAATAAAAATTTATACCCTGCTCTCGTGCTGAAATCCCAAATTTGCGACTTGTATTTCGCGCCGTGGATAGCGCCGAATCCGTTGTTGGTTTCAAATTTATGATCGTTCGTCGAATATGTTAAATTGACTGCCAGATCCACGTTCTCGTTAAAATCGTATTTACCCGCCAGACCTAGCTCGTAGGATTTAATGTTTTCTTTGACACCGTCGAATTTACCCTCGTACCAAGCGTCCGATTTTTGGTACCCAAAGATCACGCCCAGCGTAAGATCATCCACTTTCTTGGAGGCTCCGAGTAAAATTCCGTCGCTCTTGTGATCGTATTTGACGCCGCCCGAGCGGTCTTTGTAATCCCCGCCGTAGTTTCCTATCGCGCTTACGTTTACGTTAAACTCCTGCCCGTCAGTGTCGGTTAAATTTTTATAAGCGGAATTTCTTGCAAGCTTTGTAAGATCCAGATCGACCTTCGAGCGCGGCATCTCGATGCCTATGCGGTTGCCGCCTCTTGCGACCTGCGAAAACAGGCTGCCGTTTTTAGGCGTGAAGTTATTGATCGCCAGCATCAGCGCTTCAAAATAGGTAGGCAGATCGTCGTATCCGCTAGGATAGGCATTCGTATCGGAGGTGATGAATAGATTTGCCGCGTTGCGCTCGCGAGATAATCTTATGATCTCATCGTACTGATCTGGTCTTGCGTTATATATGACGTGCAAAATTTTAGAGGAATTTGCGGGGTCTTTTTCAAATTCCGAGGTTCTAGGGCGGTAGTGGTTTATATACTCATCCGCGCTCACCTCTTGCAGCATCCAAACGTCCGCATAGGGAGCTATGGCGTCGCGCACGCCCCAGCCGTTATTTGCCAAAACGAGCATTCCCGGATATTTGGTCTTTATATAATTGTAGATACTCTTCATATAGGCGATAGTTACGGGATTATTTTCGGTATTAACCTCGTCGATGAAGTATCCTGCGATATTTTCTCTGCCGTAGAAATTTACGAAATTATCAATATCGGCATAGACTAAATTTAAATTTCTAGTAGAATTTGTAGTATAGGTATAGCCTAAATTTGATATGCCCGCCGCGATATTTCGCTTCATCTGAACTGCGTCTTCTTCTCTTCTGACCAGATATTGCGTGGTTTGATTGCCCGGCGTCGCCGCTTCGTAAGAGCCGAAAGCCACATAAGGAACCAGCGCGCCGCCTATATTGGTAATGCCGTTCCAAAACTCGGCATTTACGCCGCTATTGCCCGTCCAGCGAAATGCAGGCATCATAACGCGCTGATTATTAAGCCTACCCGAATATGAGCCCTTTTTGGCAAAGCCCCTTGCGTACTCGAGCTTGATACGAAATGAGCTTTCATACTCGTCGCTCGCGGAGCTATCGCTAGCCGCGTCGCGCCTACTTAATTTCGCGCCCAAGCTATCCGCAGCGCTCATTACGTCGGAATGGGAAGTGTTGTTGGAAGGTGATTTTTGCGCGTTTGCATAGCTCCAGGAATTCTGCTCGCTCGCATAGCCGAACCCTGCTGCACCGACAAGCGCAAGAGATACGATTTTTTTCAAAGACTTTAGCATTCTGCACCGCCTCAAATAAAATTACCCAAATTCTTAAATTTCGACAAATTTGCAGACGCGCTTTTAAAATTAAAAGCTTTGTCGAAATTTAAAAATTTAGCCGCCTTAAGACGGCTAAATTTTAAAGCTTATTTTAATGCCGCTTTTGCCTTCTTCGCAACGGTTGCGAAAGCTTCGGCATCGTTCATAGCCATATTTGCTAAAATTTTTCTATCAAGCTCGATGCCCGCTTTTCTAAGTCCGTTTATAAATTTAGAATAGCTGATGTCGTTTAGCCTGCAAGCTGCATTGATGCGCACTATCCAAAGTCTGCGGAAATCGCGTTTTTTCGCGCGTCTGTCACGGAAGGCGTAAACGAGGCTTCTCTCCAGCTGCTCTTTGGCCTTTCTGAAATGTTTGCGTCTTGCGCTATAAAATCCGCGCGCAAGCTTTAGCACCTTGTTGTGACGGCGGCGTCTAACGATGCCTGTTTTTACTCTTGCCATATTAATCCTTTCTTAATCGGCGTCCCTCTTGGGATCTTGCCCTAAAATCCATAAATTTAGGGGAGTTTGAATGACTTTCGTCAAAAACTAACTTCGCACTCTATTTGCAAAGCATTTTTTTAACCGCAGATACGTTCGTAGAATCGACGTATTGGGCCTCGCGCAAATTCCTCTTGCGTTTTTGAGACATCTTCGTCAAAATGTGGCTGCGAAACGCCGAGCCTCTTTTGATCTTGTTTTTGCCCGCTTTAAAACGCTTGACGGCACCGCGCACGCTTTTCATCTTTGGCATGGTCGTCCTTTTTTTAAAGTGAATGGGAAGTATATAATAAAGTTTCTTTGAAAAATTTGAATTTTAGCAAAATTTATGAAAATACAAAATGCTACATCGAAATTGATATAATTATTACTCATAGCAATATTTTCAGATTTATATCGTTTTTATAAATTTAAGCAATTGGATAAAATTTTTCATTTTTAATACAATTAAAACTATAAAACTTACTATTATTAAGCAAAACGCGTAGACGCCGGGCAATATATGAGATATAGCAATAAAGCAAACACCACAAAAAAATTCTACACCAATATTGCAAAAATTTACACTTTTTATAAATTTTTTCAGACCATAACTCAATGCGATATATTTGGCAAAAAGAGATAAAAATAGGCAAAACATTATGATAAATATATCATTGCAAAAATATACAATAAATCCAATAAATACTGAAAATATAATCAAAGAAATTAAATTTATACGAAGCATTTGTCCTTCTTTGCGTAATGCCTTAAAATATGAATTAGTAAGAAGGAGCGTCTTACCTTCGCATAGCAATATCGTAAAAATTATCGGCATATAATTTAAAACGTCCGCATATTTAGGTAGCCAAGCGCCCAGTAGAATTTCTACAGGATATGCAAATAGAAATAAAAATACAAATATGATTGATAGTCCATCATCTAAAATTTTAAAGATTTCGTTTTGTTCGCAAGCTTTTTTAGTTCGTAATATCGGGAATAAGATCGCCGAGAATGCATTGATAAAAAATAGAGCAAAATTTAGTAACGACAATATAAGTGAAATTTTACCAAATAAGACGATGCTAAATTTCCATGCAATCATAGATCTTGCAATAAATACCAAAAATATATTACAAAGCGTAGAAATTGTTAATTTTATACCTATTCGCATATTTTTATATATATAAAATAAGCTATCTGTAAAAGAAGCCATCTTTACCTTAAAAAGATCCCTGCATAAAAAACAAATATAAACAAGCGATATAAATCTGGCAAAAATAAATGAAAATATTAAAAATTTAGCTTTATCGAAATCCACGAAATAAACTGCTGCTATGGATGATAAGACAAAAATTCTTTCTATAAACAAAACGAGTATTGACTTTTTTATCTCATTTACACTTTGCAAAAGATTATATAGAAATGATCTTGGCACCGTGATAGCGCCCGAAATAGCAATATATAAAAATAACCTTTTATCGAACGAAAACGCACAAACCGTAAAAAATATAATTAGGCATTCTAGAATATATAAAATCTCCATCGTACAAATTTGAGATTTTAGAGTTCTTTTAGAAATAAATTCATATCGCCTACCGCCATATCTTAGATATATACCATCAGATAGTCCAAAATGTAAAAATTCTACGTAATTGGCAAAAAATATAAATAATTGATAGTATCCAAAGCCTTCTAAAGATAAAAGCTTCGGTAGAACTAAGATCGATACTACGGATGCAAACGCAAAAAATATCTGCGCTAGCGCCATATATGAAATTTTAGATAGCAAATTCCGTCCTAAATCGTCTTTTGCATAAATTTAACTATTAAAAGACCTAGCTTTTTTGGTATCCACATCGCGCTAACCGTGAATATCCAAAAAGAAGGGAATTTCTTATAAATTTTATATAAATTACAAAAGCAGTTTTCGTTCCTAACCGCAGAAAGGCCGTTTCGTATCCTAATTATATTGGCGGGATAATAATATATTAAAAGCCTTTTTCTAAAAATTTCAAGCACGAAATCTGCGTCAAAATTCTTTTCAATAGCGCTTAGGGTATCATTTAAATTTGTACCAAATACCTCTGAAAAATTATATCTTCCACTATTAAACTGCCTTGCTGCATAAATTTTATCAAATACCACGACTTGCTTATCAGATAAAATCGCGCAGGCGATATTCCAATAAAGCTGCGGAAGATTGTTATTTGCTATCGCGTGCAAATCGATTCTATCAAATAAACTTTTATTTACTATATTAGAAGTTATAAAAGTTAAATTAGTATGGGCTTCTTTTATAAACTCGGATCTATCATCATCATAAATTTTAAAATTACTAAATTCTTTAAATTCTACTGGCTTAATTTCGTCTATGAAATTTTGTGCCTTTAAATGAATGATGCCAAATTCCGAAGAAGAATCTAGTATCTGCATTAAATATTTAATCGTATCATCAAATACCAAATCATCATCGCCGAATATCCATATATATTTTCCGCGCGACAAAGAAATCGCTTTTTTGAAATTATTATCTGGACCAGTATTTTCACTATTTTTTATATATTTTACAAATCCAAAATCAATATATTTTTTTGCAATATCTGAGGTTTTATCACTGGAAGCATTATCTAAAATTAAAATTTCAATATCTCTTCGCTCGCTTTTATACACGCTTTTGCATAGACTATTTAGACTTTTATCTAAGAATTTTGCTCTATTATAAGTCGGTACTGCAATGCTTAAAAAAATATCCTCAGTCAAAATTTATTCTTTCCTTTTCAAATACCAACGGGCGATTTAATACTTGAGTATAGATCGCACCTATGTATTCGCCTATTATACCGATAAAAAATAAAATTCCAGATGAGACAAATGAAAAAAGTATTATGAGAGGCGCGATGCCTACGTTCATCTCGTCCCAATAAATTAGCTTAAGTATAAAATACACAAGTCCTACTATTATACTTAAAACGCCCGTTATCATGCCTATAAAGGTTGCAAGCCGAAGTGGTACTTTGGAATTGCAGATTATACCGAGTATCCCCATATCATAAAGCGTGTAGAAGTTGTTTTTGGTAACTCCTTTAATTCTTACCGGCTGATCGTAAGGAATCTTAGCTACCTTATAGCCGGCTTCTGCGAGCATTCCTCGAAAGAACGGATACGGATCATGCATCTGTCTAAGAGCCGCGATGACCTTTTTATCAAAAAGTCCAAAGCCGGTAAAATTCTTAAAAATTTCGATCTCAGATAGTTTTGATAAGAGCTCGTAATAACACTCTCTGATTTTAAACATCACGCCGCGCTCCTCGCTATCTCGCTTGATAGCCAAGACCAAGTCGTTGCCCTCTTGCCATTTTTCTATAAACTGCGCAATCATCTCGGGCGGATCTTGCAAATCGGCTACGATAGAGATAACAGCATCTCCGTCTGCACCCAAAAGCGCATAGGTTGGCGATTTGATATGCCCGAAGTTTCTGGAATTTACGATGATCTTTAAATTTTTATCATCCTTTGCTAGGCGTTTTAAAATTTCAACCGTCCTATCGGTCGAAGCATTATCAATAAATATATGCTCGTAGGCGTACTCCGGAAATTCGCCCATAACTTTTTTTACGCGCGCATAGACCTCCTCTACGTTCTCCTCCTCATTAAAGCAGGCGGTAACTATACTGATCTTTTTCATATCATCTCCTAAAGACGAAAAATTTATTTAACAAAAATGACACCGCAGCTAGCGGGATCAAAAGCACAAAACCGTTTATATACATATTTTCGAAACCAAGCTTATTAAATAGCCATAAAAAGAATATATTTAAAAGATAGGTTATGACATAAACTAAGGCAAATCTAAGAATCAAACCATTATCACTGCTACCAAACACTAGCTTACCTATAGTTTTAAAATTAAACAATACGCCAAGTATCGTAGAAAACAGCACGGCGAGCGGATAATATAGACCGATATAAATAAAAAGAGCAAATAGCCCATATCCGAAGGCGGTATTTAGGATTCCGACGAGGAGGAAGGATATGAGCTGGCGTTTTATGGGCATTTAGACGCCCTTTCTCTTATACGAACTCATCGGTTTTTCTATGAAGATATATGATAGAAACCCAAAGAACAAACAATAACAAAGTCCTATAAACAAATTGAGACCTATGCCCAAATGGTACTGATCTATTATTTGATGCACTTTAAAAAGAATAGGCTCATGCCAAACATAAATTACAAATGTCATAATTCCAAAATAGTGCAATACACTTTTATTATTTTTAATATTAAACAAAATATCTTTGTATTCTATTAAGACAATTAATAAAAATGTCATTAACGCAGTAAAGGTAGGTAAAAGGTAAATAAATTTTTCTGCATAAAATTTTATATGGGTATTGAAAGTATAATATCCAAGAAAGAAATTAAAAAACAATAGTAGTGTTAATATTATTCCTATAAAGAATCCTATGCATTTAAATTTATATTTTTTGCTTATGCTATCTATATAAAGATTTGCTAATATACCGAATAGAAATAAATCTATATTACAATATAAAGGTTTATAAATGCACCTATCCCAAAATTCAAAATCAACCAAACCGTTATAGCTTATTTTAAATAAAGTAAATCTTTCTATTATACCAAATATAATGACCAAGAACAATACTTTGTTTAATCCAATTTTATCCGATAGAAAAACTATAAATAGCACCAAAAAAGGAGCTAAAATATAAAATTGAATTTCTGTGCTCAAAGACCATAGTGCACCATCAACATTTATATTTAGCAAACTATCATTTGTAAATGTAGCCACTCTAATAAGCGATTTAATATTCTCCGGTTGAAAAATCTCAGGATATGTAAAAATAGCTAGAGTAAATATGCAAAAATAATAAACAGGACATATCTGTAAAATTCGATTTATATAGAACTGTAGAATTCCGCTACTACTATAAGAATATCTTTTTGTAATAAATGCTTTACCCATAAGAAATCCCGACAAAACAAAGAATATCCATACCCCCCCCCATGCGGATGGATATTTTAAAAAGGTCAAATCGATATCGCCCAGGAATATCTTATGCAAATTCTCATTTACTTTAGAATTATAAAAAATAATATACCCATGTATAATAAATACCATAGCCCATGCTATAGTTCTCAATAGAAGTAATTTATTATATATATTTTTATTATATATATAATCTTTTGATAAATTTGGTATATTATTTTTATCTATATTCGATAATATAAACCTGATATCCGCAAATATTGCTATAATTAACAACATTATAATAAAGAAAGAAAAATCATAGCTACTTAAATTGGTTAAAATAAAATGACTGCTTAGTATATTTCCGCTTTTAAATTCTCGGCTATCGTCGAAACCCTTTCTAAATTTTATATTATTAAATTTAGGATACGCATTAGTAAAATCATTTATAATATTTTTTCCATTCAAAATTATATATATTTTATGATTAATATAAGTTACTCGTAATTTATAGATTTGATTTAATTGTATATCAGCACTTATAAGAATACCGAATAACTTACCTTCAATATCAGAAAAAAGCAAATAAACATTTTTGCCATTAAATTCTATTCGTAATCCGTCATTGTAATCCGACGTTTGAAATAAATTCTCATAGCCGTTTATCATCTTATCAAGCTTAAAACTTATATCAGTTCTAAAAAATACATTTTCATTATTATTTAAACTATCGAAAGAGGGTTGATAAAAAGTGCTAAAAAAGATATTTAATTTTTGATTAATAGTTTTGTAACCCGCAGTAATTGATGAAATAGATATTACCAAAATAAATAATAGTATAAAAAATATATTATTTCTTCTTATACACATTAAGAAGTCCTCTGCTATCAATAAGCTCATAATTTTCTTTAACTTCATTAAATAATTTACTTAAAGTCTCGAGTTTCGGTATTCTTTGCTTAACGTTTTCGTTATACCAGTAATTTTCATATATATCAAAGAATCGTCTTTCTTTCATTTCTGCCTTATAGTCTCTATCTATATCGCTATCTACATATAAAATATCAGCTTTAATTATTTATAAGATTTAAGACTTCATTATATTCTATATCTGATACTAAAAAGGAGCGCAGCTCAAAATACTTTAATCTACTATATTTTTTACTGAAAAACTGTAGTATATTGTCATACTTTGATATCATATATACTTCATTTGTATTAGAAGAGTATTTATTTATAAGATCAATCGAGTTTTGAAATTTATCAAAGGGGTATGTGGTAATTATACCTCCTGCTCTATCATGATCCCATTTATAGGTTTTATGAGTTTCAAAGATGCGATTATAATTTTTTATCTCCCATACATAATATATTGCAAATTTAATATACAGCAGCATTCCTATCAAAATGGAAATTATAGAAAATGCTTTTTTGATCTTATTCGGAAATAAATTCAAAATAATTATAAAGGGCAAGACATCTATAAAAAATACTACAGCGGAGATATTTGGCTTCCATACTAAATATGTATAAAGAAAATTTGTATAAAATAGTAAAAATATATAGGATAAAAGATGACCACTTCTCTCAAGTTTTTTATAGAATATCACAAGCATTAACCATTGAATAAATACCACTAATAATATTAAGAAAAATAAGAAAGACGGAATATTAAAAGAATAAAATCCGTCTATAAAATATTTTATTGATGGATTCTTCATCAATGGATATTTGATGAAAAATATAATACCTACGATGGTATAAATAAGTATAAAAAATATTTTTTTAATATCTATGAGTTTATTATTTCGCACCGTATCCATACCATACTCTATAATTAATGTTCCTAAAGCTGCAATAAATATATAAAGTCCAAAATCACTAGCCATAAAAATTGAAAGCAACGCTAGGAATACACATATTAATTTAAAAATCGCGCTCAAATTTTGAAATTTCGTAGCATAGAATAAGAATAAAATTATAGTTAAATCAAAAAAATGTCTTGTATCAAAAAATGTAGGTGCATAATGATAAGAATAATACATAACCGAAAAAAATCTAATACTTAGCAAAAATATAAAAATAAGTCTTAGATAATTATCCTTGAAAAATAAAAATATAAAACCTATCGCTATGGTGTAATAAACCATACATACTATATTCTTCGTCTTTTCAAAATTACTAACGTTTATGCCACCAAGTTTTTCCATTATAAATTTAATAGGATATAAGCTTAGAAAGCCATATTGAGAAAAAATTTTCGATTTGTTTCTACCTAAATCCAACTCATTTATAGGATTTAGCATAAATGGGGTTTCCTCCCAATAATATCTACTAAGAATTTGTATATTTTGCTCAAAAATATTATATGCTATAAAATCAGTTTTTTCTTTGAGCTTATTTAATGTATCAGCACCAAACATAGGATAAGAGTGTGAAAACGCATCTATACCGTATCTATTTATACTATTTGATTCTTTGGCTTCGTCATAAGTAAGATTAAAATCTCTGTTATAGCCAATATTTTCTATATGAGTAGCAAATTTTTTAAAAGTATCTGCGCTAATATGTCTATAATATGGATCAAAAACTAAAAATTTAGGATTATTTTGAAAATTGAATCCTCCTTTATTCCCAGATAAAAAAATATTATCGTATGAATTAAATTTATAATTTATATTATTAGGACTAAAGCATAAATTTTCTTTGATATATTGATTGTTTGAAACAATTTTATTATTATCTAGTATTGTTTGCTCATCTATATATCTAAACTCGTTTGCGAGTTTAAAATCTGAGAAAATCCCATAAAAATAGAATGAAATTTGTATAATTATTAAAGCTAATATAGCCAATTTAGCACAAATATGAAAATTAAAACCTTTTATTTTAAGCAAAATGCTATTCATCGATATTATCTTTATAAATTTTATACCATAAAATTAAAGAAAAGAAAGCAGAGATGATAAAAATATAGAATAGATAAAAATTGAATGTAAAAACCTTTTCTTGATTCATAAAATAGTAAACCCATTTAAAATAGTTATATTTATCTACGGTTGGATCAACATATGCAATAAAAATTTTTTTTCCTACTTTATAAATCAAAAATACAATGATACAAAATAATACAGATAGCTTTAAAACGGCTTTATTTGGCATATTTTATATTTCCTATTTTTAAAATTCTTTCAATTCATCAAATCCGACTTAGTTCTTAGTGGATATAAATTCTTTAATTGCTTTTATAATATACTCTATCTTTTCATCACTCATTCCAGGGTATACCCCCACCCAGAAACTATCGTTCATTATCTTGTCAGTATTTTTTAGCTCGCCTGAAATTTTATAATCGACTCCGAGTTTAAGGCCTGCAAATAGCGGGTGCTTGATCATATTGCCCGCAAATAAATTTCTTGTTTGCACGCCCGCCTTCTCTAGATGCTCGCTAAGCTCGTTTCTACTAAATTTTGCCCCGTCTGCAACCGTCATCATAAAGCCAAACCAGCTAGGCTCGGAATGCGGCTGAGCTTTAACTAAAATGAGCTCCTTTATATCTTTTAAGCCATCATAAAGCTTTTTAAAATTTTGCCTACGACGCTGCACGAAACTAGGAAATTTCTCTATCTGAGCGCATCCCACGGCAGCTTGCATATCGGAGGCTTTTAAATTAAATCCGAAGTGTGAATAAACGTACTTATGATCGTATCCAAGCGGCAGCTCACCAAATTTCTGCGAAAAGCGCCTCCCGCAGGTATTATCTACGCCGCTATCACACCAGCAATCGCGTCCCCAATCACGCATACTTAGCATAATTTTTTTAAGCAGCGGATTGTTTGTGTATGTGGCGCCGCCCTCGCCCATCGTCATATGGTGAGGCGGGTAGAAGCTGCTTGTGCCTATATCCCCCCATGTGCCGGTCGGCTTACCGTCATACAGAGAACCCAGCGCGTCGCAGTTATCCTCGATAAGCCACAAATCATGCTTATCGCAAAATTCCTTCACGGCTTTTATATTAAAAGGATTTCCTAAGGTGTGAGCTACCATAACGGCTTTCGTTTTTGGACTAAGCGCAAGCTCAAGTTTCGTATGGTCTATGTTAAAATACTCAAGCTCCATATCGATAAAAACGGGAACGGCACCATATTGCACGATAGGTGCAACTGTCGTAGGAAAGCCCGCCGCTACGGTTATAACTTCGTCGCCCTTTTTTATGCGGCGCTCTTTTAGAAGCGGCGAAGTGAGCGCAAAAAATGCAAGTAGATTTGCACTGCTTCCGCTATTTACTAAAAATGCCCATTTTACGCCAAGCATTTTGGCAAATTCCTTTTCAAATTTTTTAGAATATGTGCCGTATGTAAGCCAGAAATCAAGCGAGCTATCTATTAAATTTATCATTTCGTGCTCGTCAAAGACTCTGCCTGCGTAATTCACACGACTTTTACCAGGTTCAAATTTGGCGTGCTGCACCGGCTCATGAACCAGCCTATAATACTCTTTTGTCTTTTCTAAAATTTCTTGTTTTAATTCTTGAGGGGTCATTTTTTGCCTTTCCAAATTTCATTGATTTTTCCCAAATATGGATCTTCTTTTATGGTATCTAAGTCTAAGCTAGTAAAATTTTGCTTAAAATATTTATGAATTTTACCGATCGCTTCCGAATGCGGCGTAAGCTTGAATTTATCTTTCATTTCAGATTTTAATAGGCTATTGTCGGAAGTGTATTCATTATTCAGCCCTTCATTTAGCACGATTATCTCCGATTTAAAATCGCTCGCCTCATTTACTAGCGCAGCTAAACTAAGTAGATCGATTTTTGTCCCACTGCTTGCGTTGTAAATTTTATGCCGTGCATCATTTTCTATATAAAATTCCACTACGTTTAACAGGTCATCGACATACATGTAATCAAAAAATACGTTTTGATTGATCGTGATGGGTAGGTGCAGTAGGTTTTTTACTACGGCATTTGTGATAAATTTATAGCGGTAATTCTCCATCTCGCCGTAAATTCCAAACAAACGAAGCTGGATGATATTATCCGCGCAATCCTCAATGTAATGCGACGTGATAGCTTTGTAAAAACCGTATTCTTCAAGCGGAAGCGTCTCTTTATAATCATCCTCGCGAGCATTTATTATCGGCTTGTGTTTACCGTACTCTGCACCGCTTCCAAACGATATGATCTTTGCAACCTTATTTTTTTGCTTAGCAATATTGAAAAAAATCCGCAAATTATACTCGGTCACATTTGACATATCCAGCGTATTGCGACCGCCGCCACGATTGGCTAGATGAACGATAGTATCGATTTTATGCGCACGGACAAAATCGTCAACTGCGCTTTCGTCAGTCAAATTTAGCTCGCTACTTTTTGGAGCGAAAACGTTAAAATTTCCATTTAGCGCAAGACGCTTTTTTAGATGCGAACCGATAAAACCGCTACCGCCCGTGATGAAAAGATTCATCTGTTACTTAGCCTTTTTTCAAGCATTTCGATTCTTTTCTCATCCTCAGACTTGATTCTGTGATAATACCTACGCTTACTTTTAAGCCAGGCTAGTTCAAATTCCACGCCGGCTAAAATTCCAGCCTCCATATTATTTATGGCGTCTTTATGATAGACAATCTTTCGCGTTTCGTATTTATCAAGCAATCCTCTGGAAATCAGATATTTAATAAAATCGCACGACTTTGCGGATATGGCTCCGCCTAGACCGCATTTTAGTCCTTTAGCCCTTGCTTTAGTGTAAATATCTTCGCAATATTTTAACATCTCATCGCTATCTGCAAAATCCCTATTTTTGCCCATCGAAGCAGTAAAATCGACCCTGCCTATCGTTATGCCGGTTAATGTATTGATATTTTCTAAAGATAAAATATCGTCTAAATTCTCATAGCATGTTATGGTTTCTACATTAATCGCGAATTCTATATCATTACGGTTATCTTCTGCTACAAAGGTATTTATAGCGGCCACGAACTTACTAACGGCAAATTTTGTCTCCGCCATTGGTGCTATGATACCATTTACACCTAGAGTAATAGCGTTATATATATCGGTTACCGCTTCGACGCCTCCGATTTTCATAATAATAGGAAGCCCAACTTTAGAGGTAATATCTTTTAGTCTACAAAGTTCCTCCTGCCTACTACCTTCATTCTCGTACTCTGCTTTGATCTCAAAAACACCGTATTCGTCTTTAAGTCTTTTAAGAATATCGATCATCTCGTATTCTAAAACATTCATTTTAGCTCCTTAAAATTTTATTCTTAACATCCAGCAATGTAATGTCATTGCCAACTAGAATTCCTTTACAATTAAAATTCTTTGCCATAGCCATATCACTTTCCATCCTATCACCTACCACAACGATATGCTGTTTATCAAGCCCCCAATCCTTACATAAAATTTCGAGCATAAAAGGATTTGGCTTTCCTACTATATCCAGCTTAATTTCTTCATCAATACTACCAAGGATTGCACTTAGCATAGCATTGGCACCGGGTCTTAAAAGACCATTTTCTACCGGGAAATTTTTATCTGTATTTGCCACTATTATTCTACGAGATTTTTGTAATGCAATAAGAGCTCTTGATAAAATTTCATAGTTAAAATTTAAATCAAGCCCAATTACCACGGCTTCACAACTATACTCATCCTCGACATTTATATCTGCATTCGTTAATTCACTTTTAAAACCACGGCTACCAACTAAAAATATATTTCTTAGATCCTTTCTTTGCAAAAATATAGCACTAGCATAAGCTGAGGTATATATTTTATCTACAGTAGTTCTTATACCCATATGAATTAATTTATCTAAAATTTCAAATCTTGTTTTAGTTGAATTATTAGTAAAAAATAATACATTGTAACCATTAGATTCAAGCTCATCTATAGTTTGCAAAGCAAAGTCGGCAATTTTACTTCCAAAATAAATAGTTCCATCTAAGTCAAAAACTACAGCTTTATTCATCTACCGGCTTAATTATCATATTTTTATAAAATTCTTCTCGCGGCAAAAACGGAAACATATCTTCAAGCGGCTTTGAGATCATTTTGCCGTCAGGCTTTATCTCTGATGATAATTTCGGCTCCATTTTTTCAGTAGGCGAAAGCATTATTTCACAAACTACCGCACCTGGTTTGGATAGAATTTCCTCCAACTCCCCTTTTAAATTTAGCTGATTTTCTATTCTACAAGCTTCAAAACCATATGCCTGTGCTAGATTAACGGTATCCGGAAAACTTACGCCGCTATCTTTATCCGAGCCTACCTTGTGCCCTTTGAAAAAGTTGTTTTGAGTATTTCTGATAGAAATATAGCCCGCATTATTCAGCACAAAAATTTTGATTGGAAGCCTATGATGAATTATTGTCTGAAACTCTTGAATATTCATCTGTAAGCTGCCCTCTCCGGTGACGCATATAGTATTACCCTTGCCGTTTGCAAAACACGCACCGATTGCCGCAGGCAGATCGTATCCCATAGAAGCACAACCCGAATTTACTACCACCTTTTGATTCTCATATAAGCGCAAGCTCTGATAAGATGAAACACATGCCGTACCGTTACCGAATACATAAACTAAATCTCGTTTATGATTAGATAGTACATCGAAGAAATTATATGAATCAACCCACTCTTTTGCATTTTGTCTAAAAGGCTCAATCGTAGGATAATTTTTTCTGTAATTTTTGCAAATTTCAAGCCAAAATCCAAAATCCAGCTCGTCTTTCAGTGCAGATCGCAAATCCGATATAAAAACCTTCGCATCAGATTTTATCTTAATATCTGCGGCAATAGTTTTTTTGTTTAGTTCGTTTTGATCGATATCGACTAAAATTTTTTTGGCTTCTCTGCCAAAAAATTCCCAGTTATAACTAACTGCGCGGATATTTAATCTAGCGCCTATGGCAATGATGAGATCGGAATTTTGCACGACAAAATTTGCCGCTCTATTGCCGATAGTGCCATATCTACCAAAAAATAGATCATGGTCATTTCTAACGATATCGTATCTAGCGAAAGTACCGATAACGGGAACTTTTAAAATTTCGATTAGTTTTAGAAATTCTTCGTTAGCACCGGCAAGTGTTACGCCGTTACCCACAATGATAACGGGGCGTTTAGCAGCTTTTAACGCATCTAGAACCTGCGGGATTTTTGTGTCAAACTTCGGCGCTTCGGGGATTTCAAATTCTATCAGATCCGCTTCGTCCACCATCGCGCCTTGTATATCTAGCGGCACATCCAGCCATACGGGCCCTGGTCTGCCGTGCTTAGCCTCATAAACAGCTTTTTGCAGATTAAATTTTATGCTATTTTTATCCGTTATCATTACGGCGTATTTTGTGATAGGCCTTACGATGTCAACTATATTAACCTCTTGATCGCCGAGCTGACGTAAATTTAACTCGGGTTGCGAAGCAATGGTTGTTTGAAATTTCACCTGTCCCGATATGATCATCATAGGGATAGAATCCACCCAAGCACCGTAAACGCCGGTAACCGCGTTCGTCCCGCCGGGACCCGTGGTAACATACGCGATACCGATCTTATTTGAGACGCGCGCATATCCCTCTGCGGCTATCGCGCAAGCCTGTTCGTGATGGTTACAGACATACTCTAAATTTTCATTTTTACCAAGCGAATCTATCAGGTGCATATTGCCGCCACCCGAGACCATAAATATGGTCTTTGCGGTATCTTCGTGTTCGGCTATAAATTTTGCTATAAAATCGCTAACTTTTATCATCGCATCATATCTTTTACGTAGTCGTTTAAATTTTGCTCGGTATCGATTGTGCCGTTTTCATAGAAATTTTTATACCATTTTACAGTTTTTTCAAATGCCGTTTCGCTATCCCAAACGGGCTTCCAGCCAAGCAGCGCATGTGCCTTAGAGCAATCAAGCTTCAATAAATTTGCCTCATGAGGCTGGTTTATGTCGGAATTGATTTGAAATTCTATCTTATCCCAATATCGCTTGGCGCTTTTTAATACATCAAGCACCCTAATCGCGCCATCATCGCTAGGACCGAAATTCCACGCGCTGCCGAATTTCTTTCGCCCTTCAAGCAACTTTTGCCCCACGAGCAAATAGCCGCCAAGCGGCTCAAGCACGTGCTGCCAAGGGCGTGTCGCATGCGGATTGCGGATCGTTACCGCTTCATTTTTAGCTGCTGCGCGCATAACGTCGCAAATCAATCTATCTTGTGCCCAGTCTCCGCCGCCTATGACATTACCTGCGCGACACGTGGCAAGCAGCGTTTGATGCTTTGTGCCGTAATCTTTTTCATTAAAAAAGGAGTTTCGATATGAACTAGCCAGAATATCCGCGCAACCTTTCGACGAGCTATATGGATCATATCCGCCCATAGGATCGCTCTCGCGATATCCCCAAACCCACTCTTTATTTTCATAAGCCTTGTCGCTGGTGATATTTACGATCGCGAGAACGCCTGCTTTTCTGCAGGCTTCAAAGACTTTTAATGTGCCGATGACATTGGTTTCGTAGGTTGTGATAGGGTCGGCATAAGATGGGCGTACGAGTGCCTGAGCGGCAAAGTGAAATACAATGTCTGGTTTATAAGCTGCAAAGACTTCGTTTAATTTAGCAAGATCTCGTATGTCAGCAATCACCTGGACGATATTTAAATTTAAAAGTCTTATATGATTTGGCTCTGTAGGCGCCGGAAGCGAATACCCTATCACTTTCGCGCCCAAGCGCTGCAGCCATAAACTAAGCCATGAGCCCTTAAAACCGGTATGCCCGGTAAGCAAAACTGTTTTGCCCTTATAAATCCCGGAATATAAATTTTGTACTTCTTGTGTTGCTATCACACTATTCATAAGCTACCACTTTTTCCAAGGGGCATTGCCACTATCCCATAGCTTTTCTAGCACTTGCTTATCGCGCAAAGCGTCCATCGGCTTCCAAAAGCCACAGTGTTTGAAGGCGCAAAGCTCGCCATCTTTAGCTAAATTTGAAAGTGGGGCTTGCTCAAATACAGTCGTATCACCCTCAGTAATATAATCAAAAACTTTAGGCTCACATACAAAAAAGCCGGCATTTATCCAATTTCCGTCACCTTTAGGTTTTTCAAAAAAAGATGTAATTAAGCTTGAATTATTAATATCTAAAGCACCGAATCTACCTTCCGGCTGAACCGCCGTCATGGTGGCAGATTTACCATGAGACTTATGAAATTTTACTAATTCATCTATGTTTACATCACTAACGCCGTCACCGTAAGTAAGCATAAAACTCTCATCTCCCACATACTCCTGCGCGCGCTTGATTCTACCACCAGTCATAGTATCTAGCCCGGTGTCAATCAAAGTAACTTTCCAATCTTCGCTTAAAGTTTTATGAATCTTCATATTGTTATTTTTGATATCAATCGTTACATCGCTTCTATGCAGGAAATAGTTTGCAAAATACTCTTTTATATAATAGCCTTTATACCCAAGAAGCACCACAAATTCATTAAAGCCATAGTGGCTATAAATTTTCATAATATGCCATAATATCGGTCTGCCACCAATCTCAACCATTGGCTTAGGTCTGATGCTAGTTTCTTCGGCAAGCCTAGTGCCAAAGCCGCCAGCTAAAATTAAAACCTTCATATATTCATTTCCTTTGTTTACTTCCTTTATAGCAAGTCGTCGTAGAGAGAATTTATTTGTTTTTGATTTTATCAAAATAAAACTTAGATAAGAATAATGATTAGATAAATTTTAAATTCCCTCACCTTTTATTTCTAATGTAATATTATTTAACCAGGAGCAAACTTAAAATAGTGGAATTTTAAAATTCCACTATTTTATCGCTGCGATTTTTATAACATAGCTAAATTTACGCTACGCCTTTTTCGGCGTGATCAGCATATTTACGTAGCGACCCTCCAGCGCAGGCGCTTTATCGCGATCGGCAACTTCTGCGAAAAATTCGTCCCAAATTTTATTGAGCAAATTTACGCCGATTTCCGGACTTGACATCTCGCGCCCTTTTAAAAATACGCGAAGCTTGACGTGTTTGCCGCTACTAAGGAATTCTTTCGCGTGTTTTACTTTGTAATTAATGTCGTTTTGAGCGATTTTGGCGGACAGCTTGATCTCTTTGACCTCGATGATTTTTTGCTTTTTTTTCGCCTCTTTGAGCTTTTTTTCCTGCTGATAGCGAAATTTGCTGTAGTTCATGACCTTGCAAACGGGCGGCTTTGCATCGGGCGCTATCAAAACCAGATCCACGCCCTCTCGCTCGGCGATTTGCAGCGCCTGCGCCTTTGAAATTATGCCGTAAACCTCGCCGTTGTCGCCTATGCACCTGACTTCGCTAGCCGGAATGTCCTCGTTTAGAAAAACCTCTTTCTCTCTGCTCAAAAATTCACCTCGTTTAATTTAGCTTTTACGAAATTTAAAAACTCATCCAGCCCTAAATTTCGCTGTTCGCGCGCCCTGCGATCGCGCAGAGCCACGCTGCGAGCCGAAACTTCATTATCGCCTAGGACGATGATGAGCGGCACCTTCTGCTTTTCAGCCGTTCTGATTCGTTTATTTAGCGTCTCATTTCTATCTAAAATTTCGCCGTCAATGTCCGCCGCGCGCAGCAAATTTAAAATTTCTTTCGCGTAACTTGCGTGCGCCTCGCCGATCGGCACGATCGATACCTGCGTAGGACAGATCCAAAACGGAAGCTCGCCCGCGGTATGCTCGAGCAAAATCCCCACGAAGCGCTCGAAGCTTCCCAAAATCGCGCGATGCAGCATCACGGGCTGCTTTTTTTCATTATTCTCGTCGATGTAGCCTAGCTCGAAGCGCGCAGGCAGGTTAAAATCTACCTGTACCGTACCGCACTGCCACTTTCGACCGAGCGCGTCGGTGATTTTGATATCGATCTTAGGTCCGTAGAATGCGCCACCGCCCTCGTCTAGGCCGTATTTTAAGCCCTTTTCGTCAAGCGCGTCTTTTAAGGCCTTCGTCGCGATATCCCAAACCTCGTCGTCGCCGACCGCCTTTTGCGGTTTGGTCGAAATTTCAAGCTCGTATTCAAAGCCGAAAGCCTTCATCAAAAGCTCCACGAAATCTAAAATTTCATAGACGTTTTCTTTGATCTGGCTCGGCATCACAAACAGATGCGCGTCGTCCTGCGTAAACTCGCGCACGCGGAAAAGTCCGTGCAAGACGCCGCTTTTTTCGTGGCGGTGCACGACGCCGTACTCGCAAAATTTAAGCGGTAGATCGCGATATGAGCGGATCTCGCTCTGATAAACCTTGATGTGACCGACGCAGTTCATCGGCTTGATACCATATTCCTGCTCCTCGATCGTCGTAAAATACATATTTTCTTTGTAGTTGCTGTAGTGCCCGCTGATCTTCCATGCGTCTGATTTTAAAATTTCAGGGCCGCGCACCGGCTCGTAGCCTCGCTTGCGAAGCTGCCTATAAAGGCGCCCCTCGAGCTTTATGCGCATCCTCGTACCCGCAGGAAGCCAGATCGGAAGTCCCGCACCGATCTGCTCGTCGAAGGTGAAAAATTTCATCTCAGTTCCGAGCTTTCGGTGATCGCGCTTCTTGGC
The DNA here is from genome assembly GCF_001190745.1 of Campylobacter gracilis. NCBI lineage: Bacteria > Pseudomonadati > Campylobacterota > Epsilonproteobacteria > Campylobacterales > Campylobacteraceae > Campylobacter > Campylobacter gracilis. Next base: position 1,992,575 of record NZ_CP012196.1, read on the forward strand.
TTCTTCCAACATCGTAAGGTGCTTTTTAAGGCTATCTTTATCGGCAAATACGACGCCGTAGATGCGAGTTAGCATCTCGCGCTTCTCGTCGCCGCCGAGATACGCTCCCGCGATGCGCGTAAGGGCGAAATTTTTCAAAAATTTCGTATTTTGCACGTGCGGTCCGCGGCAGATATCCTCAAACTCGCCCTGTGCGTATAAGCTAACCGGGCCTTCGGGGATGCGCTTTAAAACTTCCTGCTTAAGATCGTCGTTTGCATATTTTTTCGCGACCGCCTCTTTAGTGGAGGCTATCTTTTTAATCTCTAAATTTGCCTCGGCAAGCGCGCGCATCTTTTTTTCGATCGCCTTTAAATCCTCTTCGCCAAGCTTCTCGCCGCCATTTTTGCTAACGCGCATATCATAGTAAAACCCATCCTCAATCGCCGGTCCTACGAAAAATTTTGCACTCGGATAAAGCTCGCGCACCGCTTGCGCCAAAAGATGCGCACAGGAGTGGCGAATCACCTTTAGCGCGTCCTCGGAGTTATCGAAATATATCGGCTGCGCCTCGCTTGCGCGCTCGCCGATACTTTGAGTATCGTAAATTTCACCGTTAAGTTTATATGCGATAATATCGCTCATTGGCTTGTTTCCTTTTTTACCGAATTGTCTTTCTTACGCTGAAAGAACGAGAGCTAATTTTAGCTAATCAATCCTTAACGATAAATTTAAAAAATATTAAAATTAAAATTTTTGATTCTTTTTTCGCAATAAAAAATACACGGCGTTCGCGCAAAAAGCACAAATCACCATCACACTTGCGAGCAAAAACGGCTTATTCGCTCCCACTGCACCCACGATAAACGAAATAGCCCCGGCGATGGCAAACTGCGCAGTCCCCAGTACCGCCGAAGCTGCGCCCGAGTTGCCGTCCTTATACAGCGCCATCGCAAGCGTCGTGGCGTTAGGCGCAACAAAGCCAAGGGACGAAAGTAATATGAAAAGTGAAACCTCGAAGCAGATAAAAGGAAGGTCAAGCATAGAGCATGCGAGCAAAATCAGGCTCGTCACAAGCATCGCTATTAGGCCGAAATTTAATAAAGCTGTGGGTTCGCGATTTTGCACGAGTTTGGCATTTAGTGCCGATACCAGAGTCATCCCGAGGGCGTTGATGCCAAATATTACGCCAAAGGCATGCTCACCCAACCCATAATAGCCCAAAAATATAAAGCTAGAGCCCGTGATATAAGCGAAAAGCGCGCTCATCGCAACCGCAAATCCTAGCGTATAGCGCATAAATTCTTTATTTCGCAAGATTATGCCGTATTCGCCAAGTACGCCTTTTACGCTAAGTGTAGTAGTCTCATCTATCTGCGCGCTTTCGTCGAGTCCGAAAAATATAAATGCAAAAAGCAAAATTCCAAGCGCGAACAAAATCGCAAAAATCGCTTGCCACGAGAAAAAATCTAGCACAAATCCACCTAGAGTTGGTGCTAGCATCGGTGCTAGCGAGCCTACGACCATCATTAGCGCAAACATCGCCGCGGCCTCGTGTAACTCGAATTTGTCATTAATTACAGCTCGCGCAAGTACCACTCCCGCGCACCCGCCTAAAGCTTGCAAAAACCTAAAAAATATAAACGCATAGATATTATCAAAGCTAACGCAAGCAAGCGACGCACATATAAAAAGCAAAATGCCCGCATATAGCGGCTTTTTACGACCGAATTTATCACTTAGCGGTCCATAAACGAGCTGTCCTAGCGCAAATGCGATGAAAAAGCTTGCAACCGATAGCTGAGCGTAAAACTCGCTCGTAGCAAAGCTTGCCTTTACCTTTTCCAGCGCAGGCAGATACATATCGGTAGACAAGGGCGCCAGAGCCGACATATAGGCAAGTATAATCACCAGCTTAAATTTAGCAAATTTACTTTGTTTGACCATCGTTTTCCTCAATTATTTTTAGGCAGAGCTCAAACGTGCGCACGAGCGCGTTTAGATCCTTAAATTTTTGCGGCAAAAGCCTAGCGATAAAATATATCGGACGCAGCGCAAGTACCGTAGCCCACGCACTTTGCACTACATCCTGCCCGCCGCTTGAGGCGTAGGTGCGAATGGCTGCGCGCACCAAATCTTCGCTTAGCCCTTCACGGCACAGATCATAGACGAAAAGCAAAAAATCTCGCATTTTGGCTTTTTGCAGATCACCGCGCTCGCCGCGATTTTCAAAATCTATAAATTTCATCTCGCCATTTTTTACTAAAATGTCGCGCAGCGCGGGTCTGCCGTGTATGAAGCCGCGCGAATGCAGCTGTGCTAACGCCGCAGCATAGCCCTCAATGAGCGCCACGCAAGCCGCCTCATCCGAGCTTTTTAGCACCTCGTCCACCGGCGTGCCGCCGTCTTTGAGTACAAAAAAGCTCTCGTCTTGCAGCACCGGCTGCGGCACAGGCGCGCCGGCTGCATACAGGCTCTCACATTTTAGCGCTTCGTAATCGAAAGCGGCTTTCGGATTTGCTTTGAATATTTTCGTAAGCAATCCGCCGCGGATGCGCAACTCCGGCTGCTTAAGCCAATATTTCTCACCCTCGAAACTAAAGCTCGTGACGCGCTCGCCAAGATGATTTTTTAGAATTTCATTTACGTATTCTTTAAAATTTTGCATTCGATAAATTTAGCGAATTTTTTTTAGAAAGAGCTAAATTTGCGAGTTTTATTTGTTTGCATAAAATTTATTACGTAAATTGGCGGAGCCAAATTTTAAAACTATCAAGTAGAATTTATTGCAATCTTGGAATTTTACAGCACAGGAAGCAGCAAAAGCGCATAATTTTAAAATTTAGCAGTTAGATAAAATTTCAGAATTTTAAAAATTAAAATTTGCGTCAAAAAATTTTAAGACTAGAAGTGGCGACCCCTACGAGATTCGAACTCGTTTTACCGCCGTGAAAGGGCGATGTCCTAACCGTTAGACGAAGGGGCCACTTAATCTGGTATTAAGATTAAAGGCGGTATTCTACTCAAGACGCACTTAAACCCAACTTAAATTAAGGATTATTTATGAAATGCTCTTTTCTGGCGCCACTTGCACTTTCGCTTCTGTTCGCAGGCTGCGCTACCACCGCGCTCAAGCCCGCTTCTACGCAAGCTGTAAATTTCACCGTCATTTCGCCGCTTACCCGCACCAGCGACGCGGGCTTTATGCGTAAATTTAAAAACCAAACTGAGGTTCAAATTTACGCAAGCGGCATCAGCGTGCTGAGCCTGGTTTTAAAAGGCGATAAAATTTGCATGAACGGCGCGTGCGACGACGAGCTCGTTTTCAATAAAAAATTCTTCGGCGCCGAGCACTACCGCGGGCTTCTCGGCCAAATCCTAGACGGCAAGCCGATCTTTGGCGGCAGCGACGCGGGCGAGCGCCGTTGCCTCACGCAAAGCCTGCAAGATGGCTCTATCGATTATAAGGTTTGCCGTGACAAGGACGGCGGCGGAAGATCCATAAGCTTCGCCGACGCAAAACGCGGCGTAAAGATCAAAATCCGCGAGCTGCTGTAAAATTTTACGCTAGCCGCGAGCAATGTTTGTAGCACGTGAGATGCGATTCCGCGGGCGGCGCGAGCAAATCGCGAACGAGTAAAATTTCGCGCGGCGGGTGTTTATAAACGCGCGGGAATAATGCACTCTAGCAGCCGCCTCAAAACACAGCGCGAAGATCAAAATTTCATTACTCGGCGGGGTAGCCGCCTAAGTTGTGCAAACGGCGCGGTTTTATTGGCGCTCTGCGCCGGCTCTTTGCGGCGAAATTTACCAAACAGCGCGTATGTGCGAAAGAAAAAACGCGCATTTAAAATTATAAAATTCGCGCGCAGCTAGGGTTGATGAAATTTGCCGCGGGCGGCGCAAAATAAAATTTAGGAGGTAAAATGAAGCGGATCGGAGCGCACGTGAGCGCTAGCGGCGGGGTTTCCAACGCGCCGTTAAACGCCGCAAAGATCGGGGCGGACGCGTTTGCGATGTTCGTCAAAAATCAGCGCAGATGGGATGCGCCGCCACTTAGCACAAAGGAGATCGCCGCGTTTAAGGATGCACTGAAACAAAGCGGCATCCGCGCGGAGCATGTCTTGGTGCACGACAGCTACCTCATAAATTTGGGCCATCCGCGTGAGGCGGAGCGCGAGAAGTCCCTAAACGCCTTCATAGACGAGATTCGCCGCTGCGAAGCGCTCGGGCTTAGGTTGCTAAATTTTCATCCGGGCTCGCATCTAAATGAAATTTCAGCTCAAGTGTGCCTGGATAATATCGCAGAGTCGCTAAATTTCGCCATCGCAAACACTAGTGGCGTCAAGCTCGTGCTCGAAGATACCGCCGGCCAGGGCTCCAATCTCGGCTATGATTTCGCTCAGCTTGCTTACGTGATCGATAAAATTTCAAACAAAGATCGCATCGGCGTCTGCATCGACACCTGTCACGCGTTCGCCGCAGGATACGACCTCCACAGCCGGCAGGCCTATGAGCGCACGATGAGCGAGTTTGACCGCACGATCGGCTATAAATTTTTAAGCGGCATGCACCTAAACGACACGAAAAACGAGCTTGGCGTGCGCAAAGATCGGCACGAGAGCCTCGGACGCGGATTTTTGGGGCTTGGGGCATTTGAAAACATCATGAACGACCCGAACATCGACGAGATCCCGCTGATTTTAGAAACCATCGACGATAGCCTCTGGGCGGAGGAGATCGCGCTTTTGCGCAGTATGCAAGGACGCCGTAAAGCCTAATCGGGCGCCTTTTGCGCCACGTAGAATTTATCTCATTTTGATTCAAAGTGGCGTGGAGCAACAAGAGCCTTATGCCGTGCAAATTTAATATCGTGGGATTTATCGCTTAAATTTTAACAAGCAAAAATAATGAGGAACTTCGCGCTAAAAATTCTGCGCCGTAAAAAGTCGCGAAATTCTACGACGAAAACACAGCACCAGAGCAAAAGAGCAAAATTTTTATAGAAAAACGCAGCGCAGCAGCAGAAATGAAAAATTTTACGCTGCGTAATTAAAATTTTCAAGCAAGATTTTTAAAGCGATGCGGCGGCAAATTTTAAAATTCTATCGCTACGATATTTCAAGGCTCAGCGCCAGATTCGAAGCTCTAGGAATTTTAAAATTCTAAATTCCGAATCAAAAAATCGACGCTAAGCTTTATATTTACGACTGCGTAAATTCCAACATCACAATTCTACTTTCTCTTGATCCTTGCAGAGGCGAAGCGTATAAGGTCTCCATAATCCTAACTTAAAATTTTGCTACGTACCAATCTATGCTTTTGGCGCGCCTTTGCTTGTAACAAACCTGCCTATTTATTTTAGCGCTTTGCTCGCGTCAAAATCAGTGCAGGATCCGTGTAAATTTACGCTAAATTCTGCCGCAAGATCGCCCGATCAATTTAAAATTTTATCGTTGAGTTTAGTGGTCACCGCCGCGATTTAAATTTAAACGCGACAGGATTTTAAGCCGCAGTCGACATATATTGAACCAGCTGCAGCTCGGCGCGCTATTTTAACAGCTCATACATATCGCAGGATTTTTGCCAAAGTTCTTTAAACTCTGACGGATTCATAAAAAGAGAATTTTTATTTTTGCCCAGATCGCAAGCTTTTTTATAGTATTGCGCAGCTTTACTTTTATCGTTAGAGTTGTAGTTAAATAGCGCAAAATTATAGCAACTCGCTAGCTCATCCGCTATGTCGCAACCTTTTTTATCATAAATCGCCGCTTTCATTAAATTTATTTTTACACCGTCTCCTTTACGGTACATCTCTGCCAACATACTGCATGATAGCGCTGATAGCTTTTGCCCTAGATTGCAAGCTTTGTCATGGTAGATTATCGCTTTTGATATATCTTTCTCAACCCCATCTCCGTCACTATACATTGATCCCAATAGTCCACAATAAGTAGCGTCTCCCGCATCGCATCTTTTTTCATGATATTCGATGCCTTTTTTAGGATTTTCTTGCATCATTCTGATCGACATTACAAGGCAACTTGGCTCATATCCGCCGTCGCAGGTTTTTTCAAGCAGCTTAAGTGTTTTAGTATTATCTTCGTATTGTAAAGCGGCTCTAAGGCAAGACTCCATATTGCCGTCATTACACTCTTTTTCTAGCGTCTCAAGCTCGGACGCTCCTAACGCAAAGCAAGCGGTAAATGCTAACGCAAATAGCGATTTTTTCATTTAGTATCCTTTCTGGGTAAAATTTGGCTAATTCTACCCCCCCCCCCCCCTGAGAAATTGATTAAATTTGCCGCGAATTTTAACGAGGCGGCGATAATTTAACGGCTGGGATCCGCCAAACCCGCTCAAAAATTTAGATTTTACGCAAATTTGAGCTATAATCCCTTTTTTGAAATTTAACCTCGGATAAAGATTTGAAAATAGCTTTTTTTGACTCTGGTATCGGCGGGCTTAGCGTGCTTGCCGAGGCTTTGCAGCGGTTTAGCGGAGCGGAGTTTTTATATTTTGCCGACGAGGATCACGTCCCCTACGGCACGAAAAGTAGGGCCGAGATAGTGCGGCTAAGCCTCGATGCGGTAGGATTTCTGGTCTCGCGCGGCGCGGACGGAGTCGTCGTTGCTTGCAACACCGCCACGAGCGCGGCTATCTCGGAGCTTCGCGGTGCATTTAGCGTGCCCGTCATCGGCATGGAGCCCGCCGTCAAGCTCGCCGCGGACAGCTTCGGCGCGCGCCCGACGCTGCTCATCGCCACTCCGCTAACGATCTCGGGTGAGAAGCTCGCACGCCTCGTTGGGCGGCTGGAGTGCGAGACGTGGAGCCTGGCGTTACCCCGCCTCGTGGAGTTTGCGCAGGACTTGGAGTTTGACTCGCCTGCAGTTCGGGCGTATCTGAGCGAGGAACTGGCTAAATTTGAGCTCGCGCGCCTTGGCTCGCTGGTGCTTGGTTGCACACATTTTAACTATTTCAAGGACGTTTTGCGCGAAATTTTGCCTCCGCACGTGCGCATCATCGACGGTATCGACGGCACGCTAAACCGCCTAGCTAGCGAGCTGGGCGGAGGGCTAAAGCTTGCACGCGGCGAGGATTTGCCCTCGCGGGCGGCTAAATTTAACGCGGGCGGCGACGCAAAATTTGATACGAATTCATCGGCGCAAGCCCACAAATTTGACGCGGAAGGGCGAGACGCAGGCGGCAGACAGAGCATAAAGGGTAAGAGCAAGCAAGACGAGGGGGTCGATAAAAGCGCTCGCAGCGAGCAGGACGCAGGAGGGGGCAACGAAAGCTATGTCGGCAAAAATAATGCAGAAGAGTGCTGCAAGAGCGGCGGAGGGTCGGCAGGCGATGCGCACGACGTAGAGCAGTGCGGCGAAGACAAACGCCGCATGTCGCCGCGCGCCGTAGATGCGAATTCGCAGCTCAAGCTTTATTCTCGAGGCGGCGCGGATTTGTCCTTGGAATTTAAGCCGAGAGGCGAAGGAACGGGCATTTCGCGAGTGAATTATCCAAACGGCAACAGCGTGGAATATTTTTGCTCGGGTAGGGCGCTAAATGCGGCGCAGTTACGCAAGGTAGAACTATTTTTAAAGCGGCTCGATGCGATGCGAGGGATCGGCTAGGCTACGCGCCCGTGCGTCGTAGATCCGTAGCGCAGTGGAATTCCAGTGCGTCATAAATCACGTCAAATTAAAATTCCTGTTCATCGCGGATCGCACCACGCAAATTAAAATTTTAATTAAAATTCTAGTGCATCGCAGATCGTGCCTTGAAAGTTAAAATTTTGGCGCATCGTAAATCGTAGCGCAGACTTAAAATTTCGCCGTTTCGTAAATCGTGCCGCATAGACTAAAATTTCGGCGCGCTAAAAAATTTAACTCGGCTTGATGATTTAGAAGCGGCTTAGCGCAGCGCGCAAGCAATAGTGCCTAGCCGTCGTCCGACGCGCGAAAGTTAAAATTTTACGGGGCAAATGCTGCCTTCCGCTGTCCGGCACGTAAATTTAAAATTTAACGCACAACGCCGCCGTACGACTTGAAACCGCATAGCGCAAGCCAAGCGCCGCCGTTGCCACTAATTCTTTGAATTTCATAGCGCGAGCCGAGATCGCTGTTTGCAGGAGTTGCCTCACGCCGCACGAACTGTCGCCGCAAATTTGAAATTTTAAATTTAGACTAGGGCGCGGATAAAATGCGCGCGCGAGTTTAAAATTTAGCGCGCCGCGCAAACCGCCGCCGAGAAAATTTGACTAGCGGCATGTGAGATCGTGAAATTTAGCATGCCGCACTGCGAAATTTCACCGCCGCCGAGTGAAATTTAGACTAGCCGCGCGGCGTAAATTTTAAAATGATTAAATTTCAAGGTGTCGCGAAGCCCGTAAGTCTTTTCTGCGGTAGTCAAAAGCTCGCAGGCTTTAAAATTTGAAATTCCAAAATCCGTAAAGCAAGATTTTGCGCCGTATCATTTCGCAGGCGAGATTTTTACCACAAAATTCAGCGCCGTGGAGGGCAAATTTACTCTGCACCGAAGGCGCAGATTTTAGTTTGAACGTGGAGCATCCGGTATTACCAGACGATTCTTGGATCTGCTCAAGAAAACAGCGTCGTGGGCATGCCTTAAATTAACAGCTTCGACACTATTTTCATCGGCTGGAACTTTCTCTTTATATTTTTCTATGATAGCCTTAGCTTCGTCTAAATGGCTCCTATAATACTCAACCGAATACGCCATACTCTTTTCCTCTACGACCGTTTTAGCGTTCACGCAATTCTTATATGAGCTACTTCCGTCTTTAAGGGTATTGAAATCACACTTCGCTAAAACCTCTTTGGCTTCGTCCAGATGCGCGTCGTAATACTCCTTAGTCTTTACCTCGGTATCGTCACCGCAGCCTACTAATAAAGCAGCTAACACCCCCCCCCCCCCCCAGAGGAACATCTTAGGATTTTTCATTTCATTCTCCTTGTTTGAAATTTATCGGTATTTTACTACCCGTTTACTTTAAAAATTTTAAATTGCGGGCGCACGCGCCGTTTTAACGCAGCCAGTTAAAATTCAGCTTTTAAAATTTGCTCGCGCTTTTTGAAATTTCGTTTTAAAATTTTACTTGCGCGGTGAAATTCTGCGGAGTGAAATTTCGCGAGGCAGATTAGAATTTTGCCTAGTAGAATTCCGCATCGCTGCGGAATTCAAAATTTAAAAGCAAATTTAAAATTTGCGGGAGCTACTCCTCTATCTTTTTACCTGCAAATCGCACGAGAGCCCACGTAACGGCAAGCCCCATCGGCAGCGCGATCCAGACGCTAAGTCCTAGCGCTACGGGTAGATAGCCCGCTACCACGGCGACCGCGCCGACGGATAGAGCGTAAGGCATCTGTGTCTTTACGTGCTCGATATGATCGCAGCCCGCGCCCATCGACGAAAGGATCGTGGTATCCGAAATCGGCGAGCAATGATCGCCGAAAATCGCGCCCGTAAGTACGCCCGAGATATTTACGATCATATAGGCGTGAAGCGCATCGCCAGAAAGCCCGTAGTGAAGTCCCACGGCGTTTGCCAAAGGTATGGCTAGCGGCATTAGAATTCCCATCGTGCCGTAGCTAGTGCCCGTCGAAAAGCTAATGAACGAGCCCAGTACGAAAATCGCTACCGGAAGCAAAAATTTCGGCGTATTTTGGCTTAGCATATCGACTAGATAGCGCGACGTGCCGAGCTCTTTGATGACCGAGCTGAGCGACCATGCAAGCAGCAAGATCACGATCGTGACGATCATCGTCTTCCACCCCTTGATCCACGTAGAGATCGCCTCTCTGACGTCAAAAATTTTACGATAAACGCTCATAAATATAGACACGACCGTAGCAAGAAGCGCCGCTTGGAAAAGCGCGACCGACGAGTTTGCGTTGCCGAACGTCGCCTGAAGCGTCGCAAAGCTTAGCGGAGAGGCTTTTGCGGCCGCGAGAGCATCGCCCTCAAGCTTGCTTAGCCCGCTAAAATAAAAGCTCGCAAACGCACCGCAGATTAGCACTATAAGCGGGATAACGGCGTTTGAAGCTTGCGGCTTGATCCCCTCTTTGGGCTCTAGCGTTTTATCTTCGAGCTCGGCGATGTTAGAATTTTTGGAGTGAATTTCGCCGCTCGCCGCGCGCCTTTCGGCTGAGAGCATCGGTCCGAAATCTCTACGCATGAACGCTACGTAAACCACGAAAGCGAGCATGAAAAGATTGTAGAAGCGATAGGGCATGGTTTGCACGAAGATCGAGAAAGCATTTACGTTTTGCACGCCGATCTGATCATATCCCGCTCTTATCAGAGAGACTTCAAGACCTACCCAGGTAGAAATTAGCGCGATACCGGCAATCGGCGCGGCGGTAGCGTCGATGATGAAAGCGAGCTTTTCGCGGCTAACTCTAAATTTATCGGTAATCGGCCGCATAACGGGGCCTACGATCAGAGCATTTGCGTAGTCGTCGAAAAATACGAAAAGGCCCATAATCCACGTTGAAATTTGCGCTGAGATACCAGTTTTCGCGCGCTTGCTAATCCAAAGCGCTACGGCTTTCGTGCCGCCCGTCCTGCTAATCAGAGCGACCACGCCGCCAATACAAAGCACCTGTAAAAGCACGCCCGCGTTGCCTTTGCTAGCCATCGAGCCCACCACGCGCGCGACCAGATCCGTAAAGCTGCCCACAAGCGCGGAGATCGGATTGTTGCCGACGACTGCAAGCATATAGGTGCCGCTAAAAACGCCGATGAAAAGCGACAGGATCACCTCTTTGGTGATAAAGGCAAGCGCGATCGCCACGACGGGCGGCACCAGCGTCCAGATACCGAAAAGCTCGGCGTTATGCTGCCTGGTCGCGTCATCCACCGCAAACGCGGCAACCGATAAAAACATTAGTAATAGAATTTTTTTCATTTTCTAGCCTTAAAATTTAATGCTTTTCGATAAAAAGCCCGGCCCAGCTCTGCTGCGTCGCCATCGCCTCTACGACATTGATATTTACGCGATGGGGCATCGCTAGGCAGCTTAGCATAATCTGCGCGATGTCCTCTGGCAGGATCGCATCGACCCCCTCATACACGGCCGCGGCGCGCGCTACGTCGCCTTTAAAGCGCACCTCGCTAAACTCGCTCTTACAGATTCCCGGCGCGATCTCCGTCACGCGGATGCCCGTGCCGCGCAGATCGTTGCGGATATTGCGGCTAAACTGCTTGATAAACGCCTTGCTCGCGCCGTAAACGTGGCTACCCGGATAGGGCCACGCGCCCGCAGTCGAGCCGAGATTGAAGATATAGCCGCTTTTGCGCGCGATCATCAGCGGCAGCACCGCCTTGGTCGAATACAGCACGCCTTTGATATTCGTATCGACCATCGTCTCCAAATCCTCTACGGGCGTCTGCGCGATCCCCTCAAGCCCGAGCGCGAGCCCTGCGTTATTTACGAGCACTTCGACGTCTTTGAAATTTTCAGGCAGCGCGCTTACGGCATCAAACACCGCAGCCTTATCGCGAATATCCGCGGCGATAATGTGCGTATTGCCTAGCTCGCCGGCTAGCTTTTGTAGCCGCTCCTTGCGGCGTCCAAGCGCAACGATCTTATAGCCTTGCGCACTAAGCGCCCTAGAAATCGCCTCTCCAAAGCCGCTCGTAGCGCCCGTGATGAATGCCGTATTTTTCATATAATCCCCTTTGCGTAAAATTTTAAATTTAGCGCAATGATAACGCAAAACGGATTTAGAATTTATGAATTTTATCTTGGGGCGCGGACGTGGATAAAATAATGCGAAGACATTAGCGGGTTCTCTTGCGCATGAGCTCGCGATCGGCAGTGGATTCGGCGAGCGCACGGCTAAATTTAAAATTTTGCGCCGTTCGTTTGTCGCAGTTTGCTATAATCACTTAAATTTAGGAAAAAGGCAAATGAGCAAATTTATACGATTTATCTTCGTTAGTATCTGTGTTTGCGCCACTTATGCGGGTCTGAAACATGCTTTTATGCTCTTTATCACGTGGCTCATGTTTAGTGGGGTATATTTTGACGGGCCGGGTGCACTGCTCGCCATACCGCTCACGTTTCTAAGCTCATCAGTTATATTTGATTATTATTGTATTGCGCTGGGTTCTCATCTGCTCTTTTTATCGCTGCTTAAAGGGCGTGGCGTGAAAACGCGGTGGATTTTGCCTTTATTTTTTCTCATAACGCTCGCGTTTTGTAGTTTTTGCGTCTTAATCGGGCATGAAGATTATCAGCGCATAAACGCGCTTTTTGCACTCTTGCTTATCTCTCCTTTTACGCTCATTGCATACGCCATCGTTACGACCGTAATCCTTGCCAAAAATAAAATTTCGGATTATTATCCGATCTTAGTCGCGATAATTTTTGTGCCTATTCATGCCGCCAGCATAGGGATATGGGGATTAGAACGGATATATTTTGGAGTATTTCTAAACGCGACGATACTGGGGATTTTTTATTTCACGGCGAAAATCGGGCGCGTAAATTTGATCGCACACAGACCTACACCCGACAAAATGCAAAATTCTAAAGACCGCGTTATCAAAACGATACAAAGCAGCGCAACATTATTAAACAACGATATTTTAAAGAAGCGCTAAATTTTATCCTTTTTTAGGAATTCTAAATAACACTTTCGTCGCGCGCTACAAGCTTTATATGCTTCCCGATAGATCTGTGCTTTGCCAACAAAACCTTCAAAAACTGCGCCGTTTTGCCTCTTGACGCATTGACGTCGCTATTTGATCAAATTTAGACCCAGCGCGATCTCGTCGTTTTTGGTCACGCCGATACTCTTATTTAGCACATTTGAGCAATCTGCTTAGCTTCAGCTAGCGAGTGCATCGCGAAGGTGCCGCATTGAAATTTATTCAGCTCGGGGATCTCTGCTTGAGAGCCCACGCCTAGAATATATCCCTTCATACTCGCGCTCCACGCCGTCGTGATGTTAATATTTGGTTTTAATAGCAACTACTCCAATAAAATTTCATCTGTCACGCACAAGGTCTTTTGCGTTTTTCGATTTAAAATTTGAGTCGCGAGAATTTCATTCGTCGTTTACGGATACTCAGAATAAATATTGCGGTTATTTTATACGTGCAGAGTAAGATAAAATTTGTAGTTCTCAGGCGTGGCAAAATCAGCACGCCCCGTTTTACAAGCGATAAAATAAAGCGCGTTGGAATCGGCCTTCACTTGAAATTTTATTTAAAAAGCAAATCGGATTTTAGCTTGAAATAAACCTGCTCGCCTTTTAGCTCGCGGACGATTTGTAGTGCGAATTCCATCGCAGTAGCTGGACCTTTCGAAGTCATTATATTTTGATCTTTTACGACATTCGCCGCATTTGTATAGCCTGGGTGAGCGATCTGATTTTCAAAGCCTGGATAGCAAGTGTAAGAGCTTTTTAGCACACCTGCAGTAGCTAGCGCCCACGGAGCAGCACATATTGCGCCAATTTTTGTATTATTTGCATCAAAGTCACGTAGAATCTTACCGAGCTTCTCGCTTTTGGCTAAATTCTCCGCACCGGGCAAGCCTCCCGGTAAAACTATCATAGAAAATTCAGACACCTTAATATCATCCAAAATTTCATCCGCCACAAGCTCAATGCCGTGCGTACCGTGAACGCATTTTTTCTCTAACCCCACAGCTAGAGCATCAATATCTGCACGTCTTAAAATATCAATGATGCTTATCGCCTCGAGCTCCTCAAATCCGTTAGCTAAAACTATTGCCACTTTCAATTTGCACTCCTTATTTTAAATACGAGCCCTGCTCGCTAGGGGCAGTCGAAATTTCAGTGTTGCCACTAGCACGAGATGGACTATCATATAAGAATTCATCGTCGCCCTTTAGATAGCCGATGATATAGCCAACTTCTTCAGCGGTGGTTTTGGCAGCGATAGGCTGCATAATATACTTCATCTTTTTGCCATATTGCCCGTCAGAGGTGTAGCTTGAGATCGCGATTGCAATCTCCTTCGCGCTTAGATCTTTTAGCTTACGAGAGCTGCCATAGGCGCGCTTCTGTCCTTCTGAGCCGTGGCAAGAAGCACAGTTAGCATCGTAGATTACCTTACCTTTTTCCTTGATATAGTTGATGTTACGATTTATTTTTGTGCCACCGCCTATAATGTTGCCTTTGGCATTGGGGGTATTTTTGTAGATATTTACGGTTACATTTTCATCTTTAGAATGCTTTTCGATCAGGGATTTTAGCTCTTTGGCAAACTCACCTTTGGCTTCGAATACATACGTGTCATCACTTGCTTTATCCGCGGCATTTAAACTAAAGGCAAAAAAACATGCTAAAAAAGAAATTTTAAAAATTTTCATAGAAAACCTTGATTTAGAATTTAAAAAGGGCGAAGCAAAAGCTTCGCCCTAATTTTACCCGTATAAGGTAAATAATTAGAAGCTGTATTTAGCCTCAAATCTGATGCGATCTTTTTTCTCATCAAGACCGCCAGCAGCATCGTCAATCTTATAGTGAGAATACCAAGTTTTGAAGCTTAGCTTTTCATTATATTTATAAGAAATTCTACCTACTACCTCATATGCATTATCACCATCTGCTTTACCATCTAGGTAATCGGCACCGATTCTGATACCAGTATCAGGGATAGTATAGCCTGCTACTACATACCAGTAGTGATTTTCGCCACTAAAGTTTCTATAGTCTAACAACTCTTCACCCGGGCTAATGAAAGAGCCTTGATCTTCAAAAGATACAAAAGAAACTTTATCTTTATCATCAGGTTCAAATTTTAAATAACCTGCAGCTAAATCAACGCCAAAGAAACCAGCATTAGCCTCTGCTGCCCAGAAGTCTGCATCACTAGCACCCGCATCTTTATAATCGCCGTCAAAATCAGAGAATGCGTACTGACCTTTTACACCGAGATTGAAATCATCAGAGATATCAAAGTTTAGAGCTAACTCTGCGGCGAAAAGCTGTGCTACGTCCTCTAGAGCATTATACCATAGCTGGAAAGACACTGGATCGTATGAGCCCATAAATCCTATACCGTATAGATTATGATCAGTAGTTAGTTTATTATCTACCGCTGCGCCCCAATCAAGGCTTGAAATATCTCCATCATTCTCTAAAGAATCCATCCAAAAGCCGCTAATTGTCAAGCCCTCGATATCGGTGCTAGTAATCTTAACACCGTCTCCATACATATCATCGGTAAAGAACGAACCTATGCCCTGGCGACCGACTGCAATAGTGGTACCGCCGATAGTGTATCCTAAATAAGCTTTAGCGATATCGAAATCAGAATCTTTGTCGCTTGGATTTTGTGCACCATGATATTGGCTATTTGAAGAAGAAAGCGACTCGCCATTATCTCTATCCAAGAACCTAACGCCCACTACTCCAAAGAAGTTATCATCGATTTTAGCTTTGAAATCTACTTCGGATTTAAATTCCCAAACGCCCTTATTGCTATTTGTTTCATTTTTAAGGTGGTCATGGGTATATCGCATACGAGCGTATCCATTTAGATCCACGTCCTTGATAGCTTCCTCTAACGGAACAGCACTTGCACTCATAGCAAGAGCACCTGCAGCGACTGCTGCCGCTAAACTAAGTTTAACTAGTTTCATTTTGAACTCCTTTAAAAGTTTGTAAGCGCAATAGTAGCACAAAATGACAAATTATATGCTTAAAATAGGCTGAAAAATACTAAAATTTTACCAAATTGTTACCGAGTATTTACCGAAAATCCAAATTTAACGGGCATAAAAAAAGCGAGACCCACACAGGTCTCGCCGATTATTGAAAGGAGTTCTAATTTCGATGTGGGGATTATATCAGGCTGCGGTAAACAGACGGCAACACCTCTTTCTTGTGGGGGAAATTTCATAAAATTTTACGACGTGAAATTTTATGGATAAAATTTCAAGACACAAAATTTGCAAAGCGTGGGTTTTAAAAATCCACGCAACATCTTATCGGTAGAGAATACAGGCACTTAGAACAGGCAGTACGCGAAAAACAGCGAGAAAGAAAATTTATAAAAATTTCGCAATCAAAATTCTAGCGCCAGCTGTATTTCTATAAATATAAAATTTGCGGACAAAATAGCGTTACGCAGTAAGAAATCTTAAGCACGAAGCAAGCGAATAGAAAATGCTAACCTAGCCATATAAGTAAGATGTGCAGCGCAGAATTTCGTGAAATATAAAATTCCACAACTTTTAAAATATAAAATTTATGCAGGCAATCGCGCAAAGAATCAGCGGACTTTAAAGCGCAAGCAAATCGCGCAAGTCCGCTAGATTGAAAACAGGAGCCATTGCCTTCGTAAGAGTAGAGAACAAACACAAAAGCGTTTCACAAAGTAAAAGCAGGCTCGCTTACCTTAAAGGGCGCAGCGGCTAAAAATCGCGTGGGATTAAAAGCTGATATTTTCGCTCTCTGGTACAGCAATAGCGTCGTTTTTATGCATTTGTTTGGTCTCGATTTTACCAATATCATAAGCGCGCGGAGCAACGGAACCCGCTTTGCGCGAGATGACTCGCATATCGGTGATAGCGCCTGAAGCGGTACTTATGTAGGCAGTATCTCCCGCAGCCGCATAATATCTGCTTGCGTGAGCGGTGTAGAGCTCGCCACTGGATAGGTCTTTAAACGTATAGACGTAAGCTGTGGAGCTTTGGCGAGTGTAGTTTACGATCTCGGATTTTAGCGAGCGCAAGTTGCCTGCAGGCGTCGGAGCGGTGTTTACGGCGCAGCCTGCGATGCCAAGAGCCAAAAGCGCGGAAAATATGAAATTTTTCATTCAGTATCCTTATTTGTAAAATTTGAACTTTTAGAGTAGTAGGTTTGGGCTTAAAGTTTGCTTTTTTGAGAGGCATCGAATTGGAATTTAAACGACGATGGATGCGCTTGCGTTGCTGGCATTTGTTTTTGAGAGGCATCGGAGCGGAATTTAAAGAGATCTCTCTTAGCGTTAGGCGAAGCGAGAATGCGCTTTTGGCGATTTTTCTATATATGTGGGGTAGAATTTAGCAGTAATCGCGAGCGAGACTTGGTAGTCGCGTCTAAATCAAACACGGCAGAACCTTAGCTTCTTTTACCTGGCTAGCTTGCATCAGCGCTCTTTGCGGCGCTGACTGCGATATTTGCAAAAATCGGGCTTGAAGGGATCAACTCTCACTTCGCGACTTTTATTCGCACGATCATCATCGCCCTGTGTCTCGCCGTATTCCTACGCTACGCTAAAGCCTGGCAGCCGTTATCGAGCCTAACCCCTCGCAACTGGGTATTTTTGATACTAAGTGGGCTGGCGACGGGTGCATCGTGGCTAGCATATTTCAAAGCCCTACAAATCGGCAAAGCCTATCAAGTAGCACCGATCGATAAACTAAGCGTAGTGCTCGTTGTGATCATAGCCGTGATCTTTTTAGGCGAGCGCCCGAGTCTGCGTGAATGGCTTGCGCTAGCACTCATCGGCGCAGGTGTGATGATGCTGGCGTTTAAATAGGGTAAAATTTGCTTAAATATACTCTTATGGTCTTTTTAGCCGCTACGCTCGCACTACGCTATACACTTTGATCAGATAAACCCACTGCCGCTTCTGCAAAATTGCCGTCCTAAACCGCTATGATCTCTTATGGCTTGACATTTAGCCTACACGATTTCTAGGCATTACCTGAAACGCGCCGGCAAATCGATTTGCCGATACCTTGCTGTAGTTAGGCGGTCTTTAGGGTAATTTTAGTTCTATTTAAAAGCAGTGAGATTAAAAATTTATGAAAAATCAAGAATTTACACTTTAAAATTCTAAAAAATATAGGCTCGCCGTACCATAAAATAAAATCGCATCCGCAAGTTTAAATCGAACTGTAAACTTCTAAATCTACAGTATAGTCGAGCAAGCTAATTACGCAAGATGCGAATTGAAATCTTGCACACTTCCATAGCTCCGCCTAAATTTATACGCTTGCTACGTAGATCATACATTCGCCGCAAGCGGCAGGCTTGTAAAATAATAAGCTAAGGTCGGGAGAAATTTTACTCTCCCTTACCCTTCTTACCCCTCTTACCTTTAGCCTTAGACGATCCCTCTTCTTTAGCTTCGTCTTTCAACTTAGCCGTAGAGTTTTTTACTTTACCATCCTCATTCATAGCTTTATCCATGCTATCATCCATTTTCTCTTGCATCTTTTCCGATTTGGTATTTGCTTTAGCTTTAGCAGATTTGGCGGTATCTTTAGCTTTTTTACTTGCTTTTTGCTTTACGGATTTTAGATCACTTATATCAGTAGTGCCGCTTACGGCAAGATCATCTTTAATAAGCTCAAATCTCTTATCGCCTATGCCTTTAATGTTTTTGATATCCTCGATATCTTTAAATTTATTATCCTTGCGGTAATCTATAATAGCCTGAGCTTTTGCCTCTCCGATACCGGGAAGCGCCATAAGCTCCTCTTTGCTTGCGGTGTTTAAATTTACGGCTGCTAGCATAAATGCAGGAAGCGATAGAAATAATGCGGATTTAAATAGGTTTTTCATTAAAAGTCCTTTAAGATTGAGATATTTGTATTGCCAAATAAAACGTCTCTATTAGCATTGAGAGCTTTTACATACCTATCCCATGTCTATGCTTTAGAATGGATATACCGCCCATATAGCTATTACGCTATCTTGCAATACGGTAAGGATTATATTTGTAGCGGGCTTAAAGGGAGATAAAATTTAAGAGATATATTGAAATTTTATCTGCTCCGATCGTTTTATTAAATAAATACGTTAAATTTTAGCTTGATCTTAAAAAGCGGATAGGCGATAAAGCTAGATAGATTAAATTTAATACTGGGTTGCTTTTTGGCAGTCGCTCCACCGCTAACGGATAAAGCTAGATATATTAAATTTATACGACTCTATCGGTTTGAAGCATGCTTTTTATAGCTTGGATAAAGCTAGATATATTAAATTTATACTGCAAACATTGAAACGAGATTTGGATTTAAATCATGTAAAAAGCTAAGCGGCGGTATTTATGAAATTTAGTCCTACCTTACCGCACACGGAGGCTTTACGAGCGATGTTAGACGCATACGGCGAAGGGATGCTGGTGTTATGAGAGGCACGAATGCTTTACGTGCAAAGCTAGACGAACAATCTTCATAAAATTTAGCCGCATTCATAAGCTTCTTTTGTGTGGCATGCTTTTTACGGGCTTGATTTTTAATAGGGTTTTATCTGCTTATGGGACGTTTCATTATATTAATTAACAATGCTTGCCAAAGCTTTATTTGGCATCTAGTTTAAATCATACACAAAGCTTTATAAGTGCCGGCGGCTTCATAATTTAGATATAAAAGTGCAGCAATGTATTAAAAACGAACGAACGTATAAATCATAAATGAGGCTAAGAGAGGTTAGAATAAAGATCGCACCATAGAAGTTAAAAAGCAAACGCAACAGATAGTATTAAAAAACGATACGAACAAGCAAGTATTATAGAAAAATTTCAATCCGTATCATTTTTCACTCAATATAAGTCAAATTTAATGCAGAGTTTTGAGATTTTGTATTGATGGAGGGCTAGATTTAAAATTTGTATTTACAGAAGGTTCTAAAATCCTAAAGATATTATAGAATTTTAAATTTATCAAGCAATATTTATTGGCTAAAAGAAGCGATAAACTAAAGATGCCGGAATAGAATTTAAATTGAAAATTGTATGGAAAGTTATGGAATTTTAACAAAGCCTGCAGCGACCTACTTTCCCCGTCCGAGTAACGGATAGTATCATCAGCCAGGACGAGCTTAGCTTCTTGGTTCGAGATGGAGCAAGGCGTTTCCTCGTCTGTATAGCCACAGGCAGTGTTAAATAAGGGATTGTCTTATTGTTTGATAGTAAATATCTTGCGAATACGTTACGAGCTTTAGCCCTGTTGTATACGAGCCTTACTCGCTCCTGCCTGTTCGCCTCATATCAAAAATACTTCGTAATCTAACTTGGATTAATCGTAGATTACGGATATCTTTTATAATCTCTTATTTAACACTGCGTTCATCGTTAAAGTCAGATCTTGTTTTATAAAAACAAAGGTTGATAAGGCATAGTAAAAATTTACTATTTCGAATTGAGAACTAATTTTTTGCTAGGCGAGGCAAACGAGCAAAGACGAGGGAGCATACGTATGGTATGTGACCGAAGTCTGCAGCGAAGTTTAACGAAGCATAGTGAAAAATTAGGAATCAATTTTATCCTTAACAAGGAAGTAATGCTTAAAAGATAAGCAAACGAGCTATTAGTACCGGTCAGCTAAAGGACTTTCATCCATTACACATCCGGCCTATCAAACTAGTAGTCTACTAGAGCTCTTAAAAGAAGATTCATCTTGGAGTCGGCTTCGAGCTTAGATGCTTTCAGCTCTTATCGCATCCCGACTTAGCTACCCGGCGGTGCTCTTGGCAGAACAACCGGTACACCAGTGGTCGGTTCAACCCGGTCCTCTCGTACTAGGGTCAACTCTCCTCAATCTTCTTACGCCCACGGCAGATAGGGACCGAACTGTCTCACGACGTTCTGAACCCAGCTCGCGTACCGCTTTAAATGGCGAACAGCCATACCCTTGGGACCTGCTCCAGCCCCAGGATGCGATGAGCCGACATCGAGGTGCCAAACCTCCCCGTCGATGTGAGCTCTTGGGGGAGATCAGCCTGTTATCCCCGGGGTACCTTTTATCCTTTGAGCGATGGCCCTTCCACACAGAACCACCGGATCACTAAGACCGACTTTCGTCTCTGCTCGACGTGTATGTCTCGCAGTTAAGCTGGCTTTTGCCTTTATACTCTGCAAGCGATTTCCAACCGCTTTGAGCCAACCTTTGTAAGCCTCCGTTACATTTTGGGAGGCGACCGCCCCAGTCAAACTACCCACCAGACATTGTCCTACCTAAGGATAACTTAGGCTAGTTAGCTACCCGAATAAAGAAGAGTGGTATCTCAACAATGGCTCATCGTAAACCGAGATCTACGACTCAAAGCCTCCCACCTATCCTGCGCATCTTTATCCAAGTAGCAGTGTCAAGCTATAGTAAAGGTCCACGGGGTCTTTCCGTCTTGCCGCGGGTAGGAGGAATTTTCACCTCCACTACAATTTCACTGGATCCCTCTTTGAGACAGCTCCCATCTCGTTACGCCATTCATGCAGGTCGGTATTTAACCGACAAGGAATTTCGCTACCTTAGGACCGTTATAGTTACGGCCGCCGTTTACTCGGGCTTCGATCAGATGCTTTGCGTAAGCTAACATCATCAATTAACCTTCGAGCACCGGGCAGGCGTCACACCCTATACATCCTCTTACGAGTTAGCAGAGTGCTGTGTTTATGGTAAACAGTCGGGAGGGACTCTTTGTTGTAACCTTCTTCGCTTACGAAGTAAATTCTTAACGAAGCTAGGCACACCTTATACCGAAGATACGGTGCTATTTTGCAGAGTTCCTTAAAGAGAGTTCTTCCACGCGCCTTAGAATACTCATCCCACCCACCTGTGTCGGTTTACGGTACGGGCGATATCAGCTAAACTTAGAAACTTTTCTCGGCTCGATAGTATCATGGATTCTTCATCTACTCCGAAGAGCGTCAGAAGCCTTTCAGATCTCGGATAAAGAGTTACGGATTTGCCTATAACTCAACCTACTTCCTTAGACTAGCACTTCCATCCGCTAGCTCCACTAACTTTAAGCGTCCTTCCGTCGCACACTGATATCGGTATCGGAATATTAACCGATTTTCCATCGCATACCCCTTTCGGACTTTGCTTAGGACCCGACTAACCCTACGATGACGAGCATCGCGTAGGAAACCTTGGGTTTACGGCGAATACGATTCTCACGTATTTTATCGCTACTCATGCCTGCATGCTCACTTCCAACCGCTCCACCGCTCCTTACCGGTACGGCTTCGACGCTGATTGGAACGCTCTCCTACCACAGTGTCTATGAGTATTTATACTTTACTTGGGCTTGTCTTTTTGCTTTTGTTGCTAAATTTTAAAATTCTAAGAAATTTTGAAATTTATAAAATTTAGATCAAGACGTTGCATTTAAATTTGAATGCAAGAAGCGAAGTATCTTTCAAAGAAACATTTTTGCTTTCGCAAAAAGCGTTTCACTTGTTTTGAGCAGATTTAAATGTTGCTGATATTTTTTCGACTAAGGCTAACCGTGTAGGTTGCCGCAGGAGAAAAAATGAAGCTCATTTAAAGATGCCAAAGAGACAAGCTTGGTATAAATAATCATAGACACTATCTAAAGCTTCGGTACTCATTTTAGCCCCGTTATATTTTCCGCGCAAAATCACTAGACCAGTGAGCTATTACGCTATCTTTAAAGGATGGCTGCTTCTAAGCCAACCTCCTGGTTGTTTCAGTAACTTCACATCGTTTTCCACTTAAATGAGATTTGGGGACCTTAGCTGTTAGTCCGGGTTGTTTCCCTCTTGACGACGGATTTTATCACTCGCCGCCTGACTGCCGTGGTTACGCTATAAGTATTCGGAGTTTGATAGGGTTTGGTACATTGGTGTATGCCCTAGCCCATTCAGTGCTCTACCCCTTATAACTACTACACGACGCTATACCTCAATATATTTCGGAGAGAACCAGCTATCACGATGTTTGATTGGCCTTTCACCCCTATCCACAAGTCATCCGGAGCCTTTTCAACGGCCGTCGGTTGGGTCCTCCACCGGCTCTTACACCGGCTTCAACCTGCTCATGGATAGATCACATCGTTTCGGGTCTGCAGCATCTGACTAATCGCCCTATTAAGACTCGCTTTCGCTACGGCTCCGGGTTTCCTTAACCTCGCCAGACACCACAACTCGCAGGCTCATTATGCAAAAGGCAGTCCATCACACTGCTATACTCATTAAAACTAATCGTTAATCGTTACTTCTAAATTTAGACCATAAAGCTCTGTTTGTGTCATTTATGATGAAATTTTATCAGATCAAAATTTAAAATTTCAAATGCGCAGGATTTTTAGATGATTTTTTATGAAACAAGACAAGGCTAGCCGGATCTGGCTGCCGCAGTCGCAGTCTCATAAAAAAGGGCTAAAAAGCCAAGCTGGATTAATTTTAAAGAGTATAGCATAGTGCTCTGAATGATTGTAAGCAAACGGTTTCAGGTTCTATTTCACTCGGCTCACCGCCGTTCTTTTCACCTTTCCCTCACGGTACTTGTACGCTATCGGTCTAGTAGTAGTATTTAGGGTTGGATCGTGGTCGACCCGGCTTCAGACAGGATTTCACGTGTCCCGTCCTACTCAGGATACCGCTAAGTAAGGATGTGATTTCATATACGGGAGTATCACCCTCTATGCCCAACCTTTCCAGATTGTTCTATTATCAGATCCTAGTCTATGTTGCGGTCCTACAACCCCACTAGTAAACTAGTGGTTTGCCCTCTTACGCGTTCGCTCGCCGCTACTAGCGTAATCTCTATTGATTTCTCTTCCTGCGGGTACTTAGATGTTTCAGTTCCCCGCGTTGGCTCCATTAATGGTAACACATATCGCTATGTATTGGGTTGCCCCATTCAGAAATTCCCGGATCAAAGCCCCTTGACGGCTCCCCGAGACTTATCGCAGTCTGGCACGTCTTTCATCGCCTCTACTAGCCAAGGCATCCACCGTTCGCTCTTAGTAGCTTACCTTTTATATATTTTTTACTTCGCAGACCGGCAAAGCCGCTCTTTGCGACGGGGAGCTTCGCTCCCTCGACCCACCTAAAGCACAGCAACGCTTTCGGCGTTGCCGTAAAATTTCTATAAAAGAAATCATTTAGGATTAGATTCGTAAAAAATACTTAGACTATTTTTATTTATATATTCTAATTCGCATTACTTCCTTGCTAAAGATAAAACCGATCTAACTAGGCATTTAGTTTACGGATAAGAGCTTTTAAATATGCCCTATCTTTAAAGCCGAAGCGTTAAATTTATTCTATAGTATTTGATTAACTCGAATTAAGACGGAAAGAGATCAAACTCATAAAGTAAGTTAAGCTCTATAAGCGTGTATTGATCTTAGCTTTTAGCTTTGGATAACATAAAAAGCTAAAGGCTTGGCATCACTTCGAATAATCAAAGCTTTAACAAGTCCTGTAAAATTGTTTTATTAAAACTTGATTGTGACTTTAACAATGGTACTTTAAAGAACGTTTAGGCTAAACCTAAATAGAAAATTTTAAGTTATGGCGGCTTGATCAAATTTGTTAAATTTAACAAACCAAATCTGTTTGGATAAAACCGAGTTAAAATTCTCTATTTAGATCTAACGTCGAATTAAATATGGCGCAAATATCTTATGGTGGAGAATAGCGGGATCGAACCGCTGACCTCCTGCGTGCAAAGCAGGCGCTCTCCCAGCTGAGCTAATTCCCCATTCATCCTTTACTTCGCAGACTAGATGATTAGTCTTTGAGCGAAAGCAACGCTTTGCGCGCCCACCTAAAGTTATAAAGAGTTATTTCGAAATTTTATTTCTCATAGATTATAAATTTAGGTTTTTGTCTAGGCAGTTCAAGGAATTAGACAAATTTTATTAGCCGTCAATCTCTCAAACCTAAACAAGCTCGATTGAGCATGCTTAGAGCTAAGCATAAGCTAGCGCTAAGACTTTATGATAGATACCTTGTGAGAGGATATCTATTTGTACTCTAGAAAGGAGGTGATCCAACCGCAGGTTCTCCTACGGTTACCTTGTTACGACTTCACCCCAGTTCGCTGATTCCACTGTGGAGGGTAGCGAATTTCGCATTCCCGCTTCGAGTGAAATCAACTCCCATGGTGTGACGGGCGGTGAGTACAAGACCCGGGAACGTATTCACCGTAGCATGGCTGATCTACGATTACTAGCGATTCCGGCTTCATGGAGTCGAGTTGCAGACTCCAATCCGAACTGGGACATATTTTTTAGATTTGCTCCATCTTACGATATTGCGTCTTATTGTATATGCCATTGTAGCACGTGTGTCGCCCCGGACATAAGGGCCATGATGACTTGACGTCGTCCACACCTTCCTCCTCCTTACGAAGGCAGTCTCATTAGAGTGCTCGGCCGAACCGTTAGCAACTAATGACGTGGGTTGCGCTCGTTGCGGGACTTAACCCAACATCTCACGACACGAGCTGACGACAGCCGTGCAGCACCTGTCTTAACATTTCTGCAAGCAGACACTCTTCCATCTCTGGATGATTTGTTAGATATCAAGTCCGGGTAAGGTTCTTCGCGTATCTTCGAATTAAACCACATGCTCCACCGCTTGTGCGGGTCCCCGTCTATTCCTTTGAGTTTTAATCTTGCGACCGTACTCCCCAGGCGGTATACTTAATCCGTTAGGTGGATTACTGCCGTGACTAGCACAGCAACAACCGGTATACATCGTTTAGGGCGTGGACTACCAGGGTATCTAATCCTGTTTGCTCCCCACGCTTTCACGCATTAGCGTCAGTTAAGTTCCAGCAGATCGCCTTCGCAATAGGTATTCTTCTTGATATCTACGGATTTTACCCCTACACCAAGAATTCCATCTGCCTCTCCCTTACTCTAGATTATCAGTTTCCCAAGCAGTTTAACGGTTAAGCCGTTAGATTTCACAAGAGACTTGATAATCCGCCTACGCGTCCTTTACGCCCAGTGATTCCGAGTAACGCTTGCACCCTCCGTATTACCGCGGCTGCTGGCACGGAGTTAGCCGGTGCTTATTCGTTAGGTACCGTCATTATTCTTCCCTAACAAAAGGAGTTTACGCTCCGAAAAGTGTCATCCTCCACGCGGCGTTGCTGCGTCAGGGTTTCCCCCATTGCGCAATATTCCCTACTGCTGCCTCCCGTAGGAGTTTGGACCGTGTCTCAGTTCCAATGTGACTGATCATCCTCTCAGACCAGTTACGCGTCATAGCCTCGGTAGGCCGTTACCCCACCGACTAGCTGATACGATATAGTCTCATCCCTTGCCGAAATTCTTTCCCGATTTATCTTATGGTAAAAAGGAGTATGGAGTATTAGCAGTCATTTCTAACTGTTGTCCTCCAGCAAGGGGCAGATTAGCTATATATTACTCACCCGTGCGCCACTAAATTTAAAAGAGCAAGCTCTCTTAAATTCCGTTCGACTTGCATGTATTAGGCACGCCGCCAGCGTTCACTCTGAGCCAGGATCAAACTCTCCATATTTATACTTCTCGCAACGGCAAAGCCGTTACTGCGAGCGGGAGCTTTCGCTCCCTGTACCCACCTAAAGCTACAAAGATTTGCAAAAAACAAGTTTTTCACAAATCATAAATTTCTAAGAATAGCATCAAAAACCAGAGTTTGGCTCAGGTTTTATTCTGCGTCTTAAATTTAATCTATGATTTAAACTCTTTATACTTATACAGGTAGATACGATTATGAAGTTTTTAATCTAAAAACATTATGTTTGTAACATTGTTTTTATGAACTTAAATCCTTTAATGGATCTAATCCATAGGCTCAATCGATCACTTGTTTAGATTTCAAAGATTGACTTAAAGATATTTGTTTTTAACAGTTAAAATTTTAAAAAACGCGTTCGCTAAAAGGCTAAAACTACTAGGACTTAAGAGTTAAGAAAGCAGGTTCGGCTCGGTGCGAAACAGAATTGTGATTATACAAGAGTGATGCTTAAAGGGGGCTGAATAATTGGTGAAAAATTATGAGTTCTTAAACGAAGAAAAAATTCACAAAAGGATAAAATTTTAAAGAAACGCCAAACGTAAAAGCGAGGAAATTTAAAAGTAATCAAACTCAGTATAGCTTCTATATACAAAATTCTACTTTTAAAATTTCCTCATAATTTAAAATTTCTAAAATTCTAATACGCCATCAGCTTTGCGCCGAACGCCCCGCGTACCAAACTCTCGCTTTTATTTGCCAGCCTATCCATCATCTTCTCATACGCAGAAGGCTCCTGCCAGATCGGATCTGCTACGCCGCTAGCCTTTACGAGCGCGCTTTTAGCGTCATCCAAAGAGCCCACCTCGTCAATGAGCCCGACGCCTTTGGCGCCGCTAGCCAAAAACACTCGCGCATTCGCCCACGTATCGCGCTTCCTAATATCCAGCGAGCGCGCCTGCGCCACCTCGCGCGTAAATAGCTCGTAGCTCTCGTCCACCAGAGCTTGCAGACTGGCGCGCTCCGCATCGCTCCATTTTCGCATCATCGTTCCCGCTTCTTTGAGCTCGCCCGCTTTGACGATCTGTTCGGCAAAGCCTAGCTTAGCGGCCGCTTCGCTCACGTCTAAACCCTGCATGATCACACCTATGGAGCCGATGAAGCTACCCGGATTTGCATAAATTTTACTCGCCCACACGCCACCTAGATAGCTGCCGCTCGCCATCGTACCCTTGGCGTAGGCGACGACCGGTTTGCGCGAGTTTAGGGATTTGATAGCCAGCGAAATTTCCACGCTCGGGCTTAGCGCGCCGCCGGGACTATCGATCAGTAGAAGTACTCCTTTGATCGCCTCGTCGTTTTTCAGGGCTTCGATCTTTTCTAAAATTTCGCTATCGTCCATTATCGCGCCGCTTAATGAAAGCTGAGCGAGATTCGCGCCCTTTTGTTGCGCGCTTTCGCCGCCTGCGAAAATCAAAAACAAAATAAGCAGAAAAATCAAGGATTTAAAGTATTTATTGATAAACCCGAGCACGGCGCCGATCGGCGCAAAGATGTTCTTTAGAAATTGCATTTCATTCCTTCGATAAAAAGTGATTTTGCGTTTTTGCTCTGCAAAATGAGCTGTAGCGGCAGCTGAGCTTCGTCGCACTCGATGCCTTCAAAAACGGCGATGTCGGCGAGCTTGCCGGCTCTCAGCTCACCTAAATTTAACCCCAGTGCCGCAGCAGCGTTTCTCGTCGCGCCTAAAATCAGCACTCGCGCCAGCTCTATCAAACCCAGCTCGTCATGCATCATTAAATTTGCGCGTAGCTCGTCTAAAAAGCTTAGGCTAAAATTCGAGCTAAGCCCGTCGGTAGCGATGTTGTAATTAAGCCCGCTTGCGAGCAGCTTTTTAAAGCTTAGTCGCTTTTTGCTAAGCAGGCGGTTGGAGCGCGCGCAGTGCGTGATCGAGTGAAGCTTCGGATCAAAAATGCTAAAATCATCCACCCAAACGCAATGCGTAAAAAGCGTGCGAAGCCCGCTAAAATGCGCTACGAAGCTCTGCGGCGAGTAAAAAGGCGCAGGCGTTGGGTTAAATTTAGCAAGCCAAGTTTTAAATTTACCGCGACCCGTACGCAGCCACTGCCGCTCATACGCGCTCTCCATAAAATGCGTGCTTATAGCAAGTCCGTTTTCGCGGGCAAACTTCGTCGCAAACTCCGTAATCTGGGGGTGCGTCGAATACGGCGAGTGCACCGATACTGCGGAGATGAAAAGCGAGCTTGCAAGCGCCTTCGCGCGCTCAAATCGCTCTTTAAATTTAGAAATATTCTCCGCCGCAACGTCCTTGCTCGCGCCTAAAATTTCATTAAAAAACACGGTTCTAATGCCGCTTTGCGCGCAAGCTTCAGCCTCGCCGCCAAAACTTGAAATTTCGCCGATCGTACCCACGCCGCTTCGCATCATCGCGGCGATCTGCTCCGCGATCAGCCGTCCGCGTGCCGCAGCGTCAAGCTGCTGCCTTGAGGCGATGACGCTGCCTAGCCAATCCAAAAAATCGCCGTAACGCAGCGTGCCTTTGTTTGCGCTAAATTCCAAATGCACGTGCGGATTTATAAACGCAGGCATCGCTATGTCGCCGCCAAAGTCTAAAATTTCGGCTTGCGGGTATCTACGCGCCGCGCTTGCAAAGGTGCAGACCTCGATTATCTTTTTATCAAAGACGATCGCGCCCTCTTTTAAAATTTTAAAATTCTCATCGCAGGCAAGAATCCACTTCGCCCTTAAAATTCTCATCGTTTTCCTTATCTAAAACAGCGCGTGATTTTAGCATAAAATTCTCTTCCGTGCTAAATTTAGAGATAAAATTTTATCGTTTGGGTTTGAGCGGGCAAATTTAGCGCCATAGTAAAAAATAAGCTCGCTTTGGTTATAATTTTCGCTTAAATTTCAAAACAAGGACGCAAAAATGAAAATTATGGTGATTCAAGGACCGAATATCAATATGCTTGGTATGCGCGAGCCCGCTATTTACGGGGTTATGAAGATGGAGGACATCCATAAACAGATGAAGGCGGTCGCCGATCAGAGCGGCAATGAGATCGAGTTTTTCCAGAGCAATTTCGAAGGCGAGATCGTCGATAAGATCCAAGAGTGCTTCGGTACCTGCGACGGCATCATCATCAACCCCGCCGCCTACACGCACACTTCGCTTGCTATCCGCGATGCGCTCGCCGCAGTCAGTCTGCCCGTGATTGAGGTGCATATCTCAAACATAGCTCGCAGGGAGGAGCTTAGACAAAAAAGTCTAATAGCGCCCGTAACAGCGGGTCAGATCATCGGGTTTGGTCCAGTGGGATACCATCTGGCGATGATCGGAATGATTCAAATTTTTGAACAGATCAAAGCTGCCAGAGCCGAACAGAAAGCCAAATAAGTTTGGGATTAAATTTGAAAAATTTTATCCTAAAGGACGAAAATGCCGTTTACCACGAGTGCGGATATAGCTGCGACAACGCGATATTCTTGAGCCTCGCGGGGCGCAAATTTTTCCTCACCGATGCGCGCTATAGCATCGAGGCACGCGAGCTTTGCAAAGATACCGAAGTGATCGAGGTCGAGCGAAATTTGATAAAAGACGCGCGGCTGTTTTTGAGAAAAACGGGCGTCCGCGAGCTTGTTTATAACCCGTACGATTTTAGTGCGGGCGAGTGGGAAGCGCTGAGTAAAGAGCTTGGGATAAGATTTAAGGCGCGGGCGAATTTTTCGCAAATTTCGCGCATAGTAAAATCAGAAGACGAGATAAAAATTTTAAAGCAAGCGGCGCAGCTAGGTGCGGAGAGGTTTGACGAATTTGCCGCGTTCGTGCGCGCCGAGGGCGAAGGCATGAGTGAAGAGGAGCTGTTTTTTAACGCCGAGCTCATCTTTAAGAAAAAGGGCGAGCTTGCGCTTAGCTTTTCGCCTATCGTCGCGATCAACGAAAACGCCGCGAAGGCGCATGCTTTGCCTAGTAAAAAGCGTTTGCGGCAGGGAGATTTGCTCCTGCTTGACGCGGGGGTTAAATTTAATTGCTACTGCTCCGATAGGACGCGTACGGCGTGCTTTGACGAAAATTTTAACTTCGGCAAGGAACAAAATTTTAAAAACGCCAAACGGCAAGAAATTTACGAGATCGTAAAAGAGGCGCAAGCTCTGGCGATCGCTGCGGTCATGCCCGGCAAAAAGGCGAGCGAGATCGACGTGGCAGCTAGGGATTTTATCGCCGCTCAGGGCTACGGCGAGGCGTTTTTTCACAGCACCGGACACGGCGTCGGAGTCGATATACACGAGCTTCCGTTCATCTCAAAGCGCGGAGATACCGTGCTAAAAGAGGGCATGGTCTTTAGCGTGGAGCCTGGGATTTACTTACCCGGCGAGTTTGGCGTGCGTATCGAGGACGTCGTGGTCGTGCGTGAAAACGGGGCTGAAATTTTAAGCGAGCAGATTCGATGAACTTGCGGCTTAAGAAAAACGGATTTTACGAGTGCGCGGACGCGCTGTGCGTCGTAAAAAGCGCTGTTTTCCCGATGAGGCGCCGCGAGCGCAAAAATTTAAAAAATTTATACCTGCTTGGACTCGGCGGGAATTTAGGAGATGTCAGGCGATGCTTCGAGCGATTTTATCGCGTTTTGCAAAGCGACGCGCGCTTTTTCGTAGCGCAAAATTCCTTGATCTTAAAAAACAAGCCGTTCGGCTTTTTAGATCAGCCCGATTTTTTAAACGCCGTAATGCTCGTACAAAGCTCTCTGCCGCCGCTTACATTGCTTAAAATCATGCAGCGCGCGGAGCTGAAATTTGGGCGCAAAAGAAGCTTCAAAAACGCGCCGCGCACGCTGGACGTGGATATTTTATACGCAAGCGCGAAGGTGCGTGCCTGCGAGCAGCTGATGCTGCCGCATCCGGGAGTAAGCGAGCGCATAAGCGTGATTTTGCCACTTGGAGAGATGAAATTTAAAAGAGGACTGATATGCAAACTAAAATCGTAAATTTTTTAAGCGCCAAGGGTGGAGTCGGTAAGAGCGTGATTGCAGCAAATTTCGCCGAAATTCTAAGCGAGCAAGGCTACCGCACGGCGATCATAGAAGCGCCAAATTTAAACAATCAAGAGATCATTTTAAACGCTTTGCAAAGAAAGAGGATTTCGCTACCAAGCGCCATCGCGGTAAAAATTTCTCAAAATTTAACTCTCGTCTCGCCCGCGTTTGCTTCACAAAATCCCGCGTCCTCGCAAAATTCTATTAAAAACGCAAACTCTAGTGCGGACGATTACGTCATGCAAAATTCTATAGGTAGCGCGCAAAACCGGGAGGGCGACGAAAGTATCAGCTCGCACAATTACGCGCAAAAACTCACGAGCTCTGATGGCAAAAACAACTCAGAAAATTCCGCCACTTCAAATTCAATAGCAAATGCTGCAAAAAATTCTACGAATTGTGTAGCCAAAAAACCGCAAAATTGCGAAGATGGATGGAATTTTACAGAATCAGAAAGCCTAAAAAATTTTAAAAGTGATGATTTCACCAAGCAGAATTCAATCCCTGACGAGAATTCTCAAAATTCCGCAAGTAAAGATGAAATGAAAAATTCCGCCCGCTCATCAAATCCCGAAGAAGCCGGGAATTCCGCAAACGCAAAGGCTCACGAAAGCCCCGCTCGCTTCGCAAGCGAGCTAAAAGAGGCGGGAATCTTCGATTTTATTTTGATCGATGCGGGACTTGAGTATCTTGGAGATTTTTTGAGCATCGGCGACGAAAATATCGTGCTGTGCGCGAACGAACCCTGCTCGATCAGCAACACCTACGCGCTTTTAAAGACGCTTGGATCTAGCAAAAAAGAGGTTTTGTTTTTGCTAAATTTCACCGCGAGCGAGGATGATGCCGTGATGATCTACGACAATCTAAAGTCGGTTGCGCACCGCAATATAAGCGAGCTGGGCTTTAAACTGCTAGGCTTTGTGCCGTTTTGCAAACAAGTAGCCGTCTGCTCACAAAATCGCGCGCTTTTTAACTCGCACTATCCGTTTTCGCCCGCTACCATCGCGCTTAAGCAGAGCGTCTCGCGATTTTTGAGCAAGCAGGGCTGCGAACCGATCGATATGAGCGCTTACCGCGGCGTCGGCGGATTTTTACGAAAACTTAGCAACCTAGTATGATTTACAACGAGATTTTAAATAACGTAAATTCTGCCTTTTTAAACGGAATTTTAAAAATTTAATGCTATTCTTAAAGCTAAAATTTTAAATAATATACATAAAAGATAGATTAATCATGCAGTTAAAAGAAATTTTAAAAGACATCAAAATCGCCCGCGACAATCTCAAAAACGTGGGCAAAAGCGCCACGATCTTCGGCTCGGCACGTTTTAGCGAGGATAATCGCTACGTAAAAGACGCGCAAAAGCTCTGCGAGGGGCTCGCTGATTTAGGATACTCGATCATCACCGGAGGCGGTGGCGGCATTATGCAAGGCGCCAACCGAGGCGCATTTGCGAGAGCAAGGACGCACAGCGTGGGCTTTAACATCATGCTGCCGTTTGAGCAAAAAAGCAACGGCTTTTTGACGCAGGGCGCGAAATTTTCGGCATTTGCACCGCGCAAAGGCGCTCTCATCGAAAACAGCGAGATTTTCGTCATCTTTCCTGGCGGCTTTGGAACGCTGGATGAATTTTTTGAAATTTTAGTGCTGGTGCAGACGGGCTTTAAGCGCGCACGGATCTATCTTTACGACGAGGAATTCTACGCACCGCTAATGGAGTTTTTCCACACTTCACTGCTAAAATCTGGCGCGATAAACGAAAGCGATTTGCAAAATTTTAAGCTCTGCGACAGCGTGGATGAAATTTTAACGGATGTGCAACGTAAGGAGAACGGATGAAAATTTTAATCGCGATGAGCGGCGGCGTGGACAGCTCTATGTGCGCGAAGCTGCTGCAGGACGCGGGGCACGAGGTGCAGGGCTGCTATATGAAGCTGCACGCAAAGCCCGGCTATCACGAGGCAAACATCGCCAAGGTCCGCAAGGTGGGTGAGTTTTTGGGTATAAAAATCCACATTTTGGATCTGCAGGATGATTTTAATCGCGACGTTTACGAGCCCTTCGTGCAGGCCTATATCGGCGGTCTTACGCCAAATCCCTGCGCACTGTGTAACCGCCGCATAAAACTCGGCAAGCTCTTGGAATTTGCGCGCGAGCAAGGCTTTGAGCGCCTAGCTACCGGGCACTACGTCCGCATCGAGGATGGGCTTTTAAAAGCCGCCGCAGATCTTAGCAAAGATCAGAGTTATTTTTTAGCAAACATCGATCCCGCAGCGCTTGAGTTTATGCTCTTTCCGCTTGGGGGGATGTATAAAAAGGACGTCAAAGAGGCCGCGCGCGCCTATGCGGAGCTTTCGCAGATCGCTTCTGCGAGCGAAAGCAGCGAGATCTGCTTTGTGGATACTACCTACATCGACGTTTTGAACCGTCATACGGGCACCAAAATGCCCGGCATCGTGCGCGACCGCGCGGGCAACGCCATCGGCACTCACGAGGGCTATATGCACTACACGATCGGCAAGCGCCGGGGTTTTACGGTACACGGCGCGCATGAGCCGCACTTCGTGCTAAGCATCGACCCGCACAAAAACGAGATCGTCGTGGGCGGCAAGGAGGAGCTTGCAACCTACGAGTTCGACACCGAAAATTTCAACAACTTTTTAAGCAGGGATGAAATTTTAAATATGCCGGGTCTCGGCGTTAAGATCCGCTACCGCAGCGCCAAACTCCCCGTTAAAATTTCGCCGCGCGAAGACGGCGGCGTGCATGCCGTGCTGTCCGCACCCGCAGCGGGCATCGCTCCGGCACAGCTCGCGGTTTTTTACGATGAACGCGACCGTGTAGTGGCAAGCGGATTTATAAAATAGCGCTTTGTTTCGCTTCACTTAAAGCTCGCGGGTTTGCAAAACGGCGCTTTGATCGCGCCGCTCGATCTGCACTCGCTCTGCTAAATTTTATATCGAAGTAAGATATTTGCGCTTTTGAATCCAAGCCGCTAAATTTTATCTCGTAAGTTTGAGCATGCAAATTTTATGCGTTCAGCTTTGCAATTTTAGCCTTTTAAATTTACGCTTTGTCGCCGCGTTGCCTGCGCTGCTAGCCAAATTTTACAAAAGTTGCGGTGCTAAAATAAAATTTACGGCGACGCCTTATCCAAGCGCGACGCGACGCAAAGATCGCGATCGATACAAAATATTTCGCGAGCCGTCGCGACGACGCGAAACGAAATTTGCGCGCTCCTTCTTAAAGCGATTTGCAATGAAATTCTAAACCTGTGCTAGAGCCCACGACGACGTTTAAATTTTATAAATTTGTGCCGAAGCAAAATCAAATTTTAAAATTTAGCAGCGCTTTTCATGCTCGAATTGTGCTCAAATCGCGGCTAAAATTCCACTCGCGTCTTTACCTCAAAAAGCAGCTCGCCGTCCACTACCTCAAGCCCGCCGCTCTTTATCATCTCGCGAATTTTGCTCGTGCCAAGGCTACTTTTTTGAAGCAAAATTTCAACCAAGTCTAGATCCCTGATCTCATAAATGCACCGATCTATCAGCTGCGAAGAGCCCAGATCGTCGAAGTAGAAAAATCGCCCGCCATTTGAATAGACCCAGCCGTATAGCCCGCCGTGCACGCCGCCGACCCTGCGCCACTCGTGCGGCAGCTCGAGCGCGAAAAGTCCGCTTTTACGAGCGACCAGCCTGCGAGTGCTGCGACCGCCGCCCCAAACTTCGGCGCCTTCTAAAAAATATATCCGCTCGCCGCTTTGAAATACGCTGCCGCTAAGCGCGCGAACTTCGCCCGCAAAGGGGTTGTCTGCCGCGCGTTTTTGCTTTCCGTCATTCTCGTCGAAATAATAGATGCCGCCAAGGGAGGCAAAAAGCAGATGGTTTGAATGCGCAAGCTGCCTATTTAGCGGAGTATATGGCGCGGCGGCTGGGTCAAATTTTAAATCGTTTGCAAAAACGTCGCCGCTTTTCGCATCCCACAAAAAATAGTCCAACCACTGCCTCAAAAGTTCGTAATGCCCGCCGTTATCGCGCGCGTCAAGGCGCAGGTTTTTAAAATACACGTTCGCGCCGTCCGCGGCATAAACGCCGCTCGCCCTGCCGTCGCTTCCCTCTATCCGGCGCAGGCTCGCGGCATCGGCGCCCGGCAAAATCTCTCCTTTATAAAACGCGCGAGAGCCCTCCGCAGCGTAATACACGCCCGCGATTTGGCGCAGATCCGTAGCGTCTATTCGTTTAAATTTATAAACGTAACTTTGCGGCTTAGGCGCATCCCAAAAAATATGCGCCAAGGTTTCATAAGTGAATTTAAGCGCCCCCAGCGCGTCGTTCCTCACCGCCTCGCCGTCGCAAAAATAGCTAACTTGCCCGTCGCTTACGTATCCGAACGCTACGGCTTTCGTGCGCGCGGGCTCTAGCTCGCTCATCGCGATATTTCCGCAATATACGGCGTTTTTATCCGCCGCGACGTTGGAGCGGTAGCCGGAGCTGAAATCCAAAACCCGAAAGCTCGCCGCGTCCGCGTCCGGTATCGCGAAATAGCCCGCGCCCACCACGAGGGCGTAAATTTCATCTCCTTTTTTATAAAAATCGCTGTATTTGATCTGCTCGTCGTCCCGCGGCGAGTAGTCGTCGCTGGAATTTATAACCGCAAACAGAGCGAGCGCGCTAAAAGCCGCGAATACAAATGTCGCGCCAAGCGCGATCTTGCGCCAAAGTGGCATATCTCGGGGCTCGTCTCGTACAGGCTTGCGATCTGCTTCTGCCTTGCGCGCCCTAGCTTTGCGCTTCTTTTGCGCGCGCTCGTCCTTTAGCTCTTGCGTAAAATCCTCATACATCTTTTGCCTCAAATTTAATCTCGCCGCAGATTGCGCGGCACTTGAAATTGTACAAAAGCGCGGCTAAATTTATGAAATTTAACGCTACGGGCAAATTCTGATTCAACTCTTTGCGGCGCTAATTTATTTTACGAATACCACAAAATCTCTGGCGAATTTTAATTCAAATCGCTTCGTAACCGCACGGAATCGGCGCCGTAACGCTTGCAAACACAAAATCCTCATCGCCCGTATTTTTCATACCGTGGCACTCTCCGCTTTTGGAAATGATTAGATCGCCCGCACAGATCGGTACCTCCTCGCCCTTGCTCGGATAAAACACGCCGCGTCCGCTTAAGCAAATCCACACGTCATCGCCGTCTGGGTGGATATGAGGCGCTACGACCTGGCCGCGTTTGACGATCCAAACCGCGCCGCAAGTGGCCTCTGTAGTAAAAAATGTCGTTTTTACGGCTCGCTCGTCGCTACAAATAGCATCTTTTATATGAAAAATTCTTTGCATTTTCTCTCCTTTAAGTTCACCGCATCCGGCGCGGTTTCGGCGGAATTTTAGCATTCTTTTTGTGCAGCGAAAGTGAAATTTCAAGCGCCAAACTCGCAACGCAACCTTAAATAAAAACTCTAAATTCTCGTTTTGCTGTGCGATTTTTTTTGAGGATTGAAGATCGCATCTAAAAGCAAGAAAACGCATAAGCAGGGTATTTGCGGATAGAATTTCGGCTTTAATTTAAGACGAAATTTTAAAAATTCTTATAAATTTAAAGCCGACCTACGAGATAAATTTATTAAATTTGATATGAGCTTTGCTTGCGCGCTTTTGCCACCCAGCTTAAAGCCCAATCGTAGCTTTTATCAAAAACCTCGCGTGGCGCAGACTTTACGGCAAGCGCCAAGTCGGTTTATAAAGCTAAATCGGCTTATAAATAGATGCTACTACCTCCGGCTTGTTTTAGCAGATACGCATTTTGTGCCTCGAATTTTTGCACATTTTACGATAATATTTTATGGTGCGTTATACACTGATCGCGGAACAAGCGGTGCCCAAAGAGATAGTGCTAGAATTTTGCACTATCTCTTAAATTTCAAAACTATTTTATTTTGCTTGGATCCAGCGCGATCTCGTCGTTTTTGATCACGCCAATCCCTTTATTTAGCACGTTTTGCGCGATCTGTTTAGCTTCTGCTAACGAGTGCATCGCGAAGGTGCCGCACTGAAATTTATTCAGCTCGGGGATATCCGCCTGAGAGCCTACGCCCAAAATATCCTTCATACTCGCGCTCCACGCCGTCGCGACAGCACTCTCGCTAGGCGCGCCGATCACGCTCATATAAAAGCCCGTGCGACACCCCATCGGCGAGATGTCGATGATCTCGACGTCCGCGCTATTTAGATGCTCGCGCATAAAGCCCGCGAAAAGATGCTCCAGCGTGTGAGTGCCGCGCTCACTCATGATCTCTAAATTCGGGCGGCAAAACCGCAGATCATAGACGCTGATCTTATCACCGCTTTTGGTGCGCATGCTCTTTGCGAGCCGCACGCCAGGGGCATTCATGCGGGTATGATCGACCTTAAAACTATCTAACAATGGCATATTTTCTCCTTAAATTCAGATCGCGGCGATTTTAACATAAAATTTCGCACTTTCAGGCGCACAGACGAAATTTTGGCTACAATTACGTTTATTTTAAGGAGAATTAATGCCCTACATAAACGTTAAAATCACCAAAGAGCGCGGAGGCTTAAGTCGCGAACAAAAAGCAAGGCTCGTCAAGAATCTCACCGACGCCCTCGTAGCCGTGCTGGGTAGGGGCGAGAAAACCACGGTCGTTACGATAGATGAAATATCCACTGATGACTATGCGATCGGCGGGCGGCTAGTAAGCGAAATCAGAAAGCGGCAGAGCTAAGCTCGCGCGTCAGACTAAATTTGAAAAGCGAAATTTTAGAATTTTAAAATTTTCATGTAAAATTCTACGTGGCAGGCTCCGCTTTTAAGGGAATAAAATTTGCGATAATCCCCGCTTGCAAGATGAAATTTTACGCTAAATTCCATGCTGTAAAATTCAAAAAACCAACCGAGCGGAAATTTTAAAGCGGATCTAATGGTGAAATTCTTTGAAAAATAGACAAGATAGAATTTATGCAAGTTTTAAAAATTTTACTAGATAAAATTTAAGCCTCGCAAAGTTTAAAATTTCGTAAAAATAAATAGACGATTTCTTAGCGAATTAGCGTTCCCAAATTAGTTTTTTGCCGAAAGTTAGAGTATTATCGGTCATTTTCATCCAATCAATTCTGATCGTAAAAAAATCGGTCTCCATCGCGCGAGCAAACGGGAAGCGCTTAAGATATAGCGAGGTTTCGCGCTCATCCGCGCTACGGATATGGCCGCAAATCTGCACGCCTTTGATCCTACCTACAAATTTCGTATCCAGCGCGACCGTAGCTGCAACTCCGCGGTTGGCAAAGACTGCTTTGATATGCTCGGAGTCGTTCGCGCTTGCGATGATGAGCTCCTTATTTTGCGGATCGTAGGCGTAAAATGCACTGCAGCAATATGGCAGATTATTGCGCAAAACTCCGAGAGATAGGAGTTTCATCCTGCCTAAAAACTCGTCGAATTTATCCTGAGCGGCACACATTTTAAGCCTCCTTTTTGCTAAATTATACAATGATTTTCTTTTATTAGCTATAATCGCGAGCCAAAATTAGGAGAATTTTTATGGAAAATTATAAAAAAGTAAAAGAGATGTTTTTGATGCAGCAAGCCCTAAACGACGAAACAAATGGCGTGGGCTGGGAGGACGGCTATACAAAAAACGGCAAACTTATCAACTGGAAGCGCTGCATTTACATGGAATGCGCAGAGCTCATCGATAGCTTTGCGTGGAAGCATTGGAAAAATATCTCTGCAGCGCCGGACGTGAATAATATCGTCATCGAGATCGTTGATATTTGGCACTTCGTGATGAGCTATATTCTAGAGCAATATTACGGTAGCAAAAATATCGATCACATCGTAAGCGACGTCACGGCTGTAAGCGGATTTGCGGAATTTAGCTCCTACGCCTACGACGTGCGCGAATACAGCATCTACGAGATCGTAAACGACATCGAGCTCATCATCCACGAAACGAGCGGATTTGAGCTGCAAATCGGCGAGCTGCTGACCGACTTTTTTCGCGTCGCGATTAAATGCGGAGTGAGCTTAGACATACTTTTTGCCAAATATATCGGCAAAAACGTGCTGAATAAATTCCGCCAAAATAACGGCTACAAAGAGGGC
The DNA here is from genome assembly GCF_001190745.1 of Campylobacter gracilis. Classification (NCBI taxonomy): domain Bacteria; kingdom Pseudomonadati; phylum Campylobacterota; class Epsilonproteobacteria; order Campylobacterales; family Campylobacteraceae; genus Campylobacter; species Campylobacter gracilis. The sequence continues at coordinate 2,031,931 of NZ_CP012196.1, forward strand.
AGCTACCGCAAAATCTGGGGAGACCTTGAGGATAACGAGGTGCTAATCGAGGTGCTATCAAAAGGCGCAGTAAGCGCAAACGAAATTTACGAGCAATTGCAAAAGATCTACGACGCGACGAGGTGAAGTCGTGGATTTGCTTGCGAAATTTATCTTTAAAATTTTAAAATTTCATCTATAAAATTTCGGCATGCAAATTTTAAAAAAGGGCTTTGATTTGGAATTCTGCAATTTTGCGCCTGAAATTTTACGCAATGTCAGCTTATTTATAAGAGGCAAAAATTCTGCGTAGCAAGCAAATAAATATTCGCAGCAGGCAAAAACATAGCTAGATCTGGCCTCTTTTTTACGCACTATAAATGAGCAGATTAAACGCGGGCGGCAAGCGATCAAAGCATAAATTCCGTATTATAAGGCGAGATGGACCGGCTAAAGCAAGCGAATGAGCCAAGCGAGCGGATTAATGAGGCACGTTTCGTGCGGCAGTCAAAATAAATCTCAGCTCAAATTCCGTCGCAAAAGTCGCTAAAATAACGCAAATAGGAGCATATATGGGTAGAATTTTTAATTTGGCAAAGCAGGATTTTTTTACGCGCAAGTTTATTTTGCTCTCGCTACTACCACTTGTGTGCTCGCTCATAATCTTAGGTACGCTCGCATTTTTCGGCGGCAAAGAGCTTTTTGACGCACTTTCGCAGGGCGCGCAAAGCGGCGATTTTAGCTTCTTGGACGAGCAGCGCTTCCCGGTAATTGCAAAAATTCTAAGCTTTGCTGCTACGAAGTGGATTATCGGTGCGATTTTTTCGGTGTTTGCTAGCTTTGCAGTGCTGATGCTTAGCGTGTTTTGTGCGCTTATCATAGCAGGATTTCTGACGCCCGCAGTCACTAAAGAGATCAACGCACGCCACTACCACCTAAGTCGCACAGACGAAGCGAGCACGGCGCGAGTGCTAAAGCTGATGAGCCTTGAAATTTTAAAATTTTTAGCAATCTTATTTATCTGTTCGGTGCTTTTGTTTGTGCCGGTTATAAATTTATTCATCATCAACGTGCCGTTTTTTTATATCTATTACAAGCTGGTTCTAATCGACGTCGCTTCAAACGCGTTAAGCGCGAAAAGCTTCGAGCGCTCTTATAAAATGGGTGGCGGATATAAATTTGCCCTAAGCGCTTTTATTTTTTACCTGCTGTGTTTGGTCCCGCTGGTAGGATTATTTTTCCAGCTATTTTTCATCATCTTTTTGACGCACGTAGTGCTGATAGACGAAAGCACCCGCAATAAAAATCGCTAAAGATTAACTAAAATCAATGAAAAATTTTGAAATTTTCATAAAATAGTGCGAAATTTTTTAAGAAAGGATTTCTATGAAATCAGGCGATATTTACATTTGCAATATATGTTCGCTAAAAAGTAGCGACGATGAAAACGCGGTCTTTATCAAGGCGCATAAAAACGGCGAGACGGTGCATATCTGCACATCCTGCATGCCTAGCGTCATCCATGGCTCAGGCATGGTCGTAAAAAGCAACTCCGAGATCGAAGAAGAGCTTCAAGACGCTGCAAACTAGCTGCTAGCACCACTTACTGCGGCGCGTTTTAATTTGCTTGTAAATCTTCGCGCCGCAAAATTCTAAAATTCTAAAATTCTAAAATTCTAAAATTCTAAAATTCTAAAATTCGGTCTGCTAGGTTTTCCACCAAAATACTGTACAGCAAAATTCCGCGCTTAAAATTATAAAATTTTATACAGCAAATTCTGTGCACTAAGCCTATCCCACATAAGAATTTTCGCGTTATAAGCTTGACGCTAAAATTCCTTGAGCCGAAACTAAAGTCTGAAAAATTTTAAAATCCGTGCAGCCGCTTAATCTCTGCGCTGATCGGCTTTTTTTGGCCTGATTTGGTCACACTTACGTAGATTGCGATCGCGCTGGTTACGTGCAGGCACTCGCGAAATCCGTCCTCGCCCAGCCGTAGCGCTGCGACCTCAATCTGCACGCGGATAGAGGTATTTCCCACGCTTAGGACTTTTGCGTAGCAGCTGATGACATCGCCGATAAATACGGGCTGCTTGAAAGTTACCTCCTGCATCGAGATCGTCACGACCCGCTCGGGCGCTATCTCGCGCGCCGCCGTTGCGCCCGCTAAATCGATCTGGCTAAGTATCCAGCCGCCGAAAATATTGCCCGAGCTATTCGTATCCTTAGGCAGCGCTACGACCTTGATGCGCGGCTCGCCGAAATCGTCTAAGTTTAAATCGCTCATTTTTACTCCTTAAATTTAAAAATCTCGCATTTTAACCGCGCAAATTTAACACTTTTTCGATACAATCGGCAGAAATCTATGCCGAAATTTTAAAATTTTAAGCGGATGCGAGGATGGAATTTTGCTCTCGAAGCAGACACATTCCGCTCGTAAAAAGACGATAAAAACGGCAAAAAGGATACGCGATGAACGATTTTGCAAAACTTAACGAGATGGCGGCGAGCGCTAAGGCGCGACTAAACGCCCTCTACGACGAGCCACACGCCGAGCTGATCACGCGCGGGCTAGAAATTTGCGGCTTTGAGTCTGGCGATACTGCGCGCATCGCCGTGCTGCGCCGAATCGTTGATCTCAAAGAGGATCCGCTGCTGCAAGAATTTCGCCGCTTAGGCTACGATGAGGCGCGCCAGCGCGAGCTAAAGAGCAAAATGTATGATTTCACGCGCGAAATACACGAGGGCATGCACGCAGCGCTCATCGCCGAGGCGGGCGCGCAGGGGATTTTGCAGCCCTTTTATCTGGAGCTTTTAAAGGGTGTACACCGCATCGGGCTCGTGCTAAGCGATACGCAAAAAAGCTGGCAAGCCCTAATCATCGAAGGCACGAACAAGCGCTGGGAAAAGGAATTTAGCTCGCTTGCGCAGGCGAAGGAATTTTTGCTGCAGGAGGAGCTGTTTATGCGCACGCCTCACGGCGAGATCTGTGAGCGCTGCTACGGCGCAGTAGTGCAGCGCGACGGCAAACCCCAAATGGTGCCCTATGCCGTGGCCTTCGCGGATGAGACGGCAAAGCTGCAGAGCGAATTTAGCGATCTTTTGGAGCGTCTGGTGACGCTAGCCGAAGATGAGAGCGAGCTAGCTTACGTCGCGTATCTGTCCAAGCTCAAACAGGCCTTTTGCGAGAGAGATTCTAACGCGGTGATCGGCGCGTGGCGGGATGCGGAGATCGCGTGGATGGATATAAAAACGCCGCTTCAGATCGGGCATCCGCTCGAATACTACGAGGACGCCTACACGCACGCAGTCGCGCTGGAATGGGACGTCAGACTTGCAGGCGCGTATGAGTTTAACGCGGAGGAATTTAAAGCGCGCGTAAGCGAGAGTTTTGAGCGCGCGTATGAAAAAATCGGCGCGAACAATGCCGTCATGCACTCGCTCGTGCTCTCAAACATCGCCAAAACCCAGCTTTACGTTTGCGCGCCGCTGATCTACTACGGAGCCGATCTGAACGGGCTCTTTTCGGCGCAGGTCGTACCCAATGACGAATTCGTAAGCACCAACTGCGGCAAGAAAATTTTCGCCTTCGTAAATTTCGTCTATGAAAGCGCCAAGGCTAGACCTTTTATGCGGCTAAGCAGCGAAATTTTCGACCTTGAGTATCTAAATTTCGGACGCGAAATTTTATTTAAAAAGCCGCAAATTTGGCGCCGCGTCTACGAAATATCGACGATCGGGCATGAGTTCGGGCATATATTTTTCATCGACGCGGACACTGAGGCGCGCATGAACCGCTCGGGGCTTTTCAAGCTCATCGAGGAGTACAAGGCGACTACGGGCGGGCTCGTGAGCTTCTTTTTCCACGAGGAGGAGGAGTTTTGCCTGCCGGTGCTGGATGAGCTGATCCGCCGCGCCGTGGGGCTCATCGCGTGGCAGCAGGTGGAGGAGCTCAAGCCCTACTACTGCGAGGCGTTGATACATCTGAGCTTGCTTTTTGCATCGGGCGTTTTGAAATTTGAACGCGGGCATCTGGCAGTTAAATTTGACCGCGCAGGCTATGAGAGCTTCAAAGCCGCGTGCCTGCAAAACTACGAGGAGCTGGCGCGGCTTTATTGCGACAAAAAGGACGCGGCGGAATTTTTATCGCGCTTTGCGGAGCTTAGCGGCGGTGTGTACCTGCCGCGCGAGGCGCAGGTGCGGGAGTTTGTGGAGTTTTACTACTCGCGCTACGAAGCGATCGGCAACGAAACGGATCCTAGCAATGAACGAGCAAAGTGGCTTTAAAATTTCAGCTCCGAACCGCGCCTTAAACATGAGAAGCGAGTAAAATTCTGCCGTTAAATTTTCTTAAAATTCTGTTTTAAAATTTTATCGGAGCTTCAAAATACGACGTTGAAAAAAATGCATAAATTTAACCCAAATTTATGTGGCAAAAGCCGTAATTTAAATTTAACGCGGACGCAGTCCGCATCGCTAGCGTCGCGCGGGTGGGGGCAAGGGGGCGCCCCGCTAACTCTGAGTGCCGCCCCCTTACGAATATCGCGCATAATGCACCCAGACGCTAAGCTATATCCATAAAATTTTGTAAAAATTTACAAAATAAAATTTTATCTCTAAATTTACAGCTTGCGAAATTTATACTGTGTTTTCTATTTCTTTTGGGGCAGGAAGGGGTCCCATTGCGAGGTCACACTTCTTGCAGGACGCCGTCTCCGCAGCACCGCATTGCTCTGCTCGCCCACAAACCCCACCTAACCCCCGATGACACTAGCGGTGCGGACTGCGTCCGAGTATTTTTATTTAACGGCTTGCGCTACATACTTTGATTTTAAAATTCCTCGCTGCAAAATTCTAAATTTAGTAGTAGAATTCCGCACTGGGGAATTATAAATTTCTATTCGCAGACTATGCGCGGAGTTATTTCGGGATTTTAAAATTCCGCGGAATTTTAAGGGGAAACCATGAGATATTTTAAAAATTTACTCTCCGATTTAAGGAGCGGCAGACTCGCGCTGCATCCGATTTTGCTCGCGACGACGTTTTGTGTAATAAGAATATCAGGGCTTTATCTGGTAAGTGAGAAGCTTCAAGACTACCATGATTTAGATATATTGGAATGGTTTTCTATTTGTCTACTTTACGATTTTACGCAATGTGTTTGCTTCGTGGCAATAGGTGCACATTTTGCTTTTACTGCAGGGCGCTCAAACAAAAATAATCAAAACACAAACGATGATAACGCCAGCAATCAAGCTCTCGGGTTACAACGCCTAGCAATATTGCGCGCTACTTTATACTCATTTATTTTTATTGCGTGTGTGGTAGGCTATCTTACCGCGGATATAAACTACCAAAAATTAAATGTCTTGAATTATTTTCTACCCGCCATGCTAACAAGTGCTCTCATATATTTAATCGCAATCCAAAACTTCATGCCAGTGGCATGGTTTGATATCAATACGGCAAACTATGCAGAAATATTTTCGGTACTCTTGCGCTGGGCTAGCGTGGTGTTAGCGATAGGTTTAGCGCTAATATGGCCGCCAGCTTTGTCATCTTATTTTAGATACGCCTACAAAAAGCGCCTAGCAGAGGAGATGTGCGAGGCGTAACGGCGAGCTGAACGCAGAATTTTAGCCAAAATTTTACGCCGTCAGCCGCAGCTTAAATTTACCCCAGGCGTAGCCTGCACCGCTTAAAGCGTCGTCGGAAGCCAGGTGGGTTTGTGGGCAAGCAGAGCAATGCGGTGCTGCGGAGGCGGCGTCCTGCGAGAAGTGTGACCTCGCAATGGGAGCCCCTTTTCGCCCCAAGATATGCATATCACGGATTAAAATTTAAACGGAATTTTATAAAGGCGAAGCGCCGCTTTTAAATTTACGTCGAAAATTCTAAGAATTTGTGCTATACGATACATATTTCCGTAAGGGGGCGGCGCTCGGAGTTGCGAGGCGCGCCCGCCCCCTTACCAACCCCCACCTGCGCGACGCTAGCGGTGCGGACTGCGTCCGCGTTAAATTTTACCAAGTAGCGAAATAAACTGCGCGCTCTTGCAAAACGAGCATAGCGACGCAAGGCTCAGCCTGTGGCGTTTCTTACGCGCGCAGCGAAGCAGAGTAAGTAACACCCCTAAGAGAAAACATTGCCGCGAGTAAATTCCAAAGATAGAATTTTACATAGCGAAATTCTAGAATTTTAAATTTATATCACGAATTTTACGAGCCTTAAATTTAAAAGCAAAGCTCTAAATTTCAACGTCCAGATCCACGGGCTCGATCTGCAGCCCGCACAGATCCGCGAGATGCTGCACCGCGGCGTCCGTCTCGGCGTTTTTGGGAAGGACGATATGAAAGCCGCGATCAAACGCCAAGAAAAAATTCTCCCCGCCCGCAGCGATTCGATTTAGCGAGCGCGCGGCAAATTTCTCGCTTGCGCGCGGCTCGCCCTTTGAAAATGAAATTTCATCCTCGCCCGCGATAAATTCCATCTCTATGTTTGAGTCTTGCGCGAGCTTAGCAGCATCCAGATGCTTTCTTAGCATGCGGCGGTAAAATTTCGGATAAAAAATAAGCCACGCCGCACCCAAAACAACCGACGCGATGCTTGCAATCGGCGCTGTTTTTAAAAGCCCGTCGATGATGATGCCAACGAGCAAAAACTCAAATGGTATGGCGTAGGTGCTGATGAGGCGCTGCTTGCGCGCCTTTTTGCTATAAAGCAGCATAAATTTATTGAGATTATCGACGTCGCGATTGGTGATACGTACTTTCATATTTTTCCTTTAATTTTTCCGTAATTGTAGCGAAGCCGCCTTAAATTTGCGTCCGTTAACTTCCGTGAGATAAAATCCCGTTTTTAAAGGAGATAGCTTGAAATCTTTATTAAAAATCAACGGATTTTTGCCGTTTTTGGCGATTATGTTTATCAACGCAAGCGTCGATCTGGGCCATAAAATCACGATTCAAAACGTCCTTGTCAAAAGCGCTGATTCCGGCGCTCTCATCGCTCTAACATCGCTTGTAAATTTGCTGATTTTGCTGCCTTACGTATTTCTTTTTAGCGCCAGCGGCTATCTCAACGATAAATTCTCGCGTACCCGCATTACGCGGATCTGCGCGAAACTCGGCGTCGCGCTTACCGCGCTCATTACGCTAGGTTATCTGTGCGGATGGTTTTATTTCGCATTTTTTATGACGATTCTGCTTGCGGCGCAAAGCGCGATCTACTCGCCCGCCAAATACGGCCTGATTAAAAAGATCGTCGGCGCGAAAAATTTAGGTGCGGCAAACGGCCTCGTGCAGGCGCTTACCATCATCGCGATTCTGCTTTCATCGCTTGTTTTTTCGGTGATTTTCGAGCTGTTTGCAGCTCGCAGCAGCGACGCGGGCGAGCTGATGAGCTCGGTTTGGTTCATCGGCGTGCTTTTGGTTGCGGGCTCCGCGCTTGAAACATATTACTCGTATAAAATTCCATTCTTCGACGCTGCGCAACCGCAGGCGGAATTTAATAAAGACGACTATCTTAAGCTTCGCTATCTAAGGCAAAATTTAAATTTTGTGCTAAAAGACAAAAACGTCCTGCTCTGCACGCTGGGACTTGCGATGTTTTGGGCAGTCTCGCAGCTCGTGATCGCGACCTTCCCGGCTCACTACAAGAGCCTTAGCGGCAGCGATAACGTAATGGTGATCCAAGTGATCTTAGCTCTTAGTGCGATCGGAATCGCGCTAGGCTCGATCTTTGCGGGCAGCTACTGTAAAAAACATATCGAGCTCGGTATCGTGCCGTTCGGCGCATTCGGGCTCGCGCTCGCGCTAATGGTGCTAGCCAACGCGCACTCGGTATTTTGGCTCGGCACGGCATCGTTTTTCTTCGGATTTAGCGGCGGAATTTTCATCGTGCCGCTCAACGCCGTTATTCAGTTTTTTACCGCCGATGAGCGCATGGGACGGGTGCTCGCGGGTTCAAATTTTATCCAAAATATCTTTATGGTGCTGTTTTTGCTCATCGCCATCATCTTGGTGCATTTTGCGGTCGCCAGCGGCGAAATTTTCGTTATGGCTGCTCTTTGCGTTCTTATCTGCGGGATCTTCGGCGCGAAATATTTGCCGCAGCTTTTCGTTAGAATTTTACTCATTCCGTTTATGAAATTCGGCTACCAGGTCCACGTAGACGGTATCGAAAACATCCCGCAAAAAGGCGGTGTACTGCTTTTAGGAAACCATATCAGCTGGATCGATTGGGCGGTGGTGCAGCTTGCGTGCCCGCGCGGGGTGCGCTTCGTGATGCATCGCAGCTACTACGATCTGTGGTATTTGAAGTGGTTTTTTAAAATTTTCCGCGTCATTCCGATCGGAGCAGGCGTGAGCAAAAGCGCGATCGAAAGTATCCGCGAGGCGCTAAATGCTGGTGAAGTAGTGGGGCTCTTTCCAGAAGGCCACATCAGCTACAACGGCCGCATAGACGAGTTTCAGGGCGGATTTGAGCTAGCCGCGCACGATACGAACTCCGTAATCGTGCCTTTTTATATCAGAGGGCTTTGGGGATCGACGTTTTCGCGCGCCAGCGAGCATTATAAAAGAACGATCTCGCAAAGCGGCAAAAACGCACTTCGCGTAAGCTTCGGCGCGCCGATTGAGGCAAATTCTAAGGCGCACGAGGTAAAGCGTGCGGTAACGGAGCTGTCGTTTTTCAGCTGGGGCAAATACCTCGCAAGCCTAAAGCCGCTTGCCTACAACTGGCTAAATCAAGCCAAAAGATCGCCTTTTAAGCGCGTAGCGGTCGATAGCACGGGAGTGAGCTTCACAAATTTAGCGATGATGAGCGCCGTTTTGATACTTCGCAAAAGGCTAAAGAGTCGCATAAGTAGTGAGGAAAACGTCGGTATCATTTTGCCTAGCTCGGTCATCGCAAGCGCCGTAAATTTAACGCTTTTTGCGATGGGCAAAACGAGCGTAAATTTAAACTACACGCTAAGCGAGGAAAATTTAATCTACTGTGCGGATAAAGCAAACATCCGCACGATCATCAGCTCCCGCAAATTCGTAGAAAAGCTCAAATCAAAGGGCTTTGAGCTGGAAAGCTCGATCGGCGATCGGCTCGTGTACCTTGAGGATCTAAGCGAGGGCGTCTCTAAAAACGAGCGCATAGCCTGCGCGCTAAAATCGCTGCTAATGCCTAAAATTTTATTTCGCGCGCTGTATTTTAAGCCGCACGCGATAGATGACGTAGCGACCATTTTATTTAGCAGCGGCAGCGAAGGAAAGCCTAAAGGCGTGGTTCTGACGCATAAAAATATAATGGCGAACGTCCGTCAAATTTCAGAGCTCATAAACGCCACCGAGCACGATGCGATTTTAGCGTCGCTGCCGATCTTTCACTGCTTCGGACTTACCGTAACGACGCTCTTTCCGCTAAACGATGGAATTTTAAGCATCCACGTGCCCGATCCTACGGACGCCTTTAGCGTCGGCAAGATGAGCGCAAAATACGGCGCTACGATAATGTTCGGTACGTCGACGTTTTTTAGGCTCTACACCAAAAATAAAAGGCTCAATCCTCTAATGTTGGGAAGCATTCGCCTAGCGATTGCGGGCGCGGAGAAGCTAAACGAAAACGTCCGCAAGGAATTTAAGATAAAATTCGGCATCGAAATTTACGAGGGCTACGGCACGACCGAGACTGCGCCGGTGGTGAGCGTAAATACACCGAACGTCCTCGAGCCCGATTTTTTCAAAGAGCTTTACTTCAACCGCGAAAAGAGCGTCGGCTTGCCGCTTGCGGGCACGGTCATAAAGATCACCGATCCAGCTTCGCTGCAGCCGCTGCCAAACGGCCAGGAGGGGCTTATCTTAATCGGCGGACATCAGGTTATGAAGGAGTACTACGATGAGCCGGCAAAAACCGCAGAAGCAATCGCGCAGATAAACGGCGTGCGCTACTACAAGAGCGGCGACATCGGCTATATCGACGACGATGGGTTTTTATTTATCACCGACCGCCTTTCGCGCTTTGCCAAAATCGGTGGCGAGATGATCAGCCTGGGCGCGGTAGAGAGCGCCGTGGGCGAAATTTTAGGCGAAAGCGCGATCTATTCGTGCGTGAACCTAAAAGACGAGAAAAAGGGCGAAAAGATCGCTCTGCTTTACGTGGGCGAGGCGAGCGAGGATGAAATTTCGCGCCGCCTAAAGGACTCTGCGCTGGCGCCGATAATGCAGCCAAGCGTCGTGAAAAAGGTGGAGCAAATCCCGGTGCTAGGTAGCGGCAAGGTAAATCTCAAAGCGGTAAAGGATTTGGCGATAGAGCTCGGGCTGTAAATTTTAAAGCCTTAAAATTTGCGTTCTAAATTTTAAATTTACGCCCTACTGCGCTATTTGCGCGAAGTAGCGTAAAGAGCAAAATTTCTCTTTTAAATTTATGCTTTGTCGTGCTGCATAGTTTTGCGCTTTTCGCTCCTAGCATCGGGCGATCTCGCGGGCTAGCTGCGGTTTATTTAAAAAACGACAGCTGTACGCGGTTGTAGCGTTAAATTTATGCTAAATTTTACGGACAAACGGCAGCCGCTCGATGCGTGGATAGATAAAATTCTTATATCAGACGGCTGGCTAAATTTCACGGCAGAGCTGCGGTGAGAATTTTAACGGCGGGCGCGTGGAAGGAAATTTCAATGGCGTATGTGCGGCGAGAAATTTTAGCGACGATGCCGCTCACTTCACTTTTTATAAAATTTACAAATTTTATTTCCCGAGCGTGCGCCGATTATTATGCCGACGAGGTTTATAAACCGCGACGCAAATTCCCAGCTTCATTCTTCCGCCGTCACAGAGGCTAAAATTTTATCTGCTCACGCTACGTACGCCCTTCAAGTCGGCCTGTATTTACGCTAGCGCAGAGTATCGCGCAGCTCTAAATTTAAAAGATAAATTTCATTCGTGCAGATTAAAATTTTAAAATTTCAAAGCCCAATCTGTTTAAATTTAACCGAAGTCGGCAGAGCTAAATTTTAAAAAGGTCTAAGCTTTAAGGATTTTAAAAAAGATGAAAGTGCCGCGAAGCGCACGCTTCACGGCAAATTTAAAGGAGGACTATTTAAAAGATGGAGCGATCTGCGCTACCCACGCCTCAATGCGGCTCTCGGTGAGGTCGCTTTGATTGTCATTATCTAGCGCGAGGCCAACGAATTTGCCGTCCACTACGGCCTTGCTCTCGTCGAATTCATATCCGTCGGTAGGCACTGCGCCTACGATATTTGCACCCGCTTTTTTGAAGTTATCGTATAGCTCGCGCATTGCGTTGCAGTAGGCGTCGCTGTAGCTTGAGCTATCGCCCATGCCAAAAATCGCGACAGTCTTGCCTGAGACATCAAGGGCTGAGAAATCAAAGCCCGCCCAGTCGTCCTGCAACTCGCCGTCGTTCCACGTGGAGCTGCCGATGATGAGCGCAGTATATTTATTTAGATCTGCAGGCGCAATGTCTGCAACGTTTTTAAGCTCGTTTTCTATGCCTAGCTTTTCGGAGATCAGCTTCGCGGCGTCCTCGGTATTGCCCATCGAGCTTCCAAAAATAATTCCAACCATTTGGTATCCTTTTAATAAATTTTGTCGGTAAGCTTGTATGGTACTAATTTCATAATGAAATTTCCCTTAAAGCATTCGCTTTTTATCTCGACGTGGCGGTTAAAATTTTCATTTTTTGGATATACAAGATACACGGCGTCGAGGTTTGCTCCGCGGCAAAGCTCTAGCGCTTTTTTTATATCATTATCATAAATGGCTGGATTTTGAGGTAGAATTTTCTTAAAGCTCGTAACCACACCTAGGCTAAAACCGCTCTTGCGAACTACGATGAGCTCGCCCGATTTGCCCACAAGTTGCAGCTGTGCGCCTGCATTGCGAAGCGCGATTTTGCAAAATACGAAGTTGCAAAACGCATCGTCTCCATTTAGCAGCAATCCGCTACGCAGACTCACGATCGCGCGAGTTAGCTTATAAGCGGGCTTAGCGGCAAATATGGGCAGCTGCATGCCGCGCAGATAAGCAAAGATTATCGCGTTATCCGCTGCGCAAAATTTCACGGCGGGTTTGAAACGGTAAATTTTACGAGCCCCGCGCCCAAGCTCGGAAGCGATAAAATTTAAAAATGCCGCTCGAAACTGCGAAGCGCCCTTTAAATTTGCGGGCGGAATTCTATCATCCGCATTAACGTTAAAATTATATAGAGCTAGCATCGCTCGCGCTCGCGAAGCCGCATTATAATCCCGCAGCGCCTCTGGCACAATCTCGCGCCCGTTCGCATCAAAGCCAAAAATCTCGCCGCAAAAGAATTTTTTATTAAAAGCTTCGGCATTTAAAATTTCATTATCAATAAGCTCATTATCGCGCCGTAGATCCGCTTTTTGGCGTTTTTTGCGCGTCGCGATATCTCGTTTTGACGCGGCAGTATCTCGTAATAAAGCTGATTTTTCGGCCGAACGCTTAGCGCAGAAAAAATTATTTTGTACTAAGTCAGTGTCGTAAAAAGCCCTTGCTGTCAAATTCCTATTTGCGCCGTCTTTTTGCGCACTCTTTGCAACGCACGACTTAGAGACATTATGATTAAGCACGCCCGATTTACCGATTGAAAACTTTTTAAATTTGCCGCTAAATTTCTTACTTTCGGCGTGCGCAAAGCAAGTAGCGTTAAATTTGCTAGAATTTAAAGAATTCTTGGAATTTAGCTTGCCTGTTTCATCGTCGTAAGCATTTGATTGCGGCGTAGTGCGCGATTTTTTAACCGCTTGCTTGGGCTTGCCGGCATTATTTAAATTCCTTAGAATTTTAATCATCTTCGCAAGGTCTGCAACCGAATTCTTGATTTAAATTGAAAACCTTACAGTATTCGCAAAATACGCAGCTGACGCTTCTTTTAGCGCATACGAGCGGGATTTTGCGCTTTTTTACTTCGCCTTTGATTTTTTTCATCGTGTTGTGGTTTAAAAAGCTCGTAAGCATAACGACGCACTCGGTATCTTGCGGGATCGGCTTGCGATTTACGCGATTTTCGTTTCGTGCGTCCCAGTGTTCGATATTGCTCGCGCCAAGGTCTTTTAAAACCGCCTTAATGGGCGTAATCTCATCTGCTCCTATAACTAAAACGTTCATTTAATCCCCTTCTATGATTGATAGTCGTTATTATAACAGAGAAAGATTAAATTTAACTGATAATGTATATAAAAATTTGAAATTATAAGCCGGAATTTTACCGGCTCATATTTGATATTTACTCGCTTAAAGCTAGACTTACTGCCGCATCGATGTGGATCTGCGTAGTATCAAATAGCCACGCGGCGGTATCTGCTTGCGATACGAGCAGCCCGATCTCCGTGCAGCCCAGTATCACGCCCTGCGCACCGCGAGCTCTAAGCCCTTCAATGATCTGCAAAAATTTCTCTTTGGAGTGCGGTAAGATTTTACCAAAGCAAAGCTCGTCAAAAATGATCTCATTTACCGCCTCCATCTCGTCCGCATTTGGCACGAGTACCTCCACGCCGCCATCTATCAAGCGCTGTTTGTAAAAATCCTGCGTCATCGTGTAAATCGTGCCGAGCAGCCCTACTTTTTGCACGCCACGTTTTCGCAGCTCACTTAACGTGGCGTCCGCGATATGCACGAAAGGCACGGAGATAGCGGCATTTATCGCCTCATAGCACTTATGCATCGTGTTAGTGCAAAGAAAAATATAATCCGCTCCGCCGCTTTGCAAAACTCGCGCGTGACGAGCTAAAATTTCACCTGCCCTGCCCCACTCATTATCTCTTTGGCACCGCTCGATCTCGTCAAAATTTAGACTACTTAGCAGAATTTCACCGCTACTTAGCCCGCCTAGACGCTCGTTAATTTTGCGATTGATCCCATCATAATAGGTAATCGTAGATTCGTAACTCATGCCGCCGATTAGTCCGATTTTTTTCATGGATTTTCCTTTTGGAATTTAACGAAATTCCTGGGTCACAAATTCTGCGACCCAGAATTCTAAAAACTAACTACAACGCTTAAGCATTCTCGCTCGCAGCGTCCGTAGAGGCAACCTCATCGCCGAAATCGGCATTCGCAAGCCGTTTTAGCTGGCGGTAGCGCCTCATCGCGTCGGCTTTGTTTGCCTCATAAAGCTTGCTCGCGTGCTCCGGATCGATCTTTTTAAGCGCGTTGTAGCGCACTTCGTTTAGCAAAAATTCCTCATAAAGGCTCCAATCCGGCTCTTTGGATGAAATTTTAAGCGGATTTTTGCCCTCCGCCGCGAGTCGCGGATCGAAAGTGTAGGTCGGCCAATAGCCGCATTTGCTCGCAAGCTCGGCTTGATCGCCGGAGCTGCCCATGCCGCCTTTGATACCGTGCGCGATACACGGCGAATACGCGATGATGAGACTAGGTCCCGGGTAGGCCTCCGCCGCCATGATCGCTTTTAGCGTCGCGGCTTGGTTTGCGTTGGAATTTACCTGCGCGACGAAGATGTTGCCGTAGGTCATCGCGATCTGGCCGAGGTCTTTTTTCTGAACGCGCTTGCCGCCTGCAGTAAACTGCGCTATAGAGCCGCGGCGGCTAGCTTTAGAGCTCTGCCCGCCCGTGTTTGAGTAAACCTCAGTATCCAGCACCAGCACGTTTACGTCCTCGCCGGTAGCCAGCACGTGATCGAGCCCGCCGTAGCCGATGTCGTAAGCCCAGCCGTCGCCGCCGATAATCCACTGAGATTTTTTGTTTAGATACTGCTTCAGCTCTAAAATTTCACGAACCCCGGGCGCATCCAAATTTTGCTCCAGTAGCGGCACGAGCCTATCTCTAATCTGAGCGGATTTTAGCGTATCGTTTCTGTTTTCGATCCAGTCGTGATAAAGCGCCTTTAGCGCGTTTGGCACGCTTGAGAGCGAACCCAGCATTAGATCCTCGATCTTATGGCGCAGAGTCTCGCTTGCGATCTTCATTCCCAGCCCGAACTCGGCGTTGTCCTCAAAAAGCGAGTTCGCCCACGCGACGCCGCGGCCGTTCTCATCCTTGCGGTACGGCATCGAAGGCGCCGATCCGCCGTAGATCGAGCTACAGCCCGTGGCGTTGGCTACGATCATATGATCGCCGAAAAGTCGCGTGATCAGCGTGATATACGGCGTCTCGCCGCATCCCGGACATGCGCCGTGAAATTCAAAAAACGGACGCGCAAATCCCACGCCCTTGACGCTTGATCTGTCCATCAAATCGTCTTTGTATCTTACGTGCTCGAATAAAAAGTCTGCGCTTTCTTGCTCGCCCTTCGCGAGTTCTTCTTCAAGCGGCACCATGACGAGCGATTTTTCTTTACTCGGGCAGTTTTCGGCGCAAAGCGCGCAGCCCGTGCAATCTAGCGGGCTTACTTGGATCTTATATTTTAGCCCCTTCAGCTCCTTGCCCTTGGCTTCTAGCAGGTGATCTTTTAAATTTAAAGGCGCGGCAGCCTCGTCCTTTTCGTCTAGTAAAAATGCCCTGATTACGGCGTGCGGGCAGACGAAGGCGCACTGGTTGCACTGGATGCAGTTTTGCTCGATCCATTTAGGCACCACAACGCCCACGCCGCGTTTTTCAAATCGCGTCGTGCCCGCGTCAAACCCGCCGTCCTCGTGCCCTAAAAACGCCGAGACCGGCAAGCTATCTCCGCGCGCCGCGTTCATCGGTTTTACGATCTTTTCTATAAATTCGTCGCCCTTGTATTTGTCATCCGCACCCGCTGCGTCATCTTTTAAATTTGCCCACGCGGGATCGATCGCTACCTGCACCAAGGCGTCCGCTCCCCTATCTATCGCGTCGCAGTTCATCGCCACGACCGCTTCGCCCTTTTTGGCGTAGGTTTTCTTGGCGTATTCCTTCATATAGCTCTGCGCCTGCTCGAACGGAATGATGCCGCTAAGCTTGAAAAACGCCGATTGCATGATCGTGTTCGTACGGCCTCCGAGCCCTATCTCGCGTGCTAGCTTGGTGGCATTTAGGATGTAAAATTTTACCCGTCTGACAGCTAGAATTTTTTTGACCTTGTTCGGAAGCTTTGCCGCCGTCTGTTCGGCATCCCAGATGGAATTTAAAAGAAAGGTCCCTCCCTCGCGGATGCCCCCGATGACGTCGTAGATATCCAGATACGCAGCGACCGAGCAAGCGACGAAATGCGGATTTGAGACGAGATAGGTCGAGCGGATCGGTCTCTTGCCGAAACGTAGGTGCGAGCGCGTGTAGCCGCCCGATTTTTTGCTGTCGTAGGCGAAATACGCCTGCGCATAAAGCTCGGTTTTATCGCCGATGATTTTGACGGAATTTTTATTCGCGCCTACGGTGCCGTCCGCACCCAGGCCGTAAAATAAGCACTCGGTCTCATCCTCGTAGCCGAGCGAAATTTTATCTCCCACGGGTAGAGATAGATGTGTCACGTCGTCGTCGATGCCGATCGTAAAGCCGTTTCTAGGCTCGTCCGCCTTTAAATTTTCATACACGGCGATTAGCTGCGCTGGATCAACGTCTTTAGAGCTTAGCCCATACCTACCGCCCACGATGAGCGGAGCGTCCTCGCGCCCGTAAAATGCGGCTTTTATGTCCAGATACAGCGGCTCGCCGAGGCTGCCCGGCTCCTTCGTGCGGTCGAGCACGGCGATCTTTTTAACGCTTTTAGGCATCGCAGCGAAGAGATATTTGAGGCTAAAAGGCCTGTAGAGGTGTACTTTTAGCACGCCTACCTTCTCGCCCTTCGCGTTTAGATGATCGACCACCTCTTCAAGGGCTTGATTGACCGAGCCCATCGCGACGATCACGCGCTGCGGCTCGCTTGCGCCGTAATAAACGAAAGGCGCGTACGACCGCCCCGTGATCTTTGAAATTTCGCTCATATACTCCGCGACAATGTCCGGAAGCGCGTCGTAAAATTTATTCGTTAGCTCGCGCGTCTGAAAATATACGTCGTCGTTTTGCGCCGTGCCGCGAGTTTTAGGATGTTCGGAATTTAGCGCGTTCTCTCTAAATTTACGCACGGCCTCGCGATCGAGCAAGCGATCAAACTCGGCATAGTCCATCACTTCGATCTTTTGAATTTCATGGCTCGTGCGAAATCCGTCAAAAAAGTGCAAAAACGGCACTCGCCCCTTAATCGCCGCAAGATGCGCGATACCGCCCAGATCCATCACCTCCTGCACGCTGTCGCTTGCAAGCATCGCAAAGCCGCTTTGGCGACAGGCGTAGACGTCTTGATGATCGCCGAAAATTGAAAGAGCCTGCGCCGCAAGCGCGCGCGCCGCGACGTGAATGACGCCCGGAAGCATCTGGCCTGCGATCTTGTACATATTTGGGATTTTTAGCAAAAGCCCCTGCGATGCGGTGTACGTCGTCGTAAGCGCGCCCGCTTGGAGTGAGCCGTGCACGGTGCCCGCCGCGCCGCCTTCGCTTTGCATCTCGACTACCTTAACGGGCATGCCGAAGAGGTTTTTCTTGCCCTGCGAAGCCCAAATATCGGTGTAATCCGCCATAGGCGAGCTAGGCGTGATCGGATAGATGCCCGCGACCTCGGTAAAGGCGTATGAGACGTAAGCCGCCGCCTCGTTTCCGTCCATCGTTTTCATAACTTTTGCCATTTTTAGTTCCTTTGGAATTATCAAATTTCACTAATTTTACATATTTATTGCTTAAAAATTTAAATGCTTCGCAAACCGAATAAAATTCTAAAGCTTTATCACAGTAGGCGGGCTACAAGCGCGATCTGCTGGCAGTTTTAGACGAGCATTGCGGACGATTTGAAACGGGGTCTTTCGCCGCTTTGAAAATAAAATTTTGCGTACTTTAAGCGCAGATCGCAAACAGTGGGCAGAGATTAAATGCAAATTTAGCCGTCTGGCTTGAAATTCTGACCCAAATATCAAATGACGGGAATGCGCGAAAATTAAGAAATTTAAAAATGCACTTGCCACAAGATAAAAAGACCTCATATCGCAACAAGACTGGATAATAAAATTTAGCCACTACAAAGCCTCAACTGCTATACACATCCAAACTCGACGTAGCGAAATTTTATTTATGGCTTGTAACATCGCGGTACATAAAATTTCAGTGCATTCTGCCAAATATAAGAAATTTTACTGCCTCCTGCCAAGCGCAGCGCAAATTTCATTTTAAATTTTCATCGATCGATCGCTACGTGAATTTTACCACACGCGACTTTGCGTTTTGAGCGTAAATTCTATTTCCGCAAGCTGCGCGGAGGATAAATTTAGCTATAATCCTCCGTTTAGAATCTAGCGCGGCACGTATATACGGCGCGGAATTTTAAAATTTTAAAATTCCAAGCAGAACTCGAAAAGCTAAAAACCGCTAAATGCGCTAAATTTAAAGTCTAATTTTAAAAGCCAGAAAGAGAAAACCGATGAACGTCCATAAAATCGCTTACACGAGAGTTATCGCGCTGGCGTTTGCCGCCTTTATTTTTAACACGACGGAATTTATCCCTGTGGCGCTGCTAAGCGATATCGCGGCGGATTTTAGCATGGACGTTACGAGCACGGGTCTAATCATCACGATCTACGCGTGGGCGGTGAGTATCCTTTCGCTGCCGCTGATGCTGCTAACCTCGAAGCTCGAGCGCAAGAGGCTACTTTTGCGGCTTTTCGTGCTATTTACGCTAAGCCACGTCCTGGCCGCCATTGCGTGGAATTTCGTCGTTTTGGTAATCGCACGACTTGGCATCGCGATTTCGCATGCGATCTTTTGGTCGATCACTTCATCGCTCGTCGTGCGCCTAGCGCCGATAAATAAAGGCTCGCAGGCTATCGGCATGCTGGCTCTTGGGACATCGCTAGCCATGGTTTTGGGGCTTCCTTTGGGACGCGTGGTCGGCGAGCTTTTCGGCTGGAGGATTACGTTTTTTGCAATCGGCGCGCTTGCGGCGGCGGAGGCGCTGTTTCTTTGGAAAATTTTACCGTTTTTGCCAAGCAGGCGCGCGGGCTCTCTTGCGAGCTTGCCGATGCTTGCAAGGCGCCCGATGTTGCTTGCTTTGTATCTGCTGACGTTTTTGATCGTAGGCGCGCATTTTACGACCTACAGCTACGTCGAGCCATTCGTGGCGAAATTTAATCCCGCAGGGGGTCACTTCGTAACCTACGTTTTGCTTGCATTCGGCGCTTCGGGAATCGCCGCAAGCGTGCTTTTTTCGAAGCTTTACCGCCCTTTTCCAAACGCATTTTTGATCTGTTCGATCCTTTTTATCCTAGCCTCGGTGCTGACGCTAAAAGTTTTTGTCGCAAATGACGTAGCGCTACTGCTCGCGGCTTTCGTCTGGGGAGTGGGAATTTTTGGCTTTGGGCTTTGTTTGCAGATTAGGGTTTTGGCGCTGGCTCCCGACGCTACCGACGTCGCGATATCGATCTACTCGGCGATCTATAACGTAGGTATCGGCGGCGGAGCGCTTTTGGGACATCAAATCGCAACGAGATTCGGGCTTGAGCACATAGGCGAGGCGGGCGCTATACTAGGTGCGCTAGGGCTTGCAAGCTACCTCTACGTAAGCGCGAAATTCGCGCAGACAAATAGCGCGTAGGCTAAATTTGCGAAAGAATTTTAACAAGCTCGGAAGTACCATTTTTAAAGCTTGCGTTTTAGAAAATAACAGCTTTATGGGTCTAAATTTTTAAAAATTTATCCCTCGCAACCAGCTAAATTTGCAGATAAAATTTAATCTCGCGCTTAATTACACCGTTTATAATATGCATTTCTTGCAACGACACGTCTTTGCCGTCAAGCGCAATATCCGAAGTGCTTAAATTTAGCGTCGGTATCGTCGCGATCGATAAAACCTTAAGATTTTTTATCAATTCTCCCTTGATATAATTTATGTGATTTTAAAAAGCAATTTTAGAAGCTATTTGATCGGGAAATGTTTTAGTTGATGTAAAAATGGGCATAAATTTAATCTCGATAAGAATTTAACAAGTTTGTTGCGACGCGAATGCTACACTTTGTAAAAAAATACTTAAAGGCTATTTTTTATCGCATCTTCTAAAATATTTTTCGTCTTATTAGTATGTGCTGTGTTGAGATGAACTAATTTTTTTAAGTCTTTTTTCTGATACGCTTCTATTATCGCCTTGTGCTCCTCATTTGAGGATTTTATATGAGTTTTTTTATAAAACAAAGACAGTGAAACATATGGGATTGCCGCCATTATAAGGGTTTCGACGATATTAAACGTCCTGCTGCCGCTTTCGCTCTGCCAAAAGCATCGATGAAAATTGGCATTTAACAAAGCCCATTCGTTTAAATCTGTGCAAGTTTCGATCTGCTCTTGGATATTAATTGCTTTTTGTAGATACTCAGTATCATATTTTTCAAACGCATCCGTTATAAGTTTGCTTTCCAATAAAATTCTGAGTTCATAAATTTCTTTTGCTTCCTTGTAGCAAAGCCCCTTTACAATTGCGCCTTTAAATGGATCGAAACTGATTAACCCTTTTGCCGTCAGAATTTTTAGCGCTTCCCTTACCGGCGTAGCACTAACGTTAAATCTCTTTGAAATTTCATTTTGTTTTAGCTTGGAGCCGGATTTTATATTTCCGTTTAAAATATCTTGACTAAGACTATGGACTATAAATTCTGTTGTGGTGATAGGACGATCCGAATTGAGATGTATCATTTATTCTCCGTTTTTTAGGAGTATTATACAAAAATAATATAAAAACAATCCAGATCGATGCCTTAGAAATTTCCAAATTCTTTTTTTATCTGTTCCAAATTCATGTTGTTTGCCAACAAAAGCATCAACAAAAGCCTCGCTTTAATCGGCGATAACCAGCCAGACATTATACAACCGATACTTTGTAAATCCATCTCCGAGCCCTTATAACCGTATGTCTTAGTAGCACAAATCCCACTACCGGTGCGAGAAGCGACGACGACCGGAATTTGAGCACCTCTTAGTTTATCCACCATATCATATGATACGTGTCCGGCACCTACGCCACTAATTATGATACCACTATAATTAGCACGTAAGGCGAGCTCAATCATTTCACCCTCACAACCTAAATAGCTTTGTATAATCTCTACTTTAGGAAATTTGACGTCAGGCAAAGGATAAATTTGACGCGATACGGCAGGAGTTATAAATTTTACTCCATTCTCTATCACAAGCCCCTGAATACCGGCATTTATCGATACAAAAGTTTGCAGAGAAAAGGTATTGCTCTTATGAACCCATAGTGCACTATGAATCGTATCGTTTAGTACTACCAGCACACCCCGATCTCTACTTTGCGGACTAATAGCGGTTAACACGCTAGCATATATATTGCCGGCACCATCCGAGCTAATAGAATCGGCATTTCGCATAGCGCCGGTAATAACCAACGGAGCATGCTCATCCCAAACTAAATTTAAAAAGAACGCGCTTTCTTCTAGCGTATCGGTTCCTTGCGTAATGACTACGCCTACTGCTCCTTTAGCAATCTGCTCTTTCGCCCATTTATAAACTTCTACGAGATCTTGTACCTTTAAACTACCGCTAGGAAGAGCCAGTAAGGTTTTGGCCTCTATTTGCACCATCTCCCTCAAAGCAGGTACTGCACCTACTAACTGTTCTGCACTAAAGCTAGGTTTAACTCCGCCTTGTCCACCGTTCGCGCTCATACAAATCGTACCGCCCAATGCGCCGACTGCAATTTTTGGCTTTGACATTTTTTGCTCCTTCGCTTTTTTAGTTTGGGAAATTATACCATATTTTAAAATTTTTCAATACAAAATACTAAATATTATATATAATTTTTTAAAAAAATGTTATAATGCTCAACGAAATTTTTAAAAAGGAGTTAACAATGTTAGTCGCAGCTCAATGCGTCATGATTTTTACGCTTATCTTAATGATAAGCGGTAAGACGCCGTTATATACTACGGCTATAGTCGGTTCGGCAATTAGCGCGCTAGTAGCAGGATTTCCGGTAACAGGGCCAAAAAATGTCGTATCTTTGGCCTCTCTTATTATCGGAGGTTTAAATCCGGTTATTGCCGATATGACAGGAATTTTAATGTTTATCGGCGTTATGCAAGCAAGTGGCTTCATGGACGTAATTATTCGAAGTATTGTAAGACTAGGAAATAGGCTGGGTGGCGGCGTAGGTGTAGCGACTGCCGGCGGTATAGCGGCTGCGGTAATAGGTATGCTTACCGGTTTTACGCAACCGGCTATTACTGCAGTCATAACCGGTACGGCATCCGTGAAGCTTGGAGTAGATCCTAATAAATCCGCTGGTATTCACGGACATGCCGGTATTTTAGGCAACTACGGCGGTTTTACTCATCCTACGCAAGTAGCCGTCGTAGCGGTATCAAATATCGGATTCGGACTAATTAACGTTATAGGTACGTTCGTCGGACTTTGTGTTTTTGCCTGCGCTTTTTTTAGATTAAAAAGAATGCGAAGCGGCACAACGCTTAGCAAAGAGGATATCGAGCGCATTTCAAAAGAATTTGAAGCAAAGGCTGACGAAGCTCCAGTTTGGAAAGCGTTTTTGCCTTTTATTGTGCTTTTCATCGGCTTTATTGCGGGATTTCCAGTCTTTGTAGTAGGTATTGCAAGTGCGATTATTACGATTTTACTTTCCGTTTTAAATTTTCAAGAAGGCGAGAAAAATATGCTAGAAGGCGTCGGCAAGATAGCTACTCCACTTGTGGCTACGATAGGCTTTTTATTTATGAGCGGTGTTATAAAGCAAATCGGATTGGCTGATCTTATCGGTCAAATTTTTACTCCGATGCTAACTCATGCACCTATACAAAGTATGCTAATAGTATCGGCGTTAGCGGGTTTTGTAACCCAGAGTAATGCTGCGTCAGTAGCCATAACCATACCATTTTTGCAAGCCGCTCTTTCGCTAGGTACAGCGACGCCTTTATCGTTAGCCGTTATGGCTGCAGGCGGTAGCGCTATGATGCAATACTATCTCACGGGAGGTCCCGTCGCAGCGCTAGCAACCGTAATTCCGGTAATTCCGGGATCGGAATTAAAAGCGGCGAATAAATTCCAACGCCCAAATATGCTATTTGGACTATTGGTGTTATTCATTTTGTCATTTATATTTTCGATATTTTAAATTCATATAAACCGTCGGTTAAATCTAGCCGACGGTTTAGCTTTGACCTATTATTAAACCTAAATATTTTATA
This sequence comes from Campylobacter gracilis, assembly GCF_001190745.1. Taxonomy (NCBI): domain Bacteria; kingdom Pseudomonadati; phylum Campylobacterota; class Epsilonproteobacteria; order Campylobacterales; family Campylobacteraceae; genus Campylobacter; species Campylobacter gracilis. The sequence continues at coordinate 2,055,090 of NZ_CP012196.1, forward strand.
AAATTTGGCAGTGTGGTAAATTTATACTGTTTAAATTTTATTTTATAAACCCGACCTGCGGTAAAATTTCAGCTAGCGCCGCGTCCTTTTTCTCGTTAAATTTGACCTTGTTTTGCTCGAAAAGATTGTTTCCGTGCGCGTCGATCGAGACGATGAGCGGGCCAAACTCCTTCACGCGGCACTTCCACAGCGTCTCGGGCATCCCAAGCTCCGTCCAGTCAGCACTCTCGATCTGTTCGACCTGCGTCGCGGCGACCACCGCGCAGCCCGCGGGAAATACGCAGTGTATCGCGCCAAACTCCTTGCAGCCGCTCATCGTGCCCTCGCCCATGCCGCCTTTGCCCACTATCAGGCGCACACCCGTTTTAGCGATAAATTCGCGCTCGAATTTCTCCATACGCATGCTAGTCGTCGGCCCGACCGAGACCATCTCAAAGCTTTTATCACCCGTTTTTCTGATGATCGGTCCCGCGTGCAGGATAGCGCCGCCTCTGATATCTAGCGGCAGCTCGCGACCTTCCTGCACGACGCGTCTGTGCGGCACGTCACGGCAGGTGACGATGTGTCCGCTGAGGTATATGACGTCGCCGATTTTGATGTCGGCCAGATCCTCGGCCTTGATCGGCGTGGTTAAAATTTTCTTACTCATAGCGCGAACTCCTTGTGCGATTTTACGTCGAAATTTAGCTCCGCATCCCAGACGATATGGCCTTTGCGGTGCGACCAGCAGCCTACGTTTACTGCAACGGCGATGACGCTTGGGTGGCGAGCGCAGTTTTCGATATGCACGCCCATGACCGAGCTTGTGCCGCTCATGCCTTGCGGGCCTAGGCCGATTTTATTGATGCCCTCTTCGAGCAGTTTTTCGGTTAGCGCGGCTCGGTCGTTTGGATTGCGCGAGCCTAGCGGTCTCATCAATGCTTTTTTAGATAGCAAGGATGCCACGTCGATCGAGGTGCCCACGCCTACGCCCACTAGCAGCGGCGGACAGGCGTTTATGCCGTAGCTGGTCATTATGTCCATAACGAATTTCACAACCCCCTCGTAGCCCATGCCAGGCATCAGCACGGTCGCCTTGCCGGGTAGGCTACAGCCGCCGCCCGCCATATAGGTGTGTATCTCGCACTCGCTGCTTTGCGGCACGATCTCCCAAAATACGCTCGGCGTGCCCTTGCCGACGTTTTTGCCGGTGTTGTACTCGTCAAATGTCTCGACGCTGTTGTGACGCAGCGGAGCCTCGCGCGTCGCTCGCAGTACCGCCTCTCGCAGCAGCTCCTCAAGCTCGCCGATGAGCGGGAAGTTCGCTCCGCAGCGCACGAAAAACTGGATCACGCCCGTATCCTGACAGGATGGACGGTCTAGCTGCTTAGCTAGGCGCTGGTTTTCAAACATCGTTTTGTAGATTTCTCTCGCTAGCGGCTGCGTCTCGCGCTCGGCGAGCTCGCTTAGCTTCGCCGTCACGTCGTCAGGCAACACCTTGCCCGTGTAGCCGACGAATTTCGCCATGACCTCTGTCATTTTTTGCACGGCTTTTTCTTTATCCATTGCTTCTCCTTTTTTCAAATTTTTCATACACGCCCGCTAGGACGCAGCCCGCAGCGTAGCAGAGCAGGTCGGCAAAATCAAACGTCCCGCCGATCATTACTTTTAAAATTTTATTTTCTATGCCTAAAATTTGCACCGCACCAAAATACTGCGCAAGCTCCAAAGCCGCCGCAAACGCGAAAATTTTAAGCGCTAAATTTGACGGCGGCGCGGCAAATGCAGCCCGCGCCAAAGCGTAAAGCAAGATGACGGCCAAAATGTCGCCCGCGTAGTGGCGCAAAAAACCGCCTTTTACGCAGATCGCGATGTAAATTTCAGCCGCCAAAATCAAAACCGCCGCGGCTAAGAACGCTAGCCTCGTCCTCGCGCTTTGCCTAGTTTGCGGCTTTTGCTCGTGCCTTACTGCGTCCTTCGGCTCGTTTGGTTTTTGTTCTCTTAAATTTTCCTCTCGCAACGCTTTCCTTTTAAATTTAGCCGTTAAATTTGACCCGCGCGGGCGTAAATTTAGAGATGATTTATCAGGCTCGCGTTATATGCAGCGCCGAAACCGTTGTCGATATTTACAACGCTCACGCCGTTTGCGCAGCTGTTTAGCATCGCTAGTAGCGCCGCCAGCCCGCCAAAGCTCGCTCCGTATCCCACGCTGGTGGGCACCGCGATCACGGGCACGCTCACGAGGCCCGCCAGTACGCTAGCTAGCGCGCCCTCCATGCCGGCTACCGCGATCACGACCTTTGCGCCGCGTATTTGCTCTAAATTTGCGATCAGTCTGTGCAGCCCCGCCACGCCCGCGTCGCTAAATTTACGCACGTCGTTGCCTAAAAATCTCGCCGTCTCGTATGCCTCCTCCACTACCGCGCCGTCGGCGGTGCCGGCAGAGACTATCGCGATGTAGCTTTGCGTGAGCGCGGGCTCTTTAAATTTGACGCTGATCACGCGGCCGCGAGCGTTAAACTCCGCCTGCGGCAGCGTCTCGCGCACCAGCCCAAAAACCCGCTCGTTCGTGCGCGTTATCAGGATATTTTGCCCTCTCGCGCCGATCGCACCAGCGATACGTAAAATTTCATCATCAGTCTTGCCCTCGCCGTAGATCACCTCGCCCGCGCCGTTTCGCAGGGCGCGCTGGGTGTCGATCTTTGCGCAGCCCACGTCCTCGTAGGGGTAGTTTTTCAGGTATTTTAGCGCCTCTTGCTCACTCACGCGGCCGCTTTTTATCCCAGCAAAAAGCTCTAAAATTTCATCCTCTCTCATACAAAACATCCTCTCTAAGCCCCTTTAGATCGAGCGTCACATCAGCAGCGCCGAGTGAGACGAGCTGCCTAACGATGCTTTTAAATTTCGCGTCGTTTAGAAAGCTTTGCATGCTAGAAAAGGGCATTTGCAGCTTTATATTTTTGCGGTCGCACCGCGCTCGGACGTTTGTGTAGCCGCTTGCGATGAGCAGATTTTCCGCCGCTTCGATCAAATTTAGCTCGCTCTCATCGATCTTGCGCCCGTGCGGCAGGCGCGTTAGCAAGCACGCATAGCCGGGCTTTTCGGCGGTGGGCAAGCCCAGCTCGCGCGATAGCTCGCGGATTTCTGATTTGGTTAAATTTATTAGCGGCGAGAGCACGCCTAGCTCCTCTTTCGCTTTGAGCCCGGGGCGGTGTTCACCCAGATCGTCTCGGTTCGTGCCGTCTGCGACGTGGCTAAAGCCAAGCTCGCGGGCGCGCTCGATCAGCCTCGAAAACACGGCTTTTTTGCACAGATAGCAGCGGTTTTCGGGATTGTCTTTGATCCTCTCCGCAACGCTGAGTTCTAAAATTTCGTGTCTGATGCCGTAGATGCTAGCAAATTCCACGGCTTCGGCGATCTCGCGCGAGGACATGTAGGGCGATCTTATCGTTATGCCGATCGCTCGCGCACCCAGCGCATCGTGCGCCGCGCGCAGTAGCAGAGAGCTGTCCACACCGCCGCTAAATGCGACTGCTAGCTCGCCCAGCCCGCGCAGATCAGCCTTTAGTTTTTCTAGTTTCGTCATAGATTTTTAGCGCCTCTTTTCGCACACGCTCTATCGTCGTGTCGTGCGCGAGCGCCGCGGCCTTGCACTCGTCAAATTCGGGCTTTGCTTTTTGCGTTTGGCCGCTGCCAGAAATCTTAAGTCCTATCTCGCCGAATTTCGTCTGCACCCGTGCAAACTCGCGCTTTAGCTCGATTTTAGCAATCTCTACCTCGCGAACGCCGATCGCGGTGGTGTGGGTAAATATCAGATCCTTTAAATTTTGCGCGTCCTGCTTGCTGCACAGCGCGTTTAGCTCAAAACCCATGCGCCCCTTTTTCATAAAAATAGAGCGGCTAAACACGTCCAGCGCGCCATTTTCTCGCAAAATTTCGCACGCAAGCGCAAAGCTCTCGGCGTCCATATCGTCGATGTTTGTGGAGATCAGAATTTGCTTGCAAACTGTGCTGCATCCAGCCTGCGTGCTTAAATTTGACTCGCCGCTTTCGTCGCTTAAATGCGACTCGCAGATCATCGCGCGAAGCACGTTTGCAAAGCCCGCGGCATCTTTGTCGCCCGCGCCGTAGCCGATCTTTTCGATCCTAAAGCTCGCGCCGTCTGTAAACTCGTCCGCACAGGCCTTTAAAATCGCCGCACCCGTGGGCGTAGTCATCTCAAAATTTGCGCGTCCGAGGCTTACGGGCACGCCTTTTAAAATTTCGCAAACGGCTGGCGCAGGCACGCTAAGTGCGCCGTGATCGCAGAGCGCTACGCCGCCACCGAGCTCGATTTTGGAGCTTACGACGCGCGAGACGCCGAGTTTTTCAAAAAGATATTCGATGCAGATCGCCGCGCCAGCGACGTCGGCGATGCTATCTATCGCGCCGATTTCGTGAAAATGCACCCGCTCTACCTCTGTGCCGTGAACTTTGGCTTCGGCCTGCGCGATCGTGCGAAATATCGCGCCCGCTCTTTGCTTGCAGCTCCGGCTTAAATTTGAACTTTCTAAAATTTGCCTGATACCCGCGTAGCTTCTGGCGTGAGGCTGCGATTTTAGCGGCACGACGTCGATTTTTGTCGCGGCGATGCCGTTTTTTAGCACGTTCTTGCGCTCTAGCTTAAATTCGCCGGCTAAATTTAACTTCTCTAGCTCGGCGCAAAGATAGTCAAAATCCACTCCGAGCTCCACCAGAGCGGCCAAGTTCATATCGCCGCTGACGCCCGCGCTCGCGTCGTAATATAAAATTTTAGCCAAGCCTAGGCCTTAGGCACCGTCATCGAGCCAAACGGCAGGATGATGATCTTCGCGTCTGCGCCCTTTTGCGCGAGCGCGTCGTCCACCGCCTTTTGGATGTCATGATACGGCTTTAGGTGTACGGCTCGCATCTCATCATCGCTTAGGTCGCTCACCGCCCAGGTCTGCGCCCAGAGCGAGATTTCGGCCATTTTAGCGGCTTTGTGATAGCCGAGCTTAAAGCCCGCGCTGATCTTTTCTAGTACCTTTTTAGGCGTATCGGCGGAAGCCATCAGATCAAAAAACGGCTTTGGTCCGATGCCGGTGCGGCACTTTGCGACCATTATTAAAATTCCATCCTGCGCGAGTGCTAGTTTGCCGTTATCTAGGGCTTTTTGCGCCTGATAGAGATCGACGTCCATCGGATAGGGCGCGACCGAGATCACGATATCTGCCTTGCGCGGGATATTTACGCAAAAGACCTCGTCTGCCTTTTTCACGCAGTCGTAAAAGCTGTCGTTCAAATCGCCCGCGCTTGCGTAATACACGCCGTGCTCGCTGTCAAGCACCGTCTGAATCGAAAAAACATCGATATGCGCAAGAACTTTCATCGCATCGATCATATCCTCGTGCACGGGGTTGCCCTCTAGTCGCAGAGCTTGTGCGTCGGAGCTAAGGGCTAGTTTGTGGTTTTGCGTGATGCTCTCGTACGATGCGGTGCCCGGCAAAAAGGCCTTTCTACCGCCCGTGTAGCCCGCGAAATAGTGCGGCTCGACCGAGCCTATGACGATTACCTTTTTGGCTTCTGCTACGATTTTGTTTAGATACATCTGCGTGCCGTTTTTTGACTCGCCTAAAAACACCATCTCGTCGTGCTTGGAGTCGTGATCGTGAACTTCGTTTTTGGCTCTGATCTCCGCGTAAATTTCTTTGCCGAAGATCATCTCGTACTCATCGAGCGAGCACTGCCTGTGGCAGCCGGTGGCGATGATGAAAATTTTATTTTTCTCGCGGATTTTTGGGTAAATTTGCTTTAAAATTTTTGCCGTCGGCGTAGGTCTCGTGCCGTCGTTTACGATGATAACGATCTTTTGCTCGCCCGCGATAAACTCGTCAAAGCTTTTTTGATTTATCGGATTTGCCAGAGCCTTTGCGATGAGCGCCGTTTCGTCAAATTTAGCCACGGGGTTTGGATCGAAAACGCCGAGCAAATTTTTCTCGTTTATCTCTAGATTTAGATGATCATCTTTGCCGTATGCGATAGGGATTTGCATATCTGCCTCCTGTGTGGAATTTGGCGGGATTATAACGTAAATTTTATTTAAAACGATTTAGCCTCGCGCGGGTTATGAACGGAATTTAGAAAGCTTTAGAATTTAAAAATTTTAAAAGCCGCTGGAGTTTGAAATTTAAAGCTCGCGAGCCGTCTGCCCGCGAGCATAACTATTATAAATAGCCGTAAAGATGTGCAAGCACAAAACCCACACCGCAAGCAGTAAGAACGCCGATCAAGCCAGGGAAAATGAAGCTATGGTTGATGACGAATCTACCGATATGCGTAGTGCCCGAGCGGTCGAACTGGATCGCCGCAAGATCACTTGGATAAGTAGGTAGGATATAGTATCCGTAGCAAGCCGGTGCAAACGCGATTATTAGACCCGGATCGATGCCGATAGTGACAGCAAGCGGAACGAAGGTCGCGATAGCCGCGGCTTGGGAATTTAAAAATTTACTGATGAGCAAAGAGACGATGATGTAGGTCCACGGATAGGCCTTAACGACCTCGCCGAGAGACGCTTTAAGCATCTCGATATGGGCGGTAAACATAGTCTCTGCCATCCATGAAATTCCATAAATGGCTACGAGCGCGATCATACCGCTATGAAAAATTTCGTTTTTAGCGATATTGCCCGCTTTGATACCCGAAGCAATCATCATGATGGACGCCGCTAAGAGCATGAAAATTTGAATGGTTAAGACCATATTTAAATTTGTGGTCTTTTTCATAGTATCTTTTACGACTATACTTGCGTTTGCGATGCTTTCGCTCTTATCGCCTGTCGTGATGACGACGTTTCCGTCTTGAGAGACGATGCTTTGGGTAAGCTTTTTATCTTTGTCGTAAATTTCGACGCTATTAAATTTCGTCGCATCTTTGGCTTTAGACTCTTTGACGTTTGAGACGACCTTGCCGCCGTCTACCATGGAGATGACCTGACCATCTTTGATCGTGATATTTTTGACCATTTTTTTATCGACGATGATCTCTACGGATTTGCCCGGGACATTTTTAGTCCACGCAGGACGCAAGCTTTTTTCGTAACCTAAAACCGCAACTAGCGCAATAGTGGCTAAGAATATCCACATGCAGATCCACTTAATCCTAGGAAGCTTTTGACCTAACAAGGTCGTGCTTTCGCCGTAGATATATTTTTTCTGCTCTGGATCTTTGATCTTTTCTTGAAATTCCGGATCTTTATCTAGATCTTTACCTCTAAAAATCGACCACGTTCCGATCGCAAGCATACCGATGAAAGTAGAAGGGATTGTTAATTTAAGTAGATCCAAATACGTACTAAAGCCCTCGATATGCACGCCTTGACCTAGTAAGATCGCGACCATCGAAACGCCGGCAACCGAAACGGGGCTAGCGATGATAGCAAGCTGCGAGGAGATCGTAGAAGCAGCCATCGGGCGCTCAGGGCGAATCCCGTTTTTAATAGCTACGTCATAGATGATCGGAAGCAGCGTATAGACGGTATGTCCCGTTCCACATAAGATTGTAAGCGTCCACGCAACAGTTGGAGCGATGATACAAACCATCTTTGGATGCTTACGAAGCAATTTCTCCGCTATTTGAAGCATTACATCAAGCCCTCCCGTAGCCTGTAGCGTTGCACTTGCTACGACAACTGCGAGGATAGTTAAAATAACGTCCACTGCCGGCTTACCCGGCTCTAATCTAAATCCAAACACTAAGATCACTAAGCCTATACCGCCTAGAATTCCCAGCGCCATACCGCCTTTTTTAGCACCATAAAACAAACAGCCCAAGACTATAATGAGCTGCAAAAAGAATTGAGTGCTTTCAGACAAACTTGTCAGAAACTCCATAGTTTCTCCTTCAGTAAAATTTAAAACAAACTTTGGCGATTATACTAACTTTTTATTTAAACAAAATTAAAGGAGCATTACGAATTGTAAAAATCTGTCAAAATAAAAATTTACTGAAATTATAATTTTAAAGCGGAATTTATATAACGAAATGCGAAATAAAATTTCACTTAGAGCTGTTTTATATCATAGAATTTCGCAACTTTTAAGAAAACTTAGAATTCCATTATAGCTCAAGCTTTAAACCGATTTTTAAGCCTTGGGGTAGTATCATTTCGCAAAGAGCGGATTAAGATGAATTTTAAAAAATTTTGTATTGCCTTTTTGATTTGTTTATCGCAGATGGCAGCAGCTGATAGCTTTGATCTAAACGCCACGCTGCGTCTGGGTGCATTCGACGCAAGCTCGCACCGACTGCTTTTATGCGGCAGTGGCGGCGAGCTTAGGATGTTTGATACTGCTAAATGGAATGTGGAGTTCGCGCAAAAATACAGCGATAATGAAATTACGGCTCTAAATTTCAAAAACGGCAAAATTTATCTAGCTTGGGGCGGGGCCGAAATCGCGGTGCTAAACGATAGACTAAAGTTTTTACGCACGCTTAAGACGGGGCGTAGCGGCACAGCCCAAATAGATGCGATCTATGCCGCAAAAGACGCGATTTACGCGGTAGTAGATAAGAATCAACTAATAAGATTAGACGAATACCCTGATAACAGCGCGGATGGCGGCTACGCCCCAGGTGAGAATTCCACCGCGAACGGGCAATCTTTAAATAAAAATTCCGCCCCAGATGGGCTGCGCGGAATTTCGTTTCATTACGGCAGGATCAATGCCGTTAGCCTGGGCGCTAACGGACTTTGCGTCGCAAGCTGGAACGGCGTAGCCTGTTTTAGCGCAGATCTTGTCGCGACTAAATTTAGCGGCATCGATACAGCGCCTAATCGCGCCGCGCAGGGAGAGCTTGGTAGCGTGAAATTTAAAGATGCAGAATTTAATAGCACGAGAATCGTGCAAGGCTCCGAGCAAAACGAAACAAAAGCTGGCGGCGCAAAGAGTGCGGAATTTCAAGGCTTAGAATTCAAAGGCGCAAAATTTCAAGACGAGGGGCTTAAAACTCAAAGCGAAATTTCAGCCGAAGCTGGCGATAAAAATTTAAGCGGCTCTATCATCACTGCGCTTGCAGACTGCGACGGGACGCTATTTGCAGGCGATATAGAGGGGAATTTTATAAATTTAAAAAGCGGCGAGCGCAAAAGCGTGGGCTCTTGGATCAAATCCATCGTGTGCGCCCGCGGCACGCAGTTTATCGCTACTAAAGATAAAATTTACGAAAATCAAAAAGTAGGATTAAAGGAGGTTGTGGATTTAAAAAGCGAATTTTTAGCGATGTACGCAGACGGGGAAGCGATCCTCGTAGTCAGCAAATCAGGTAAAATTTTAAAATTCTAAGAAAGGATTAGTATGTTAAAAAGTTTCAAACCCGTGCTTTTGGGCTCGGTTTTGTTCGCCGCAAGCGCCCTGTGTGCCGCAGATAGCGACTTAGAGCGCGTGATGAAAGAACGAAATTTAAGCGAAAAAGACGTTTTGGCGGCGGCTAAGACCTATCAGCCGACCGGTCGGAAGGACGATTATATGGTCTTCTCTTCCGGCGGTCAAAGCGGACAGGTGATCGTTTACGGCGTGCCGTCGATGAGGATCTACAAATATATCGGCGTATTTACCCCGGAGCCTTGGCAGGGATACGGCTTTGACGAGGAGAGCAAGGCGGTCTTAAGATCGGGCTCTATTAACGGCAAAGAGATCAACTGGGGCGATACTCACCATCCAAATTTCAGCGAGAAAAACGGCGAGTATGTGGGCGATTATCTCTTTATCAACGATAAGGCGAACCCAAGAATCGCGGTTATAAATTTATCCGATTTCGAAACCACTCAAATAGTTGTAAATCCCGTAATCAAAAGCGATCACGGCGGCTCTTTCGTAACGCCTAATACCGAATACGTCATCGAAACCAGCCAATACGCAGCCCCTTTTGATAACGACTGGCACCCAATCGAGGAGTATCAGGCGGTTTATCGCGGTGCAGTAACGCTATGGAAATTTGACTACGATAAAGGTAAAATAGACGTAAATAAATCCTTCTCGCTAGAGCTTCCTCCGTATATGCAAGATCTAAGCGACGCAGGTAAGGGCGAGAGCTTCGGCTGGGCGTTTACCAACAGCTTCAACTCCGAAATGTACACAGGCGGCATCGAAAAGGGTCTGCCTCCTATGGAAGCTGGTATGAGTCGCAACGATACTGACTACCTGCACGTTTATAACTGGCAAATTTTAGAAAAGCTTGCTCAAGACAGCAAAAACTACAAGGTTGTAAACGGACACAGAATAGTTACGATAGACGCCGCTGTAAAAGCGGGAGCGCTATTTTTGATCCCTGAAGCTAAATCCCCTCACGGCGTTGACGTTAGCCCTGATGGCCGCTATATCATTATCGGCGGCAAGTTAGATACTCACGCTAGCGTTTATGATTTCAAAAAGATCAAAGAGCTAATTGATAAAAAAGAATACGCAGGCAAGGATCCATACGGAATTCCGATCTTAGATATGCAAAAGACGCTTCACGGACAAGCAGAGCTTGGTCTTGGACCTTTGCATAATACCTTCGATTCGCAAGATGGCGTAATCTATACATCGCTTTACGTTGATAGCCAGATCGTAAAATGGAACTACAAAACGCTAAAGGTTTTAGATAGGATTAACGTCCACTACAATATCGGTCACCTCGACTCCATGGAGGGCAAATCCTCAAAGCCTGTCGGCAAATACGTAATCGCACTGGATAAGCTTTCGATCGATAGATTTAATCCTATCGGACCGCTTCATCCGCAAAATCACCAGCTAATCGACATCACCGGGCCTAAAATGGAGATGCTTTATGATCTTCCTATCGGTCTTGGCGAGCCGCACGACGTAGTTTCTATCGCAGCTAGTAAACTTCATACGAAACCTACCTATACTATGGGAACAAACTCTCGCACCGGCAAACAACACCCTGCTATGACGCTAGCGGGTCAAGAACGCATCGAGCGCGACGGCAAAAACGTAAAAGTCTATGCTACGGCGATCCGCAGCCATATTAATCCTGAGCACATCGAGGTTAATAAGGACGATAACGTAACGATCTATATGACAAATTTAGAGCGTGCCGAGGACGAAACTCACGGCTTTACGGTTGATGATTACGATCTGCATATGTCGCTTGAGCCGGGTAAGACTGCGAGCGTAAATTTCATCGCAGATAAAGAGGGCGTATTTCCTTTCTACTGCACAGAATTCTGCTCTGCGTTGCACCTTGAGATGTTTGGATATCTATATGTAAAAGATCCGAATAAAAAATATACTTCAGCTAAAGCGTCTATGCTAAAAGCTCTTAGCCCAGAAGCTCTAAAAGCCGAATACGACAAGGTAGTAGCTACGAATAAAGCCACCGACGACGTTATTCAATCAGTCGTTAAATTCTTAAAAGAGAAAAACTACGAGAAATATCCTAAGGTCAAGGCTTTAGTCGATGACGCGCTGGATCAATACGGCAAAATTCCTGAAACCAAAGCCAAGGCAGATGCCGCGGTAAAAGCAGGCGATATGAACGGCGCGATACTTTGGGAAGGTCAAGTTTGGCAGTATCTAGTAAAAACCGCAGATGTCGGACTTCGCGCTAAAAACAATCTAATCCGCGAGCTCTCCACCCCTATGAGCGAGGCTGCATCTAACGGCGAGAAGGCTTACCTACGCGGAGGCTGCAATGGCTGCCACGTCATAGGTCAAGTAAGCTCGGGTCCTGATCTAACGGGCGTCCTACTTCGCCATGAAAACGGCGAGAAATGGGTAGCCGATTTTATCAAAGACCCTGCTAAATTCTACGAAGACGACTACGTTAAGGCAATGATAAATTACTTCAACCTTCGCATGCCAAATCAGCATATGAAAGACGAAGAGATCAAAGATATCATCGAATACCTAAAATGGGTCGATGAGAACGCGGGTCTTAACTAGCCCCACTCTCCCCCGCAAGGGGGAGAATTTAAAGGAGACGAAATGCCAAAATATAAAATTTACGCGATTTTAGCGCTGCTTATTATGACGGTCGCTTTTACCATCCCTACGCTCGGATTTTTCAAAGTCCAAGGCAAAATCGTATCGGGGCAGGTTAGCAGCGTCTCGCAGCTGCCCGCATACTCCGCACCGATATGGAATTTTTATACGAAAGCATCGTATAAAAATCACCTAATTCCTAGTGATGTTAAAAACGATCTAGGCGCGATGCTGGAGCATAAATTTGAAGTGGGAGTCCCTAGCATACCGGTGTGGAAAATTTCACTCGAAGCGCCGAACTACCCTAAAGAGGCTTTCCCTGACGGGATTCCGCTCTACGTCCACGTTGACGGCTTTAGCGGCGATGTCGGCGAGATGAATACCCTAAATCACTATATCGGAATGTATCCCGTCTGGCGCGGCGGCACGCTCGAGCACTCGCTATCGCCGTATTATCTCATAATCGCTACGATCGGCATGCTCGCGTTTTTGTACTACGACGGCAAGGGGCAGACCCTGCTTATGATCCTGCCGATCATTGCGCCGCTTATCTTCATCGGCTGCTACGTAGGCTGGCTGTATTGGTTTGGGCACAACCTGCAAGACTGGGGCGCGTTTAAAATAAAGCCTTTTATGCCTACAGCATTTGGCGATGGTAGCGTGGCGCATTTTACTACCCATTCATATCCGGCTCTTGGCTTTTGGCTGATGCTGGCCCTATCGCTGCTATCGGCGTTAGCATTACTATCTAAGAAAAAATTCCTACGAGAGCATAGATGAGGCTTTTGCTTCTAGTAATCTCGCTCGCGCTAAGCTTAGGTGCGGGCGAGCTTCAAGACGCGATCGATAGCGCAAAAGCGGGCGATATTATCGAACTAGCCGCAGGCGAGTACCACGGCAATATTTTAATAGATAAACCCCTTACTATCGACGGACTAGACCGTTCCGCCGTGATCATAGGCGATCGCAACGGAACGGTCATCCGCGTCCGCTCGCCGCATGTTACAATCAAGAATTTAACAATCCAAAACGGAGGCTTCGAGCATCTTAGCGAGGATGCGGGGATCAACGTAAGCGACGTAAACGGCGTAATCATAAAAAATAATCTCATCAAAGACGTGCTCTACGGCGTCGTGCTAAGCAAGGCAAACGACGTAACGATCGAGGGCAACGAAATTTCAAGCAATACCTACCGCACGAGTTTCAAAGGCGACGGCATCAAGCTTTGGTATTCCAATGCCAATAAAATTTTAAATAACGACGTTCATAACGTCCGCGACACCGTTTTTTACTTCTCTAACGGCAATCTCGTCGCAGGTAATAAAGGTCATAGCTGCCGCTATTCGCTGCACTTTATGAACTCCGGGCATAACGTCGTGGAGGATAACTACTACGACGGCAATAGCGTGGGATTATTTTTTATGTTTTCAAGCGATAATATCGCCAGGCGTAACGTCGTGCGTAATGCAGACGGCGCTTACGGCGTAGGTATCGGTATGAAGGATAGCTCAAATTTCAGAGTTACGGATAATAAAGTCGTCTACAACGCCCGCGGGTTTTATCTGGATCAATCCCCCTATCAGCCGGGCTCGCTTAACGTTTTTGAAAACAACGATATCGAATACAACAGCATCGGCGTGCAATTCCACGCCACGCAGCTAAAAAGCGTATTTAAAAACAATAAATTTAAAGGAAATATGGAGATCGTGCTAAACGATACGCCTGAGTCCAAGCTCTTGCAAAACGAATGGAGTGGCAACTACTTCGACGATTACGACGGATTTGATCGCGATGGCGACGGCTACGGCGACGTTAGCTACAGCTCATATGCTTATGCCGACAGACTTTGGGCGCATAAGCCTAGCGTGCGGTTTTTTTACGGCTCCAGCGGGATCGCGCTTTTAAATTTCATCTCCAAACTCGCTCCGTTTTCCGAACCCGAGCTACTGCTAAAAGATCCAAAACCCAGGATGAGGCAATGACAAAGAATAGACGCGAAGCGATAAAACTACTCGGCGGAGCGCTCGGGACACTCGGGGCAGTGAGCTTGTTTGCGGATGAGAATTCTACCAATTCCGCGGGCAGTGAAGCGCAAAATTTAAACGAGCAAAATTCCACAGGGCAAAATTCCGCGCCGAATTCTATAAAACAAAATTCTAGCGGGAATTCCGCCTCTTTATATCTGCGCCCGCCCGGAGCGCTAGCGGAGCGCGGCTTCCGCTCTAGCTGCATCAAGTGCGGCCAATGCGTGCAGGTCTGCCCCTATCACAGCATCTATCTGCTGGATATTACTCATCTTTTTGACATCGGTACGCCCGTCATCGACGCCAAAGAGCGAGGCTGCTATCTTTGCGGCGCGCTTCCTTGCGTGCTCGCCTGTCCAAGCGGAGCGCTCAGCCACGAAACGAACGAGCCTAAAAAGGTTAAAATGGGAATCGCCGTGATTAAAAATTTAAACGCCTGTTTGGCGTATCGCGGGCAGGTTTTAAGACCGGACGATCTGCGCCCAAAACCCGCTAAGACCGAGCAAGAGCGCGAGTTAAACTCAGCGCTGGCGGCGAAAGAGGGCAAACTCTGCGATCTATGTGCGTCGCTGTGCCCTTACCCGCAGCCGCTTGATGCCATCGCTATGATAGAAGCGGGCGCGCATTTCGCTCCGCAGATCCGCAGCGCTTGCGTCGGCTGTGGCGCGTGCGCAGAGCTCTGCCCGGCGCGTATCATCGAGATAATCCCGCGGGCGGATTACAAATCAATCTATGAAGGAAAACAATGAAAAACTCTATTAAATTCTACCTCTGCTCGCTAGCTGCGGCACTTTTGCTATGCGGCTGCGGAGATGACGACGATTCAAGCTCCGCAGGGCAAAATTCCGTTTCGCAAAATTCTGTAAGTTCAAATTCTACGCCGCAGAGCGTGGAACAAAATCATACTGCCAAGCCTCGCATCAGCGTTAAAAGCGGCGAAGCGCCCAAGAAGGACGATAAGTTCGTAAGCTACGATTTTTACGGCGAGCGAAAGGTAAATTTTAACCTAAACGGCGATGTAAACGAAACGACCAAAAATATCGTGGCATATTCGAGCATCAAAAACCAATACGAAAAGCTAAATTTCGACCTGATGAAAAAACGGCTTGGGCACGATTTTATCCTGCGCTGTTCGGCGTGCCACGACGACTACGCCAACGGCATCATCGGTCCGTCGCTTCTGGATAAAACCGACGCGCAGATCGTGGATATGATTAAAAAGTATAAATTCAAAGAAAAGCCTAATCCTCTTATGGTGCAGCTCGTAAACGGCATGAGCGAGCAGCAGATAGAGACGATGGCGAAAGAAATTTACGAGTTCAACAAACAATTTAAGGAGCAGAAATGAAACCGGGCAAAATTTTAGCTTTGATTCTGGGTGTAGCGCTGATCGCGCTGATGATCTTTATGGCAAGCTCGGGCGGCTCCGGCGTGCCGAAACAGGAGCAGGCTAAGCCGCAGGTGCAAACAAAACCAGCGCCGCAGAGTAAAAGCGTCGATCTCATCGACGATAAGGACGTAAAAAATATTAAAATTTTACAGCAGAGCGTTAAAGAGCGCGACTTTGAGGTAAGCAGCTCATATCTGGTAAGCTGTGCGCCTTGCCACGGCGACGACGGACGCGGCAAGATCGCTCCGCCGATCGGAGGCAAGAGCAAGGATCAAATTTTAGCAAGCCTCAAAGATTATAAAGCGGGCAAGATCAAAAACAGCCTGATGAGCGGACTTTTAACCAACGTAAGCGACGAGAGCCTAGATAAGCTCGCGGATGAAATTTCAAAATTTAAAGAGTAGGTCTTGGATAAATATAATTCGCGATGCACGATCAAAAATACGAGCTTTTTCTCGACCTTCGCGCTTAAAAACAGAAGCGGCAAACTGCGCCCCAGTATTCGGGCGCTGCGCTACGCCACGGTATTTTTGGTGCATCTGCTTTTCGTGCTTTCCTTTCGTGCGGATATTCAAATTTTAGAAGGCGACATCAGCGGCTCGCGGATACTTGGCTTTCACCTAGCCGATCCCTTTGCCACTCTTGAGGTGATCGCCGCGCACAAGGATCTGCCGATAAATCTACTTATCGGCTCGGGCACCATTTTGCTGTTTTACTTCATCGCGGGCGGCAAGGCGTTTTGCTCGTGGATCTGTCCTTACGGAGCGCTTAGCGAGATCGGCGAAAAGCTGCATAATACGCTAATTTCAAAGCACGTCATCAAGGAGCGCTCATTGCCGCGCGGTATGCGATATGCGATCTGGGCGGTATTTTTGCTGCTAAGCGCGATTACGGATCTACTCGTTTTTGAAATTTTTAACGTAGTTGGAATTTTATCGCGCCTCATCATCTATGGCTTTTCGCTGGCTGGGCTTTGGATCGTTTTTGTATTTTTGCTCGAAGTGTTTTTTAGCAGGCGAGCGTGGTGCGCGCATCTATGCCCGCTAGGAAGCACCTATTCGCTTGCGGCAAAAGCAAGCCTAAGCAAGATTACTTGGGATAAGAGTAGGTGCGATCACTGCGGCGTTTGCCAAGACGTCTGCTTCGTTTCACACGTGCTAGACATCACCAAAAAAAAGGCATCCGAAAACCTAGGCGATAAGAGCAAATTTATGTTAAAAGGGATCGACTGCACGCTGTGCGGACGCTGTATCGACGTGTGTCACCAAGACGCACTGAGTATCGGCAACAAGCTAAAAGATATGATCTAAGGAAGCCTATGATAGAGATTAAAAACGTAAGCAAGAAATTCGCAGATCAATTCGTTTTAAAAGATATCGATCTAAATATCGATGATGGCGAGCAAGTGCTTTTCGTCGGGCAAAACGGAGCGGGCAAAAGCTCGCTGATGCGGACGATTTTAGGCGAATACATACCCACAAGCGGCAGCGTCGCCATCGACGGATTTGATTCGTTTAAGCAGCGCAGCCGCGCGCTACGCGGTATCAGCTTCGTGCCGCAAACCCCGCCGCCGCTTAAGCTGAGCCTAAATGAGCTCATCTACTTCGCCGAGCGCACGGCTGACGCAAGCAGAGCAGACATCGTAAAATTTTGCGACGAAATGGAGCTTGATCTGGGTTTAAATTTAAACAAGCCCTTTCATAAGCTATCCGGCGGTATGAAGCAGAAATTTTTAATTGCGCTAGCATTCGGCAGAGCCAGCAAGGCGATGATTTTTGACGAACCGACCGCCAATCTCGATCCGAGCGCGCGCGAGCGTTTTAAGACGCTTTTGCACAACCACGCAAAAGATAAGAGCTTGATCTTTATCTCGCATAGGCTCGAGGAAGTGGGAGGACTGGTAAAAAGAATGATTTCAATGGATCTAGGGAGGATCGTAGATGACAAAAATGTTTAAAGCTTTACTTTGCGCACTTATTGCGCTTACGTTTTTAGGCTGCGGCGACGAGAAAGACTACGGCAACGTCCATTACGACAGAGACGTATGCGAGCACTGCCAGATGGCGATCAGCGACAACCGCTTCAGCGTCGATGTGCGCGTGGACGGCAAAAACCACTACTTTGACGACATCGGCTGCTTGGTGGATTTTATGGTTACCAACGACAAACTAAACTGGCTAAAGGACGCCAAAATTTACATCAATGACGCTAGCGGCAACGGCGAGTTTATCGACGCACGCACGGCGCATTTTTACAAGGGCTTTAAAACCCCTATGTCGTTCGGCTGGGGCGCGTTTAAAAACAAACAAGAGGGCAAGCAAGACTTCAGCTTCGATCAAGTAGTCGCGGCACTTAAGGCAGGCGGCGGCTCGCACGGCATGGGAATGGGCGATATGGGTCGCGATGCGCACGGCAATATGGGAAGTATGCACGATCATGGCGATATGGGCGGCATGAAGGACCCTCACTCCGCAGAGCACGGCATGAGCGAACCTAAGCATGATATGGGCGGCGGCGATGCGGGTAGCACGGCACATCCTCAAGGCTCACCGCACGATATGGGGCAGATGCACGAGGGCAACGGCACGGCGCACGATATGCATTCGGGGCACGCGCATTAAGGACGCTTTGGCTAAGACGAAATTTTAAGCGGCTTCGTTTTACGCTAAATTTAAAGCGTAAAATTTTATCGCGCCGCCGTAAACGAGAGCAGACGAGATAAAATTTTACTTTGCAACTTCGGCACGAGGCAAAGCTAGGCTTAGGAAACGGCTGCAAAATTTTATCTTGTAACGTAGCTAAATTTAACGCACGGCGCGAGATTTCGTTCTGCCGAATTAAAATTTACATGGACGCGCTAGCTTAAAATTTCGCCGTAAATTTAAAATTTATCCGGCGCAGAATTCGCCGATGCGGGATTTTTAGAATTTTAAAATTTATGCCGCGGGATACGCCCGGCTTTGAAATTTTGCGGAATTGAAATTTAAGCGGCCCGTCAAACGGCTAAATTTTAAAACTGCGGCGGACGACGGATAGCGGACTGCGAACGACGCGCTGTTTGCAAGCGCCACAAGCAAGCCGTAAATTTAAAATTTATGCGCGATCCGCAGTCGCAGGCGGCGGATAAAATTTCGCCGCCTGTTTAAACGCTAGACGGGCAAAATTTAAGGCCGCGAAATCCGCGCTGCAAAACGAGGCTAAAATTTAAAGACGGGCGGTGCATTTAAGCCGCGCGAGAAATATAAATTTAAAAGCGCGCCTAGGCGCAATAAAGGAATATGAATGAAAAATTTACTCACCATCGCCGCTTTGGATATCAAAGAATCCTTCCGTTCGCGCTGGTTTTTGCTCTATCTGCTGATCTTTAGCGGGCTCGTGGCGGCGTTTTTCATCACGGGGGTGACCGACTCGCGCGTGCTCGGCTTTAGCGGGCTTTCGCGACTGCTGCTGCTGTTTATTCAGATCTGCATCATCATCCTGCCCGTATTCGTGCTCGTAACCACTAGCAAGGCGATCCTAGCCGACCGCGACCTAAATATCTTAGAATACCTGCTAAGCTTTCCGATCTCGCAGGCGCAGTATTACTACGGCAAGGCGCTGGGAAGGCTGTTTGGAGTGTTCGTGCCGATATTTTTATCGCTGCTGCTCGCAATCGTTTGGGGCGCGATCAAGGGCACAGGCATTCCGTGGGCGATCTGCCTGCTTTATACGGGGCTGCTTTTTAGCTTGTGCGCAGCGTTTTTGGGGATCGCGTTTTTGATCTGTGCCGTTTCAAAAAGCCAAGAGATGGGGCTTGGGCTTGCGTTTTTCGTCTGGCTTTTCTGCCTTGCGTTTTTGGATCTCGTGCTGATCGGACTGCTCGCAAAAACGGGCGTAAACGAAAATCTCATTTTCGCAATCGCCCTAGCAAACCCGATGGAGGACTTCCGCATCGCCGCTATCAGCCTATTTGATCCCGATCTTGCGGTCATCGGCACGACGGCGTATTTTATCCTAGATCACTTCGGGCGCGGGCTTTTCATCGCCTTTTCGCTACTCTATCCGATTGCGCTGGGCGCGGCGAGCCTGATTTTGGGCTATTTTATCTTTAGATCGAAGGATTTGGCGTGAAATTTACACTCATTTTGACGGCATTTATAGCGCTTTGCGGCGCAGCGGAGATGCAAAATTCTGCGCCGCAAAGCTCTAGCTCGGCACAGAATTTAGGCGCATCAGATAAGACAGGCTCCGATTCGGCGCAAAATTCTAAAAGCGTGCGCGAGCCCGCGTGGCTTAAAGACGTAAATCTTACCTGCGCCAAATACGGCATCGATACTAGCGCGCATCCCGAATTTCGCGCCTATGCAAGACTTAAAGACAGCAGCGCGCTAGCGTTTGCTTCGCCCAAGGCGATGTTTGCATATTTTTTTGAAAGTGAGAGCTCGGGCGCAAATTTTAACGGAGCTTCCGCAGAGATGAATTCTGAGAATGAAAATTCTTTGGGAGCGAATTCTGCGAACAAAAATCCCGCTAACGGCAATTTAGGCGAGGCAAATTCCACGGACGTAAATTTCGGCGGCGCGGAGCTTTACGTCACCGATTATGCAAGCGGCGAAATTTTGCGGGCGCAGGACGCGTTTTATGTCTTCGGCAGCGTGCTGCAAAGCGCCAGAGGCGACGATCTCATCACGTTTGCTAGACTTCAGGACGCACAAAATTTCATGCGCGAGAAAAAGGGGCATAAAATTTTGCAGTTTCACGAAATCTCCGCCAAGCTAATC
The DNA here is from genome assembly GCF_001190745.1 of Campylobacter gracilis. Taxonomy (NCBI): domain Bacteria; kingdom Pseudomonadati; phylum Campylobacterota; class Epsilonproteobacteria; order Campylobacterales; family Campylobacteraceae; genus Campylobacter; species Campylobacter gracilis. The sequence goes on from NZ_CP012196.1 coordinate 2,075,230, forward strand.
GATTATCTAAGATGATCGAGCCGCTTGGCAAAATTTAAATCCAGCTATTTTAGTATATTTTATTCATAAAAATTTATCTTTTATTTTAGTGCGCTATTAAGGGAATTTAAAGCAATTAAAAAATACAATCACGTTAAATTTTATCTATAAGAATTAAATAATGTAGTTTTTAAGTATATTTATTGAGGGCTGCATTCTCGCTTATTTTTAAAATAAATTTTAAGGAGACGTCATGGCAAACGACAAAATCGCAAAACAAAAAGGCTCACGCAAGAAAGCTGCGACGGATGAAAATTCCGCTGCGAATACGGGAGAAAATTCCGTCGCAGACGCAGCCAAAAGCTCAGCCGCATCCGTTTTTGATAAAAGCACAAATATCGCTCAAAATTCCGCAGCAAATTCTACGACTTCTGCCTCACATGCTCGCGACAAAATTTCTAAAAATCGCGCCGCAGGTGAGAATTCCTGCGACGAGTGCGACTGCGAAGCCAGAAATTCCGCGTCTGGCTACGATGATAGCGCACGCTCTGCTTCAGGCACGAACCCTGCGGCGCACTCAAGCACTCAAAGCGCAGGCAACGCTAAAAAATCCGCAATAAACTCTACGACAAATTCCATGGCTGATTCTTTGACAAATTCCATCTCAAATCCTGCGAAGAGCCCAAGCAGCAAAGACCACTTCTCTTGCTCGCACGAGCATAGCGATAACTCCGCAATCCATTCGCATCTACACGACGAAGATCTTGCGACCCACCCACACGATCAAGAAGAAAACCTCGCAGCTTATTTGCACGAATACGGCGTAAATTCTGCAGCGTCTTCGCATGAGTGCGACGAGAATTCCGCCATCAGCTCGCACGAGCACGACAAACATTGCCATGATCACAAGCCCCACTCTCATCGCGCGATTATTGGATTTGACGAGCACGGTATCCCAAAAGTTTTAGTGCCCGCAGAGGCTAGTCCGCACACACATAAAGGCGCACAGGGCAATCTTTTCGAGCATTTTCACGAGGCGGAATTTACGGCGGATTATATGAAGGCGGTGCTTGAATACAAAAAGACCTTCCCCACAAAGCAAGAGGTACTTGAGAAAACCCCTGATCCCGCCGTGCGCGAAATGATGCTTAGGATGGAGCAGATCGGTGTAGATACGGCGTTTGATCGTTTCGACAAACAGATGCCTATGTGTAGCTATGGACTTACCGGAGTATGCTGTAAGATCTGCAATATGGGACCTTGCAAAATTACTAAAAAGGCCGATCGCGGCACTTGCGGTGCGGACGCCGATCTCATCGTATCGCGCAACCTACTGCGTCAAGTAGCTGCAGGCGTAGCTCAACATGGCGCGCACGCTAGAGAGCTTCTACTATCGCTAAAATGGGCAGCACAAGGCAAGCTAGATCTGCCCATAATAGGCGAATACAAAATCATCAATACCGCCAAAGCCTTTGGAATTCCAACTGAAGGCAGAGAGTTAAAAGAGGTAGCGATCGAGCTTGCCGATACGCTTTTGACAGATCTTTCGCAAAGCAGCGGCGAGTATAAAACCATCACTGCGCTCGCACCCAAGGAGCGTCAAGAAGTATGGCGGAAGCTAGATATCTTGCCGATTAGTGCGTATAACGAAGTCTTTGAGGCGTATCACCGAACGGGTGTAGGCACGGACGGAGACTGGCGCAGCGTGATGCAGCATCTTTTGCGCTGCGGGCTTGCTTTTACCTTCACCGGCGTAGTAGCTGCGAATATCGCTACGGATGCGCTATTTGGCGTAGGAGATCGCGTAACTTCCAAAAGCAATATGGGCGCACTTAAAAAAGGCTGGGTCAATATCGCCGTGCACGGACATCTGCCGACATTAGTAAGCCTAATAGTGGAGATCGGAAATTCTAAGGAGTACCAAGACAAGGCTCGCGCAATAGGCGCACAGGGTATCGCATTTTACGGCGTGTGCTGTTCTGGGCTATCGGCGATGTATCGCAACTGGGGCGTCGTGCCGCTCTCAAACGCCGTAACTGCCGAACTCGTCATAGGCACAGGCGCACTTGATCTGTGGGTCGCCGATGTCCAAGATGTCTATCCTGCGATCATGGATGTAGCTAACTGCTTCCAGACCAAGGTCGTTACCACAAGCTCATCAGCTAGGCTTCCCGGAGCCGAGCATATAGGCTACGATCATCACCATAGTAATATCGCCGAGACTAGGAATTTGGCGCGTAAAATTCTAGATCGCGCATTGCAATCTCACGAAAAGCGCAAAGGACTGCCGGTATATATCCCGCCGTATGAAGTCGAGGCCGAAGTGGGCTTTTCGGTAGAATTCGTCCATAAACACTACGGCGGTATGGAGCCGTTAGCGCACGCGCTAAAAAGCGGTGAAATTTTAGGCATCGTAAATATGGTCGGCTGCACCAATCCTAAAGTGCCTTATGAGCGCGCTATCATAGATGTCGCACAAACCCTAATCGAAAATAACGTCCTAATCCTAACCAACGGCTGCGCGTCGTTCCCGCTAATGAAGCTGGGCTTTTGCCAAAAAAGCGCGTATAAAAAAGCAGGCGCGTCGCTACGGGCGTTTTTAGAAAAAGATGAGCTTCCGCCGGTGTGGCACGTGGGCGAGTGCATCGATAATACCCGCTCCAGCGGAATTTTCGCAGGTATCGCAGGAGTGCTAGGCAAAAATCTCTACGAGCTGCCGCTTGCCTTCACCTCTCCCGAGTGGGCGAACGAAAAGGGCGTCGATGCCTCGCTTGGATTCCGTCTAATGGGCATCGACTCGTATCACTGCGTCGAGTATCAAATCCACGGCTCCGCAAATGTCATACACTTTTTCAAAGAGGGCACCAGGCGTGCGCTTGGCTCTGTGATGCACGTAGATACCGATCCAGTCGCACTTGCGCTAAAAATGGTAAGCGACATGCGCTTAAAACGCAAAGCCCTAGGCTGGCAGTAGCGACGACGGATTCATTTCGCATCGCATTTTAAGCGATGCGAAATTTCATGATAAAATTTAACCTCTTGCGGGCAAATAAAATCCCGCGGCCAAACGGCAAGTAAAATTCTACGACTAAGTAGCTAGCAAAACCGGGGTCAAATAAAGAGAAAATTTTCGCGCAGTATCCGTTTACGGAATTCTAAATCAAATCTTAAAATCCTACGTAAAATTTCGCCGCGCGCTGTCTGCTGCTAAATAGGCGAAATTTAGCCAGGCAAAATTCTGCCATCAGGTTTAAGTCTATCTTTCGCGAACGGATGAAATTTTAAAATTCCATCTCAGCATAAATTTCGTAGACGCTCATCTGAAATCCGCAAGCTAAATTTTGCTAAAAGCCTTATTACACGGAGCTGCACGCCATTAAATTTCGCTCGCGTATATGAAAGCTAAAATCATAAAAATTTAATATGATATATGCTAAAATGCCACATCTGTTTAAGGATTTAGATGTATAAATCAAAGTCGCTGCAGTCTCTGCGTCATCATCGATAGAAAATGTCGTGCGAGGCGGAGGCGCTGCTGTCAAGTCCTGCGTTTCGCAGCTTGAGGCGGTGCGACAAAAGCGCGTCTATGCTGCGCCTGCAAACATTTTCGGCTGGGACTGCACGGGCGCGAGGACGTCACTACAAATCTTGTAGGCGGCTAAAATTTTCATCCGGATCTTTTCTGAAATATTGATCTTGGAGCCATCACGAAGGAATTTTACTGCAAGCCTTTCGCCTACGAGCCGAAGGGCGGAATTTTAAACAGGTTTCAACGAGGCGAAATTTCAAAGATTAAATTTAAGGCAAAAGATAAAATTTAAAGCAAGGGAAGGTATGAAAAATTTTAAATTTATGCTCCTGCTGCTGATACTGGCGACGATTGCAACGATTGCGATATCGCTTTGTATAGGGCGCTTCGGCCTAAGCATCGCCGAGGTTTTAAAAGCGCTTAGCGGCGGCGAAGTAGCGCAAAACGTCCACAACGTCGTTATGGATGTGCGCTTGCCGCGCATCATCGCCGCGGTGCTCGTGGGCGCGGCGCTGGGCATCAGCGGCACGGCGTATCAGGGTGTCTTTAAAAACCAACTCGTCTCGCCAGATCTCTTAGGCGTCAGCGCCGGAGCCTGCGTAGGCGCGGCGATCGCGATCCTGCTTGATCTAAATATCCTTTTGATCCAGCTTTTCGCCTTCGTTTTTGGGCTTGCGGCGGTTTGCATTACGCTTCTGATTACGCGCGCGCTGCGTTCGAGCGCCACCATAATGCTTGTGCTTGCCGGCATCATCGTAAGCGGTCTGATGGGCGCGTTGATTGGGTTTTTAAAATTTATGGCGGATCCCGAGACGAAGCTTGCAGACATCGTGTATTGGCAGCTAGGAAGCCTCGCGAAGGTCGATCCCTCCGTGCTGGCGATGATAGCGCCGGTGATGGGGGTTTGTATCGCTATCTTGGTGCTGATGAGCTACCGCATAAACGTCCTATCCATGGGCGATGCGACGGCAGCGAAGCTCGGCGTAAACGTCGTGCTGGAGCGGGGCATCATCATCGTCTGCGCGACGCTGCTAACCGCAAGTAGCGTGTGTATCAGCGGCATAGTCGCGTGGGTGGGGCTTTTGATGCCGCATCTAACGCGCATGATCGTGGGCGTTAGCAACACCAAGGCGATCCCGGCGAGCATATTTTTAAGCGCGATCTTCGTGCTCATCGTAGACGACGTAGCGCGCAGCATAAATCAAAGCGAGATCCCGCTAGGCGTGCTTACGGGCTTTATCGGCACGCTATTTTTTATATTCATCCTACTTAAAAACAAAAGGAAGCTAAATGGTTAGGGTTGAGAGCTTAGACTTCGGCTACGTAAAATCCGCCCCTCTAACACTGCGCGACGTGAATTTCAACCTCGAAGCGGGCGCGATGCTGACGATTTTGGGGCAAAACGGCGCGGGCAAATCGACGCTTTTAAATTTAATCAGCGGCACGCTTGAGCCTCTGCGCGGTAAAATTTCAATCGACGGCAAGGATATGGCGAGCCTCAGCGCCAAAGGGCGCGCCGAGATCATCGGCTACGTCTCGCAAAGCGAGGTCTGCGAGTACGATTACAGCGTCTTCGAATACGTCCTGATGGGGCGCACGGCGCATATCGGGATCTTTTCGCAGCCGAGCGAAAACGACTACAAGTTCGCGCAGCACTACATGAAAATGCTTGAAATTTGGCATCTAAAAGACAAGATCATCACGCGTCTAAGCGGCGGCCAGAGGCAGATGGCGTCCATCGCGCGCGCCCTTTGCAGCGAGCCTAAGATCGTGATCTTCGACGAGCCCACCTCGGCGTTAGACTTTGCCAACCAATACAAATTCCTCCGTGCCACAAAAGAGCTTCTCAAAAACGGCTACACCGTCGTTTTAGCCACGCACAATCCGGACTTCGCGCTGCTTTTGGGCGGATACGTCGCGCTCGTAAAAGGCGGCGGCGAGGTCGCATACGGCAAGGCCGAGCAGATCATAAAAAGCGAAATTTTAAGCAAGCTATACGATCTGAAGCTTGACGTCAGCTACAACGAAAAGGTCGGCAGGGTGTGTTGCTTGACGTATCCATTCTAGTCTTTACTTCTCGGCCCGAACAAAGTCCGAGCCTGCGAGTGGGGCTCTGCCCCACGCCCCGCTAAAGTTACGGCAGGCTAGCGCCTGCATTTTTATCGGTTTGACTTCGCGGAGGGGTACAGCTCATCCTTAAAATAGAAGCTTCTTAAATTTAAAATTTTATCGCTTAGGCTGCGCGAGTGAGAGGACTTAATGAACGCTAGCGGCGGTAAAATTTTAGCGTCCGCGGCGGGGATTTTGAGGCGGCGAAATTTTAAAATTTCAAAGCGGGCGGCGGGGCCGGAATTTTAAAATTCACTCCAAATTTTAAGCATAAAAATCAAAATTTATCGTTACAATTACGTAAAATTTTTAAGGAGCAAAAATGAAAAAAATAGTGCTTTTAAGCGCAGCTGCGGCGCTTGCCGTAAATTTAAGCGCGCAGGAAAATAGCCTTGAGATCTACGCGAACTCCGCCTTCTTGTACCAAAACTTCGGCGCGCAAAAATCAAACTTCAGCGTGAACGTGCCGGAGTACTTGGATATCCGCAGCATCGAGATCGCGGGCTCTTGCGAAGTGCGCGAATTGTCTTTGGGAGAGATTGAGCCCGTGAAAAACGCGGAATTCGCCAAAAAAGAGGCGGACGAAAAGAGCTTGCGCGAGCTAAACGACCGCCTGGTCGCGCTTAAGGCGCAGCAGCGCTTTTTAAGCGACTTCGCAAGCCTAAAAGATAGAAGTTTGGCGAGCCTAAAAGCGGATTCGCAAAAAATTTACGACGAAGTCCTGCTCGTAGCAGGCGAAATTTCAAAGACGGACGAGCAGATCGGAAAGCTCAAAGAGAAAATTTCAAAATACGTGATCAAAAACGAGCGCAGCTTAAACGCGAACTTTGACTGCGATCCGAGCTTTGTAAAAATAAGCTACCCCGTTGACGTAAGCGCCTACACGCACAACGAGCTCTCTGCCGATCTTGCAAGCGGCAAAATCGAAGTCGCGCAAAAGCTCTCGGTGCAAAATCCGCTAAACGCGGAGCTAGCGAATTTAACGATCGCGCTGTATCCTTACGAATACTCCTCGCAGACCGCGCCGCAGCCGTTTTACCCGTGGTACGAGGGCGAGCCTGCAAGACCAGCGCCTGCGGCGGCTTATAAAAAGGATGTGATGCTAGAGGAAGCGACTATGGATAGGGTCGCGCCTGCGATGGAGGCTAGATCATCGTATCAAAGGACGGGCGCAAATATCGAAAACTCGCTCTCAAAGGTATGGAAAATTAGCGGCGTAAGCCTCAAAGCGGGCGAGACGGGCGAGTTTAGCTTCGATAAACAGAGCCTGGATGCGAAATTTGATCTGCTCATCGACGGCTACGGCAGCGAGGCGGCCTACGTGCGAGCTAAATTTAGTCCCGAAAGAAACATAGAGGAGAGCGAAACGCTAATAAAGCTCGACGGCGTGCAGATCGGACTCGTGCATCTAGGCTTTGCCGCAAACGCGGAGGCTACGGCGTATCTGGGTAAAAATAGCCTGATCGAAGTCAAAAAAGAGCAGGCGAACAACTTCACGAAAAACTCCTTTTTCGGCGGAGAAAGCAAAAATTCCATGGCTTGGGACTACGAGATCAAAAACGGCTCCAAGCGCGCGTGGAACGTGGTTTTACAAGAGCGGGCGCCCGTCTCGACGCATGAGGACGTAAAGGTCGCGCTGAAAAACTCGCCCGAGCAGAGCAGCCTCGGCAAGGACGGACTGCTTAGCTGGGACTTTGAGCTAAAGCCGGGCGAGAGCAAAAAGATCCGCTTCGGCTATGAGCTAAGCAAGCCGAAGAAATAACGAGCTTTGGCGCGGCGCGGTTAAATTTTGCGCAGCGGAGTAGCTTTTGCGGTGCGGCTAAATTTTATGCGGCACCGCTTTATGAGACGGGCTCCTTTCGCCGCGCCGCTGAATTTTACGCGCAGACTGACTTTTTGCGGTGCGATTAAATTTTGCGAGCATAAAACCAAGGCGTGGCTTTAGAGCTTATCTGAAATTTTTGGTGCCGCGCCAAGTAAAATTTGAGCGCCGCGAAAACCAAAATTTAAATGCTGCAGCAATTTAAAATTGGCTAGCGCAAGATATAAAATTTAGCGATGCAAAGAGGTTTAGCGCAGATAGAAAAACTTTGAGCATCGCGTAAATTTATCTCAAATTTAAAAAGCTCAGGGCGATGAAGGCGGAGCAAAGGTATAAATTTAACGAGGTGGTGAGGTGCGTTTGCTTCGCTGGCGGCATTTAAAGGATCGTTATGAAATTTCGCAAACTTAAATTTAAAATTCTAGCCGCAGTGCTACTTTTCTGCGCCCTATTTGTCCGCATCGTGCCCGATTACTCCACTTCGCAAGGCTTCGCCGTGGTTACTATTTTTGACTACAACAAATACAAGCAAGGATACTGCCTAAAAGAGAATAGAGCTTTAAGCAACGAAGAATTGCTTCAAAATGCCGCTATAAATTATTTTAAAAGATATCACGACTATGAGGTTCTGCGAAATACCATTATCGATGAGCACGATATAAAAATTTTCGGCCATAGTTTTTATACGGCGCACATCTCCAAGCTCTATCTAATCGGCGATTTTAATGAAGAAAACTGGTTTGATTTTTTGGTTGAAAATACCGATAGAAAGAGTTTTGATTATGAGATAAAAGACAAGACGCAAATAGATATCTCCGATCTATCCAAATACTTTGTGTATAAGGATGAAATTTTAGGCTTTAAAAAGCCTATCATCTTATCCGAAGAGAAAAATCCATTTCATAACGGAAAAATGTTTTTAGAAAAATCATTTTTAATAAAAGAGAATCAATTTTTTGTGAATTATGCTAGACCTGATTATATAAGTTGGTATATTGAGCTTAACAATAAAGAAGATTTAACAAAAATCAAAAGCAAAGAAAATTTAATGCGAATAAAAAACGGATATGAGAACTTAGAAAGCTTTAACGAAGTCTTGGCTTATACCCATATGAAAAATCTGCGACGTAAATTCTCATACGATAATTGTGGAAATATAAATTTTGATATCAAAGCTCCGGCGGAACAGGAACTGGATATGTGGATTCACGGCGGATAAAGTTAGTTAAAATTTTATCTTAACGAATGTAGCCGAAAAAGGATAAGAGATGAGCAAAAAAGAAACTGATTTGAGATTAGAATTAGAGGGTAATTACGGAGCCGATATATTGAGTTATTATTTGTGGGGGAAGAAAACTCCTCCTGGTCCGAAAGAATTAGCCTCTAACGAATGGATGGATAGAAAAGAAACGATATGAAATTCTACAGGTCTATTAAATTTAAAACCCTGGCAGGCACGCTACTTCTTATAATAATACTTTGCGCCGCATTTATCCGTATAATCCCCGATTATTCCACTTCACGAGGTTTCGCTGTCGTTTCTCTTTCCGACTATAACAAATACAAGCAAGGATACTGCCTCAAAGAGGATAGAATTTTACCCAAAGAGGAGCTATATAAAAGAGTAGCCGGGGCATATTTGGACTATGATGTAAAGCTATATTGGATGATTGATGCTTATAGGTTGAAAACCTTCGGTAGTCTTTGGTCTAGCAAATACGAGGTTGCATACTATGAACTAGAAAATATAAACTTATCAAATTGTTTTGAAGTATTAGAAAAATATTACCAAGAGGGAAAAACGACCGAGGAGATACTGATGAAAGAGCTAAAGGCTAAAAAAACCGATCCAAAGAAATATTTAAAAATAAATTTGAAAGATACGAGCGTTGGATTTGACAGACCGATAGTTATGGTTAACGGCGACGATAAAGCTGTTACAGGCACTTTGTTCCTTGATAAATTCGCTATATTTAACGGTAATTATATGCAATTTAACCATTCGGAGTATATTTATGACTTGGTAACAAATTTTGACATTACTAGAGAATACTATAAAGAGAGAAAAAATGCCGTAGTCGGTATTGGAAAAGGTTTTAAATTTGATAACTGCGGCAATATAAACTATCCGCTGGAAGAATATTATTTGGGCGGTAGAGATATAGAGATGCGCTAAAAGTTTTATAATAAACTTTATTAAAATTTTGAAATAAAAAATTTCATATAAAACTTTAGAAGACTTAAGGTGATGGATGCAGAGCAAAGGTATAAATTTCACAGGATAGCGAGATATTTGCTCGCTTAGCAGGTGGTCTTCTTGCTTGGCGGGCGGCATCTTTGATCGGTTCGGTTTTGTAGGTGGGCGGCAGCTTTGATTTTGGCGGTTTTGCCTTTTGAGGGCGCGCTAAGGATTGCCGTTTTTGCGGCGACATTTGCGATTTTGGCTTGCGCGCCGCTTTGGTATCTGCTCAAAAGGTATAAAAATTTTAAGCACAGCAAACTGTTTGTAAAAAATCCAAATCTTAGTTTACTGCTTTTTGCGGTAGAAAATTTATCGCTCGGTGCTTTTTACGGTGGGTTTTTGGCATGCCTCGCGGCGGGATATTTTTGGGGCGAGCATGCCGCCGGCTGGAGCGCGGTGTTTGCATTTGCGCCCGTTTGTCTGATCGTTTTCGTGATTTCGTATATGTTTAACGAAAAGAGAAGCTAAGCCTATGCGCCTTTCGCGCCCGTTAAATTTTATCTCTCGCGCGGCGCGGGCTTAGGCACGGATTTAACCCGCGCGAGTTGGGCGAGATTTAAAATTTAGCTCATCCCGCTTGCTTTAAAATTTTAAAATTCTATCGTCGCAAAAGCTCCGCCGCGAGCGCTAAATTTTATCTTGCCGCAACCAGAAACCCGTCAACTGCTGCGTTTTGACATTTATGCATAACACGCTTATGTCGCTGCGACATTTACAAAATTTTAAAACCGCGCGGAACTTGCTTTTGCAAACGACGATTGCGCCGCGGGCTTATCTATTTATTTATGCGGGTAGCGGAGCCTTCGGTGGGCTAAATACGAGACCTTTATCTTAGCCGCAAAGCAAATCCGAGCTTTAGCATAGAAAAATGCGAGCGGCGCGAATGCGGAAGCAAAAACCGAGCAGGTGCGTTTGCCTAAAGCCTAGCCCTTTAGCTTCATCATTTTTTCTAAAATTTCATACACGAGATCAAGCTTCGTAAAGCCGTCTCTATCCAAAAAATGCCCACCCTTTTGCACCTCGTAAAACTTAGCATCGATCTGCCCCGCTAGCTCACAACTGAAGCTAAACGGCACGATATAATCGTCCTTTGCGGCAACCACCGCGCGCCGTTTTGCGGCGGCTTTTATGCGCTCAAAATCAAAGCCTTTATCCATAAACTCGTCTAAAATTTTAAACTGCGGATCACTAAGCGGCTTTGCAAGCCCCGAGACCAGCACTACGCCCTCTACTGCGCCGCTTGCAGCGCTACTTTGCAAAAAATTTAAGATCGTAGGACAGCCGAGGCTGTGTCCGACCAGATAAACTTCGCCTTCAAATTTTACGCTTTCTCGCAGGGTTTTCAACCACTCATCAAGCCTCGGATGCGCAGGCGTGGGCATCGCTAAAATTTCCGCCCTCGCGCCCGATTTTTCGATCTCGCTTTTAAGCCAAGGAAACCAGTGCTTCTTAGGCGAAGCGTCGTAGCCGTGCACGATATAGACGCACTTTTGCATATTTTCTCCTTTAAATTTAAGCCCTTTGCGCGCAGAATTTTAAAATTTCAATCTGCGCGCTAGCCCTTACAGATCGTGATTTTATCGGCAAATTTACCCAAAAAGTGATACCCCGAGCCTGCCTGCGCGATGATATCGAGCACCGCGTCGGCATCCCGCACGAGCGTGCCACCCGCAAAGTCCACGCCGCGCTCAAACAGCGCCTGCGGCAGTAGCGGCGTGGTAGGCCCCACGAGCACGAGCTTGGCGCCGCTTTTTTTCAGATGCAAAAGCCCATCCAGCGTGTCGTTGATGAGCGTCGTAGCCGTGATTATCACGTTATCGGCGCGCGGCACGACGCTTGCGGCCTCGCTTGCAGGCAGGTAAAACGGCAGCTCCGCCTGCTTGAGCGTGGTTTTGTCAAGCTCTAAAATTTTAAAATCCGCGCCCTTTTTCATCAGCGTCTTGATGTAGGGCACCAGCGCACCCACGACGACGCTAAAGCTGCCGCGCTCGATCTGCAGCTGCTCAAAGGGATCGGCGCCGAATTTCACGTCGTAATCCGCGCTGATTTTATCGAAACACGCCCTTCCAAGCGCATTTAGCGCGGCGAGCGCGAGCGTCTTTTTAAGCGGCGCGGCAGAGCCCAAATCGCGCAGCAGATAGCGCACGCTTTTGCCCGCGATATTGCCCGAATCGGGCATCGCGCTTGCTTGCGAGGGGCAGCAAACGGCGCCCGATAAGGACTTTAGCGGCGTATAGCTAAGCCCGCACGCGCCTCCTTGCAGCTTCACGCCGCTAAAAAATAGCCCCACGACCGCGCGCTCAATCTTAAGATCCAGCGCCTCCGCTCCTAAAATTTCTTTCGCACGCTCTAGCGTCTGATCTAAAATTTCGCTCATTTTCGCTCCTTTGATATGGAATTTAGCGCCATTATAACTTAAAATTTCGGCGCCCGTATTGATATAAATTTATTTGTTGAGCATTTATTTTATATGCCGTAATATATAAAAAGTTTAACTTACGCAAGCTCATTCCTTCTGGTATTATCTAAAATTTGTAATTGAAATTTCTTATTTATAATAATTAATATTTAATTTTAAGCAATGTATAATTAAATAAATTTTTTACGAAAGGATACCTATGAATTACGATCTAACATCGAAATTTACAAATTTGCACTGCAAAGAGCGCTTAAACCTACCTACGCTATCCATAGCGGCATGCTTGCTGTTGTCGGGTACTTGTCTAGGCGCCTATACCGAAACGGGAATGCTCGGTAATACGAGTAGTTGGGAGAGTGACGAATATAAAAAAGATTGGGGTTTAACCTCAATGAATGCTTCTACGGCTTATGCGCTAGGCTTTGACGGTAGCGGCGTAAAAATCGGCGTTATGGACTCGGGCGTACTGCTTAGCCACCCAGAATTTGGAGGCGGAAGAATTCACATCGTAAAAACGATCGGAAACTATGACAAAGACGGGATGAGATACCCTGATGCCGCTTATGGCAATGGACCGATAAATAAAAATCAGCCTGTAAAAAACGGCAAAAAGAATTTTGATACTACGGATAACGGCGCATTTAAAAAAGGAGAAGCCTTTGATATAGATGGTGCATGGATAAGGGGTGTAAACGACGCCCACGGCACACACGTGGGTGGCACTATGGCAGCAAATAGAGACGGTAGTGGTATGCATGGCGTAGCTTACGGAGCGCAGCTCTACTCCGCCAACACGGGTGGCAACGATAATATGACCTACGGTCCAAATCAGGACTATAACTACTTCCTAAAAGCATACACCGCCCTATCTGATGCAGGAGCTAGAGTTATAAATAATAGTTGGGGTTCAAATAGGCGCGTGAATTCATCATTTTCTGGTGCTCTAGGCTATAAATCTACCTACGGCTGGCGCGCTGTACCTGAATATGGCGTAGAATTTTACGATGTAACGGTAGCTAATCAAACTACTGAAGCCAAAGATCATATAAATTTAAAAGATATCGAAGAAGCCAAAAAAGCCTATTATCAATTTGTTACTAAAGACGAGAAAAGCTTCATAGACGCCGCTTACGAAGTAGCGGTCAAAAGGCAGGTCATTCAGGTTTTTACGGCGGGAAATAGAAGTCTTATGGCGGAGTCTTTTACACGTGCAGCCCTACCGTATTTCAGGCCCGATGCAGAAAAATACTGGGTAAATGTCACGGGACAAGCCGGTGGAGAAGGCTATCCAAACGATTCAAGTGAATATATCAGAGGCTACGCTTCCGCATCCGATATACAAGAGTTTAACTACGCTGGACACTCCAAATGGTGGACAATCGCCGCACCTGCCGAGGAGATATATTCCGCCTATGTCGAGCTTACGAATGATGCTACCTATGGCAATGCGATTTATAAGTCCTCGGGTGGTACCTCTATGGCGGCTCCACACGTAAGCGGTGCGTTAGGTGTCATATTCCAGCGCTATCCATATATGAATGCGGCACAGGTCCGCGATACGATGCTTACTACCGCAAGACAAACGACGCTTAGAGCAGGTCACGAAGGGCAACCCTTGGAGCGCTGGGGCAGTGACGGGCTCGGCGTACCAAGCAAAGTCTGGGGCTGGGGTATCTTAGACCTTGGCAAAGCAATGTTTGGTCCTGGGCAATTTTTAGGAAATTTCGACATTACTATGGATCAAGACGATATATGGAGCAACGATATATCTGATAAAGCTATCAAATTTAGAAAAATCGAGGATCAAAACGAAGCAGCCGTTTGGGCAGCAAGAAAAGCCGTCCTTGCTTCAAAACAAAATTTAAGCCCAGAGGAAAAAGCTGAGCTTACTTTTGAGACCGCAAGAGAGAAGGCGAGAGCCGAGCGGGCCGCACAGGGCTATGAGGGTGCGCTCATCAAAAGAGGCAGCGGCACCTTAACACTTACGGGCGACAACACTTTCACCGGAATTACCACTATCTATGGTGGCAAAATTTCGGCGCTCAATCAATCAATCGGTAAAAGCAAACATATCGATGTACAAAATGGCGGCGAACTTGAAATTTTGCACTCTGCAGTATATAGGGTACCTGAAAGGAACGGCTGGCGAAGCGTGAGCAAGGCAAGCGATGCAACCACCGTAAAAGCAACAATCAATAGCGGTGGTGCATTCATAGTAAATGATGGCGTGAATAATTTAAATTTAAGCTTTAAACAAGGCTCATTACTAAGAGCAGGGCAAGTTAATACTAGCGATCTTCAAAACCTCGTCGACAACCCCGGCTCTAAGAAAATTTTAACCGCCACGGGCACATTTAGCGGTGCAAATTTAGCAAACACTCAGGATAGCTATGCGTTTTTCAAAACGAGCAAAGAGGAGGCGAGTGGCTCAAATTTACGCCTTTCGATCCAAAGTGGAACAAGTATGCAAGATTTTGCACTAAGCTCTTCGCAAAGGGCGTTCGCAGATCTACTCGTCGCCAATCGCGGCAGCGGAATTTATACGCAAATTTTAGGCTCAAACCATGCTCAAGCGCGAGAGTATTATAGCGCGTTCGCAAATGATGCTGAATTTGCTGCGGCAAATAATTCCGCGATAAATTCCATAATGATGGCAAGCATCGTTAAAAACCGAGGTGGCGCGAATGCTGTAAATATTGATAAAGACACTAGATTTTGGATCTTTTCGGGCACAAATCGAATTAAATCTGATAAAGATACCGGTATTGGCAAATTGCATTCCGATTCGTTCGTAAATTTAATCGGTATTGACTCTTTAATCGGCGATAGTTCAAGCGTCGGTGTATTTGTAGGCGCAGGGCGTACGGACGATAAAATAAGCGGCACCAAGGAAGTCAAAAGCAAGGATTTTCATAGCGGAATTTATTCCGACATCGGTTTTGAACCCGTTAAATTTAGCTTCGGTGCGATATATTCGAAATATGATCGAGATAGAAAGCTAATCTCATCGGTTTCGCCTATAGCTTACGAATATGTAGGCTCAAATGCCTCTAGTTTAAGTGCATTCGCACAGGTTTCTTATATGGGTTTTAGCAACGCGGACAGCTTTAGTGTAGAACCCTACGCTGGTGTTTCGCATACTCGCACGAAAATAGATAGCGTCAGCAACTCTTTGATTCGCATTGAAAACAAAACGCGAAATTTACAAGCCGTAAGCATTGGTATAAAACCTAGCGTTCCGTTTAGAATCGGCGGAGTAGGTTTAAGAGCAAGTGCAGACGTGGCATATAATCGCTTCTTTTCGGATAAGCAGCCGCAGGCTTATTTATACGTAAACGGGCTAGGTGGTACGCAGCTAAAAGGTGAGAAGTTGCAAAACCTAACGACTGCCGAAGCAGGAATCGAGGCATCTCTTTCAAGCCGCGCTACGCTTAAGCTCTCCTACGTCGGAGCATATGGAAGCGATATTAAATCTAACGGCATAGGACTAAGATTTAGACTGGAATTTTAGTAGAAAGGTAACGATGAATTTCAGTGGCACCGAATTTTGAGCCAAGCGTTTTAATTTGGATCGAATTAGACATTTTTTAATTCTATGGCAAGACGGCATAGGAGGTGTGAATTTCGCATTTTAAAGGCGATAATTTTCGCGCCTCACACCGAAAACCGCATAAAATTTAACGAGCGAGTACAGTTTAAAATTTTAAACTGTTCGGCGGTGCGGGCGGGTCAAATTTAACGAGCAAGCCGATGTGAGCCCAGGTAAATGCGAGCTAAATTCCATGAGGACGAATGAGTGAGGGTTCGGGTCGGGCTGGCTAAATTTCAATGAATACGAATGGGCGCGAGCTTGGGCAAATACGAGCAAATTTAATAATTGCGAGCGAACGCAGACTCGGACGCGAGATAAATTTAACGAAAGAGGCGGGAGTGAGCAAAATTTTAATAAAAGGTGCGGGCACGGGTAAAATTTACGCGGCGGCCGTATCTGCGACAAGTCGCGCCCGCTGCGGGGTTAAATTTTATTTCCTACCTGCCGCACGGCTAAATTTTATTTCATATCCGCCGAAGAGTTAAATTTTATTTCCCATCCATCGCGGAGCTAAATTTCATTTTCCGATCCGCCGCGAGGCTAAATTTTATTTTCAGATAGCAGGATGTTGATGAGTGGATTTAGCAGCGTCTCGCCGCGAGCGGCGCACAGCACGATCTCGTCGTAGTAGTAGTCGCTCCTGCCGTAGTTGTGAAACTCATACGCTCCAAAGCCGTAGCCCATCGGCGTGATCTCGACGCGCGAGTACCAGGCGTCCTTGGCGATGATGTATTTCTCGGTGTCTTGCGAATAAACCCACACCACGATCTCATCTTTGTTTTTTTGCCGCATCAGCCACATGAAGACGTTTGCGATGTCGTTGAAAAAATATGTATCGCCGTTTGGCATAACGGCCTGAGCGGTGTTGTACAGATCGTTTATCACCGTGCCGCTCTCGTGGCATAGATATTTGCCGAATTCGATCTGCAGCGGCTGCTTATCGGTGTTGCCGTGGCGCACGGAGATTTTGGATTCGGCTATATCCATGGACGATATGAGCAGCCCCATCACGCAGGCGAGCAAAACCGCGGCAAAAATTTTCTTAATCATAGCAGAGCGCCCCGCACGAAGTAGTATTTGACGACGTAGGCGCTGCAGATGAGCGCGTTTAGAATGAGCCAGAACGAGGAGTATTTAAGCAGGTGGGTGTAGGCGCGCTTGGTGATAAGCTCCGTTAAAAAGGGCACGATGCCGAAAAATATACCCAAAAATAGCGAGCCCCAGATCGCATAGCCGACGAAGTAATAATCCTTCAAAAGCATGCAATACGGGCATTTGTGATTGGGCTGCTCGTAAACGTAAAGCCCGAAAAAATAGGTGATCGCGTAGTATGCGACGAACAAAAAGAGCAAATTCAGAGCAAAGCTCGCCATCGACTGCTTTAAGAAATTTAAGATCAAAATGGCGCCTAATATCGCGTAGAAAAAGGTTGCTAAAAGCGCCTGCGTGTAGCCAAACGGGAGCTTCGGCGCGCGAAATACGACCGAGCAGCAAAACACCGGCACGCGTAGCGGGATATTGGTAAAAAATAGAATTTCTAAAATGAACTCCGCCAAAACGCCCGTAAAAAGGATGGTAAAGATCAGGTATTTGCGCTTTAGATAGGGAAATTTGCCCGCTTTAAGATCGAGACTGTTTAAAATAAGCCAGAGCCCAAAGCCGAAGATCAATAAAATTTTTAAAAGCAGTAGGATGTTGCCGTAGCGGTTCGAGCCCACGACGCCTGCGGAACACATCGCGCCCGGCACGATCGAAGAGAGCTCGTTTAAGCATAGCGCGAAAAATATAAACAAAATGATCTTGCACGCTATCGTGAAGAACAAAATGGTGTTGATGAGATAGTTTCTTTTCTCCAGGGCGTATTGTAAATTTGAGGTGGCGTTAAAATCCCAGTAGCGCATGATCCGCACGATATAAAACTGCGAGATCGTCATCAGCGCTATTACGATCAGCTCCACGGCCAAAAACGCGATCACGCTACCCGATAAAAATACGCTCATGCAGAAATTTCTCCATCTTTTAAAAACACGCGCTGGTCCACGAAACTTAGCTCGTCGAAGAGTATATCGTGCGTCGCGATCAAAACAGTCTTTTTAAGCTCTTTGAGCTTTGAAAGCATCTCGATGAAACCGAGCGAGTTTTGTTTGTCTAAATTTGCCGTCGGCTCGTCGGCCAAGATGATCTGCGGATTCATCACGAGCGCCCTTGCGATAGCGCAGCGCTGCTTCTCGCCGCCGCTAAGGCTGGAGACGATCTGATCTTTTTTATGCGCGATATTAGCGATCTGCATCGCTTCGTCTATGCGCGCGCCAAGCTCATCTCTGCTCAGCCGCTCAAGACTAAGCGGCGCAAGGACGTTTTTATAGACGCTAAGCGCCTCAAGCAGATTGAAAGACTGAAAGATAAAGCCGATTTTTTTATGGCGATACGCGGAGCTTTCGATATCGGCGAGCTTAGAGACGTTTGCGCCGTCTACTAAAACCTCGCCGCTACTCGGCTTAGAAAGCGCGCCTATGATGGATAGAAGCGTACTTTTGCCGCTACCGCTAACGCCTTTTAAGATTACGATCTGCCCTTCCTCGACGCTTAAGCTTATATTTTTCAAAGCGAGAAATTCATTCGCCCTGCCCTCGTTGTAAATTTTATAAAGCTGTTTGATCTCTATTTTGCTCATTTGACCGCCTCGCTCATATCGCCTATAGCGATGCGCCAGGATGGGATGATGACGAACGCCAAAAACGGGATCACGCTAAAGACGAAGATCAAAAAGAGCATATTGAAATTTATCGCGGGCGTGAAGGTGATGAAATTTCGCAGCTCGCCGCCTAAAAATATATCGCGCAAAAGCGGCGCATCCAGGATAAAAACATAAGCATACGCGCCCGCGACGCCGAGCAGATAAGCGCTTAGCGAGACTATGAAATTTTGAATAAATTTCATCGCGATGATGTCCTTTATACAAAAGCCGATGCTGCGCAAGATCGCAATCTCCTTTTTCTTCTCGCCGTATGCGAGCGAAATTTGATTTTTCAGTAAGATAAAAAACGAGATCATCGCCACGGCGTAAAGCACCATAAAAATTCCGCCTTTGTAATAATACAGATGCCTCACTTCGGCTACCGCGTCCTCGGCACTAAGGGCTTGCGTGTTGGGGTATAAATTTACGATCTTAAGCGCTACTTCGCTTACTTCGTTGGGGTTGGGCACGCTTACGTAGAGCTTGGTGTATTCGCCCTCCTTCAGGCTTAGCACCTCGCGCGCGGTAGCGGGATTTAGATAGATCACGTCGTTTGAGACGATGCTGCTTTCGTGCGGCGAAATTTTATTAATCTTAATCGCAATTAGGCGCTGTTCGGTCAAGAAGTGAAACTCGTCCTCATAGTACCACTCGCCCATCGCCGCCTTTACTCCCTCGCCTACGATCATTTCGTTTTCGCTCAGGCTTTCGTCGCCTACGATATGAAACCAAACGCGCTTTTGAGCGAAGTAATACATCCCGTCCACGGCGCCCTGCACTTCGCTGACGCCTGCGATCTTAGAGACGTCGTAGATATAGCCGTCGTGCATCAGATCGCGTTTGCCCGCGCGTAGAGCCTCTACTACGATGTCGGGTCTGAGCTTGATGACCTTTTCAAGATCGTTTTGAATGGAGCCCGAGATGAAAAGCACCGAGCTTAAAATAAAAACGATAAAGGCAAATATCGCGAAGCTAAAGGAGTGATCGGCTCTATCTTTTCGCAGCAGAGTTACGGAGTAGTCGATGAAGCTTTTACTTATCATAGACGAACTCCGCGTAGGCTTTGCTCTTAAAGCTGCTTGAGAGCCGCACGTCCTTTATCTCGCGCGCGATCTTTTGTAGGCACTGCTCGCCCTTTGCTCGATCAAAGCTTACGTAATGCACCGCAATGAGCGCGTAAAGGGCGGCAAAAAAGATAATTAAAGCGCAAATGAGCCTCATAGCCCTTCTATTACGCTCTCTTTGATTTCGTCAAATTTAAGCATCTTGCCTCCGTGATCTTTGGCGAAGGTCTTAGCCGCGCTCTCGCTCTCAAATGGAATGAGCTCGTCGCCCATCGGCCCTAAGACGTTGGAGCCGAGCACGAAAAAGGCGCTTTTAGCGTCGATCTTGTGTAGCTTGTAGTAGTCGGTTACGAAAATTTTATCAAAGCCTTTGCCCTTTTGGAAGTAGTACTTCATCAGATCTTTCACGCCGTCAAAATACAGGTTCTCGCCGCCTTGGATCTCTATCATCGCCGCCCAGTTAGGGTTTTTGCCCACTAGCATACCGCAGACCGGGCATTTAGCGCCCTCGGGCACGACGATCTTTTCAGGTTTTTTCGCTTTTGTATCTTTACCGCTACTGCCTAAATTTGCCGGCGCATCCCATAGATACAGCGCCGCGGCTTGCAGGTGTTTGTCGTACTCAGGCTCCTTGCTCGCGCCTTTTGCGTCGCAAACATTTTTGAGATGAGCTTTAAGCTCGGAGATAGCTTTGAAGTTTTTCGCTTCGGTTTTAGCGCAGTTTGTCTCATAAAATTCCTTACCGTGCGCGTAAACGCCGCCCTCACGGTTGGCTTTAATCATCTTATTATCGCCCGCGAAGTCCTGTCCCGCAATCTCGTAGGCTTTGGCAAAGTTCACTATCTCGCCGCCGTTTTCGGCTTGGAATTCTTTCGCGTCGGCTTCGGTTGAGAAGGCGTATTTGCTGTTACGCGTCATCGTGCCTTTGACCTTGCTACCCACGACGTAAAAGGTTTTATTTACGTCGATCAAATTTAGATTTTTCGTATCGACGACCTGCGCATCGCTTGGAATTTTGCCGCCCGTAATCTCGTACAAGCAGTGCAGAGAAGCTACTTGCTTGCCGTTCCAAACGTGGTTGGTTTTATAAAATTTAACCAGGCTCATTCCGCAAACGGCGCAGTATTCTTTGCCCTCGCCGCTTCCTACAAGCGTAGCCTTACTAGGATCCACGCTTTGAAACATAGGCTTTGCCGGTTTATTGGCCCCGTCCATGGAGGCGCCGCAAACGAGCGCAACAAGCGCAGCCGAAACTAAAAACGAACGTAAAATCATACTGTCTCCTTAAAAATTTGATGTTTTAAATCTACTTACTAATCGAATTTAAAAATTCCAAATTCTCGCATCCCATCTTGATGCCGCCGTCGCAGCTTTTTTTGAAAAGCTCTTTTGCTTTGGCGTTATCGGACTTCACCCCTTTTCCTTCGGCATACATTATGGCTAAGTTATTGCAGCCGTCGAAGTGACCGAGGTTGCACGCCTTCTCATACTGCTGCTTTGCCTGCTTATAATCCTGGCTTACCCCCTGCCCAAAGGCGTATAGATAGCCTAAATTGTTGCAGCCGATGCCGATGTCGCCGCCGCAAGCTTTTTCGTAAAAAATTTTAGCCTTTGCGAAGCTTTGCTGCACGCCTTCGCCCTTTAGATACAGATAGCCCAGGTTGTTGCAGCCCATCATATCGCCGTAGGTGCAGGCCTTCTCATAAAGGCTCGCCGCCTTGGCGACATCCTTTGCGAGCCCCGCGCCGTTTGCGTATAAAAGTCCGAGCGAGGTGCAGCCTTCGTTATCTTTGCAGGCTTTTTCGTAATAAGCCGCGGCTTTGGTAAAATTTTGATCCGCGCCGTTGCCGCTTTCGTAGATATAGCCTAGATTGTTGCATGCAAGCGCAAATTTAGCGCTGCACGCCTTCTCGTAGAGGCTGATCGCTTTTTCGAAATTTTTCTCTACGTTGCCGGTGCCCTCAAAATACAAAACGGCTAGATTATAGCATCCCGAAGCTTTATTTTCCAAACCGCACGCTCGCTCGTAAATTTCTGCGAGTTTTTTATGATCGCCGCTTTGCTGCGCCTGAATGCCCTCGCTGATAAAGCCCGCATTTGCCGCGGCAGCCAAAATCAGCGCTATTATAAATTTTTTCAAATTTACTCCTTTATATCGTTTTTACGTCCCTGCCCCTGAAAGCAAGAGCGATTATTAAAATTATCGCCGCTATTATACAATAAAACGGCGCGGGTATCTGCGGCGCATCGCCCGCGGCATAAGAGTGCATGCCGGTGAGGTAGAAATTTACGCCGAAATAGGTCATTATGATTGAGCTATACGCGAGCGTCGAGCTTACGCAATAAACGTAGATCGAGCCGAGCTTCGGGATAAGCTTTAGATGCAGCACGATCGCATAGACGATGATCGAAACATACGACCAGGTCTCTTTGCTATCCCAGCCCCAGTATCGCCCCCAGCTCTCATTCGCCCACACGCCGCCGAAGAAATTTCCGAGCGTCAGCATCGAAAGCCCCACGATGAGGCTGATCTCGTTGATCGCCGTTATATATCTGATCTGAGCATTGAGCCGCTCGCAATTGGCGCTGTTTTTAAGAGCCATCAAAACAAGAGCCAAAAGACCGAGCAGACAGCTAAGCCCTAAAAATCCGTAGCTAGCCGTGATAACAGATACGTGGATGCTGAGCCAATACGATTTTAGCACCGGCACGAGGTTGGTAATCTGCGGATTTACGAAGCTCATATGCGCTACGAGCATCACGATGCTAGCTAGTAAGCAGCTCGCGCTTAGCGTAAGTAGGGACTTTCTAAAAAATATGATCCCCGCAAGCGCCGCCGACCAGCCGATGTAGATCATCGACTCATAGCTATCGCTCCACGGCACGTGAGCCGCGACGTACCAGCGCAGCGCAAGCGCTAGGGTATGTGCGGCAAAACATATCGCAAAGGCCGCAAATAAAATTTTTTGCGCGAGCGCGAAGCTCTTGCCGCAAAGCGCGCCCAAAAGCGCCAATATTAGAGCTACGCCGCCTAGGATCATATAGAAATAAACTAGCTTTTTGAAAACCGAAGCTTTGTTATAAAACACCTCGGCCTTGACGCGGCTAACGCTAGGAAGAATAGCCGCCGAGGTGACTCTTTGGTAGTTTTTCAGCTCCGCTAACGCGGCGTCCGCTTTAGCCCAATCATTATCCGAAATTCCGTCTTGCAAGCCGTTTAGATAGTCGTTTAGCACGCCTTTGATCTGCGGAGCGATACTATAATCCGCGAAGGCGTCGTTCGGCGAGAGCCACGCGTTTTGCGGGTCGTTCGGCACGGGGATAAATTTAAAAAATACCCCTCTGAAAGTCAGATACGCGATGTTTAGCCGCTCGTCGAATTTAATCAGCTCGTTATCGAGCACGCCGCGGCGCGAGGCGCTTTTTTCATTCGCCTCGTCCAGGGCGTGGGCGAGCTTGTAGTTGCCGTTTTCATCAAAGACCGAATTAAAGCTCGCATATCGCTCCTGCGGCGCCAAGCCCAGCATCTTTTTGATCTCGTCGTTTTTGATCTTGATGATCTTTTGATCGCGCCAGAACGCGGGATTTAGGCTCATTCCTAGAATCATCTGCTCGGCGCTTAAGCCGTAAAGCGAATCCGTGCCTGAAATTTTATTTACGATCTCGCTTGCTTCGGTGCTAAGCGGCTTGATCCTGCCCATGTAATCTTGTACCAAAAGCTCCGCGAACGCGCCGTTTGCATGAACTCGCGAGTTAGCTTTAAGATTTGCCAGATAGTTTTCGTCCGCGGCGCGAAGCTCAATGCCGAAAAAAAACGGCGCGATCAAAAGAAGCGCGGCAGGCGCGTTGTTTTTGATAAATTTAGCGAGCTTTTTAAATCTGCTGCCGGCGGTAAAAAGATTGCCGATAAATCCGACGCAAAGCAAGAAATAGCCGAAATAGGTAGGAATTTTACCCGGATCGCGGTTAAGCTCCAGCACTGTACCTAGCTCGTCGGTGTCGTAGGAGGATTGAAAGAGCTTGAAACCGTCAAAGTTTAGCGGATGATTCATATAAATTTCATGCTCCCCCGCGCTCTTGCCCTCTTTTAAAATTTCAACGTCGCTGGCGTAGGATGACGGGCTTTGCGAGCCCGGATAGCGCTCGAGCTTAAATTTCAAAAGCTTTACCGCAAACGGAAGCTCTATGAGTTTCGAGCCCCAGCTTAGCATTATCTCCTCGCCGTCAAAGCTTAAAATTTTAGGTTCCCCGAGCCAGCCCGCGCCTCCGCGCAGCTGCGCTTCTTGCTCGCTTCCGCCCTCAAAGCCCGCTTTTACCGCAAGCGTGCCCTGCTCGCCTTTGGGCGCGGGTTTGTAGGAGCTAAATTTGACGGTGAAGCTTTTAGAATTTATACTTTGCGTGAAGCTAAAATCGTTATCGCCGATCTGAGATAGATTTAGCGGATGCTCAAACAGCGCGTCTTGCGTGCGGATTTGCAAGTATGGTTTGACGCTTACCATCTCGCTTTCGCTCTCGCCCGCCCTTACGTGCAGCACGCCTTCAGTGCCGAAATAGCGCGTCAGCGCCGCGCCGATAAAGATGATGATAAAAGCAGCGTGAAGGACGAAGGAGCCAAAGCGGCGCCACATTTTGGTTTTAATTATAATGCCGAGCAGGCTCAGCGTCGCCGCACCCATGACGCACTCGTACCAGCGCGCCTCATAGACTAAAATTTTAGCAGTTTGCGTATCGTAAATGCTCTCTAAAAAGGTTGCGACGCCGGCACCTGCGGCAAGGATAAAAAGGAGGCAGAGCGCGAACTTGTAAGAGATGAAAAATTTTAATATTTTTAGCGCGCTCATTAACCCTCCGCAGTTTTACATTATTATATCGTAAGTTTGTCCTGCGTATAGTATAAACATTCTAAGAAGTAATACTCCGACCACGCTGGCAAGCGCGCTAACGTAGAACGCAAACGCGGTGTGAGCGATCTTTTTGCCCAGTGCAAAATTTAAAACTAGCGGTACGCAAAAACCTACGCCCACGACGCCTAGCCAAAACAGCTGAGCGTAAACGCCTTCGCTAAAGGCTACGCTGGCGGCTTTTTGCACGTCGCTGCCCGTGATGAGCGAAACAAAAATCATGCCGATTAGTAAAATTTCCATCGCCAAAACCGGCCACTCGACGGCATGCAAGGTTTTTAGATCGCCGCCGTGCGGGTCCGCTTTAAAGAAAAGCGCGGCTATTAGGCTTGAGCCCGCAATGCCCGCCGATAAGCCAGACGCCACGAAAAGCGCAGGTAAAACGGCGGTATTAAGGATAGGAAATCTAACTAAAACCGAGATCAAAAAGCCCGTATAGGCGCAGATCGCGACCGCAAAAACTAGCGTAAGCGCAAGAAACAGCGGACGAAGCGCGTTTAAAATTTTCATCGCAAGCTCGAAAAGCCCTTTTAAAAAGCTAAGATTATGCGTCAAAAACTCTCTAAGGCACTCTTCAAACGCATAAAGGCAGGCTACGAAGGTAAGCGGAATATAGACGCAAAGCGCCGCCACGCCCACGGACATAACCGATGTGAAGTTATAGTTAATCAAAATTTTCCAAAAAAGTAGTGGTCGCTCTAAATCGGCTACCAGACAAACCATACCGAGTAAGATCGCTACGAAAGATAGCAGCGACGCGGCCTTAAACAGCGGCGTACTTGCAGTCTGTTTTTTGTAAAATTTAACGAGGATCGCGACTATCAAGGCGCCGCCGCTCATACCCGCTAGCAAAAGATAAACCGCGATCGGCCAGCCCCACTCAACGCCGTGCGAGAAGGTCGCAGTGAAATTTATAGCTCCGTTCATATCACACCCCTAGTTTTACCGCAGGAATATAGCGCAGGCTCGGCTTCGTGCCGCACTCAGGATGCATTCGTAGGCTATCTTTTACGCGAAGTAGCTTGCTGATGTGCGAGCCTTCGTCGTTTAGATCGCCAAACACGATCGCCTCGTATCTGCACGCCTCGATGCAGGCAGGCTCATGGCCATCTTTTAAATTTGTATCCAAGCAGAAGTTGCAGCTCTCTGCGGCTTTGGTTTCGTGGTTTATAAAGCGCACGTCGTAAGGACAGGCAACGATGCAGTATTTACAGGCGATGCAATCATCGGTGTTCATCGTCGTGATGCCGGTTTTTTCATCTTTGTGGCAGGCTTTCGTCGGGCAAACTTTTACGCACGGCGCGTCCTCGCACTGCTGACAAGATACTCTAACGTAGCGCTTTTCTTTCAAATTTAGCGGATCGGTTTTATCCTGGATAAAAAGCCTCATTTGGCCTTTTGGGACCAAATTTACCTTTTTACAGGCGATCTCGCAGTCGGTACAGCCGACGCATTTGTTCTGATCGAAGATCATGCCGTAGTGCGGCTTTTTCGGCTCTTGCTTTTTGGCGCTTGCATTTGCGTCTTGCGCGATTTTATCCGCGCTGTTTTGTGCGAGTAGGCTTGAGGCGATTGCGCCAAGCCCCAAAGAGCCGAGTGCGGCGGATTTTATAAAATTTCTTCTTTGCTTTTGCATATTCTCCTCCGACTAAATTTAAGCAAAACTACTTTGTTTTATTCGCGTCGTGAAAGCTTTTAGCCTCGCTCTCGCTAAGCTTTTTCGCCGCATCGGCAAGCTCGCCGGGCTTTAAAACCTTTAGTAGTTCGGCTTCAAAAATTACCACAGAACCCGCAGGAATTCTATCTACGTCCACGTTGCCATAGGCTAAATTACTAGGGATTGTAAATTTATATTTAGAGCCTGTATTCATCAAAAGCAATCCCTCGCGCAATCCATCGATTAAGCCTATCATAGAAAGATGCGCCGGAATTTTAGATGCGAAAGTATCGTCAAATACGCTGCCGTTCGTCAAATACGCCTTGTAGTTCATCACCACTACGCTCTCAGGCTTTGGCTTCTCGCCCATGCCTAGCTTTAGAATTTCATATTGAAGACCGGATTTCGTGGTTTTAACATCCGGATTTTTGGCATTTTTCGCCATAAATTCCTTGCCCGCTTTTAAATTTTTATCAAGCTCCGCTTTGGAATTTGTTTCTACGATCTTATTTAGCTTATCGGCTCTTTGATTCAAAAGCGCAATAATTTCCTCATCTTTTAGCTTCTGCTGCTTTTTAAGAGCGTCCAAAAACCCCTCTATTACCGCATCTAAGTCGTATTTGACGCCTAATGCGGCTTGTGAATGCAGCTGGTTTGAAACATAGCTTCCGGTAGAAGCTCCAATGCTATAAGATTCTTTTTGTTCTTGCGTAGTTAAATTCGCGCCCAACGCGCAGCTTGCCAAAACGATAGGCAAGAAAATTTTTAGTCTTTTTTGCATACATTTGCCTTTTAAATTTCGGGGCCGCGAGCTTACGCGACCCCGAAAGAATTATAAATTATTATTTAGAATTCTTTGAGCCTCTTTAATATACTCTTTAGCTGCCTCTAGCCTTTGCTTAGTATATTTAAAGCCATGCATACCCCATGAGCCGTCTTTTTCGATAAGATCGACGGTGTCTTGAGCTTTTTCGATCAGCTCGTAAACGCGAGTTTTATCACTGGAGTTAAGCTTTTTAGTCTCAAGGATAGAGTAAATTCCTTGAATACCGATCTTAACTTGCGAGAAATCGCTCTTAATTGGAGTTTGCCAGCCCATAACCTCATCGTAAACCTGCTTTTGATTCTTGAAGTGAAGTGTCTCTTTTAGCTCGGAAACGACAGGGCTGTGGCAGCCTTTGGTATCTTGCATATCTTTATCCGCCCAAGATGTTCGTGCGCACGACCACATAAGATCGACGAAATTTCGTCCATCTTTAT
The DNA here is from genome assembly GCF_001190745.1 of Campylobacter gracilis. Lineage (NCBI taxonomy): Bacteria > Pseudomonadati > Campylobacterota > Epsilonproteobacteria > Campylobacterales > Campylobacteraceae > Campylobacter > Campylobacter gracilis. Next base: position 2,102,541 of record NZ_CP012196.1, read on the forward strand.
TTCTTTGGAAGTGCCAATCTTTCGCATCTCTCGGACCTTTGGCGGCATCGCCTGCGACTAGAGATTTTCTAGCAGGATCGATGTCGATCTTCCAGATGTGTGATCTTCTTTGAGTATCAAATCCCGCATTGTCTTGGAACTGAATAGCGTAGAAGTTCTCGCAGCTCATCATAAACGGCATGTGGCAAGATGCGCAGGTGTTGTCTTTATGCGTATCGGCTCTTGCAGCGATATAAGCTTGCTCTTGGTGGCAATCTTTGCACTCTTTTGTGATCTTAGGCTTTGTATAAAACGCGCTCAAATAGCCCTGCTCGGAGTTGTAATTTACGCCCTTGACGGTTTTATCGCCAACTACCGGTCCGGTGTTATCGTGCGGATCGTGGCAGGTTACGCAGCGCATACCCTTCTCGTAGTGAGCGGTAAAGTATGATTGAGAGCCTTCAGAGCCACAGCCCGGTCCCATAGATTTAAATTTAGAGCTAAGAGATAGGTCGGGATTTCCGTTGTTTAGCGGATTAGCACGAGCTAAATCTGGGCTATAGTTAAATCTTTGGTGGCAGCGTTCGCAGTTTGAGGTTCTAAAATTTGTAGCGCCGTCAAGGTGACCGCCCGCTCCATGGCACTCTTCACAGGTGATACCCTTGGAGATAGTGTGCTTTTGAAGCTCTTTTGCGTTACCCAAAGCAGCATAGAATTCTTTCTTAGTTTTAAAATCGAATTTAAATGGGTGGCAGACCTCGCAATACGAGCTGTTTGCTTGGAAAAACATCGATTTTTTGTATTTTGCAGCATACGACGCAAGACCTCTTACGTAACCGCCGTTATCGCCATAATCGGCTAGAGTTTCCGGGAATTCCGGAACGATCTTTTTGATCTTTTTGACCGTCTCATCGTCTAAATTTAACGCCCAAGTCCTTTGGAATTGGTTGCCGCCGGCTACGATTTGACCGGTACCATCTCTTAGCAAGCCGCCCTCTACGTGATAGGTTCCTCGTAGCAACCACGCATCTACGTAGCCGAATTTTGTCCTTAGGTGCCCCACGGTCGCATAAATTACGTCAGGGGTAATACCTTTTGGAAGGATCGACGCCGTATCCGGGCTAAATACAGGATCGGTTAGGTTGTTATTAACCTCCGGGTGCTCGCCCGGGAAGCGGATAGTAGTGGCATGGCGCGATCTGCTCCATGTCTCATACTGTGCGGGGTGGCACTCGCCGCATTTTTCAGGACCTATGAATTTATTTGGGAATTGCAAAGAAGAGCCCGCAGGGATTCTATACATCATAGAGCTATAGCCCTTGCCGTCGTCTCTTTTACTCGCCTTTGAAAAGTCAAATCCATGACCTTCCGCAAGCCACTCCAAACCTCGGTCGTGTACATCCATCTTGCCGACCGTCTTACCGCCGTATTTGGTAAAAATCGGGTGATTTTTAAATAGCCAGTCATACATCTCTCGCTCTTCTACGACGTAGTCCTGCAAGGATATGACGCCTCTGCTTTGCAACGTGCCCTTAGGATTTGCGATGACGTCGCGCGATTTTTGCGACATTTCCATCTCATGCCCCATGCCTTCATCAGCACAGGCTCCTGCGGCAAAAATGCTAATACAGGCTAGCGCGCCTAGTAGCATCTTATTCCATTTTTTCATGGCTCCTCCTTTGAAAATCGAAATTTTAAATTAGCAAAGTTCTACGCTCGAAATAATATCAACAAAAAAGGGTGAAAAAGGGAGAAATTTAATGAAGTCTAAATTTAACGAAAAGCAATCGTAAATATCGCGCCTTCGTCAGAATTCGCAGCGCTTATGCTCCCTCCGTTTTTTTCGATTATCATCTTGCTCATATATAGCCCTAGCCCGCTGCCCTGCTGTTTTGTCGTAAAGTGCGGCTCAAAAATTTTATCTAACTGCGCTTCGTCGATGCGGCTTGCGTTATTTTCGATCGTGATTACCCGCTCGCCCTGTTTTAAAAACGAGCGGATTTTAATCTCGCGCCGTTTAAGCGGTACGTCCAAAAACGCCTCCTTTGCGTTGTTTATGATATTTATGATCACCTGGATTAGCTCGTTTACGTTGCCGTAAAGGGTGAAATTTTCCTCTATCCGCACGCTTATATCGATGACGTGTTTTTTAAGCGAGGCGTTTAAAATTTTACGCGCCTGCTCGATCGCTTCGCCGGCGCTAAATTCCCTCTTCGGCATGTTTGGGTTGAAGAAATTTTTAAAATCCTCGATCGTATCGCTCATAAATTTCACCTGCTCGCCCGCATCTTTTATGCCGTCTTCGAGCCTTTCTTTTGAGAGCTTGCCCCGTTCGTTGTAAAGCTCTAAATTTATGAGCGTAGAGCTGATCTGCGATAGCGGCTGGCGCCACTGGTGCGAGATATTGCCGATCATCTCGCCCATGAGCGCGAGGCGGCTTTGATTTATCAGTAAAAGCTGAGTCTGCATCTTTAAGGTCTCGTTTTTTTTGTGAATTTTATAGATACAAAATATGCAGATCAAAAACACTGCAAGCAAGCTTAGGCCGCTAACGACGAACTCTTTGGTGTGATAGAGCAGAATGCTTTTTATCGGAATTCTAAAGCTTATCATCGCAATCGTATCGCCTAGGCCGCCTTTGAAATTTCCCACGTCTCCATAGAGCTCTTGCATCTTTTTAGGCGCTGCGTTGATGCTGTGGCACTCGGTGCACGAAGGCTGAGAGTTTGTTATCGGCAGACTCAAAAGATACGAGGCGCCACCTTTATCATATATGACCCTGGAGTATTCTTTATATTTGTTTTCTTTGAAGCCCTCTAAAATTTCATTCTCAAACTCGCTTCCCTCGTGCTCGGGATTGAGCGGATCGGTAGCGACGAGCTTGTAGTCGTAGTTAATGTGATTTTTGGCGAGCTGAATTTTATAAATTTCGCGCGTTATGTAGGTCGAAGACATCAGTCTCGGATCGAAAAAATCCTCGCTTAGAAGCTTTTTTTCTTTAAGCTCGTTTATTAGCGGGCGCTGCACGGTCGAGACGTAATCGCGCACCGCATTCATCGTATCTAGGATATAAAACGCCTCGCGCCGCGTGTCCTTTAGCGCAAGCTCGCGATAGAAGTTAAAAACCAAAGCCGTAATTACGATATATAGCAGCACGAAAAGCGCTACGATAAATTTAAATTTATACTTCAAAGAGATACCCCACCGCATATAAATTTTTGATCACGTCCTTGCCGATCTTGCGGCGCAATTCTTTGACGATCGCCTTGATCGCCTCTTTGCTGGGCTGCTCGAACTCCCACATATAGTCAAATAGCTGCTCGTAGGTTACGGTTTGATTTTTGCGCGCTAAGAAGTACTCCAAAAGCTTGCTCTCGCTTTTGGAAAGATGACAGGCGCTGTCTTTTACGTAGATGATCTTTTTGGCAAAATCATACTTCAGCTCATCGTTTATGCTAAATATCGGCGCGTGATTTATCAGCTCCGCAGCGACGTCTTGCAACGCCTTTATAAAGGCGTTTTTGTCATACGGCTTAGGCAGATACCTAGTGATCTTAAGCTCCACCGCTCGCCACAGATACTCCTGCTCGGTATGGCTCGAAAGTATCACGATCGGCACTGAGATGCCGGCAGCTCGAATCTTTTTGACGACCTCTAGCCCGTCCATATGCGGCACGCCGATATCAAAAACCAGCGCGTCGTACGAGCCGCTCATCGCTTCATCGAGCGCCTCCAGCCCGTCCTTGACCCCCACTACTTCGCCGAAAAACAGCTGTAGCGATTCGATTATATTTTTTAAAATACCGGGCTCGTCCTCTAGGCAAAGAACCCTTTTATTGGACAAAACGTCCAATAACTCGTAATCTTGCATCTCATGCCCCCAAATTTAGCGCATTTCATTCTTAATCGTCTCTTAAAATATAACTCGCTTAAATTATATAAATTTAGCATTAAACTAACGTTAAAAAAATATACCAAAGCGGTTTGCGCGCAAATTTAAACTGAAAACTACCTATACGTGAGCTTTACGTCTGTATAAGTCGAATAAAAATATCACAAGAACGTAAAAAGGTGGGGCGATAAGCTTGATATTAAATTTTAGAGGTGCTTGCATATGTATTTTATAGACGAAAAGCAATCAAATCATGAAGTATTTATCAACCCTACGCTATCGGCGGAATAGAATTTAAAATTTAGCCCAAGCTGGGCATGCTAAAGTTAATACGAATGCTCCATCTTTGAGTGATCCATGCTGCCGTGATCCATGTTCTCCATCGAGCCATGATCCATATGCGAATGATCCATCCCCTCCATTGAGCCCATATCGTGGCTCATCCCGCTCATCGAGCCATGATCCATCATAGAATGATCCATGCCACTCATACCTGGATCGGTCATTCCAAAAATCATCGCGACGTGCCCTAACACCAAAAATACAATCAGCGCCAAGAAATGAAATTTAAGCCTAGCTCTAAATTCCGCTCCTTTTGCGATAACTCCGAGCTCCAAAAGTAGCAGCACCAGCGCAGGCAGCGCCGCTGCTGCGTATGCAGCCAAAGCTAAAGTGTCCGCAGCGCCACGTAAATGAATGACGGGCAAAATTTTAACCGCTACGTAAATAATTAATATCGTAAAATAAGCGCCGAGAATGATGCTAAGGCATTTATTGATTTTTAGCGCCAAAGAGCCCTCCTTCGCGCGGTATAAGCTAAAAAATTCGCTCGCTACTATCGCTTCTGCTAAGCCCATCGGCACCGCCATAAATAAAATCAAATTCCACGGCTGATTTGCCATCAAAAGTTCCATGTAATTCGTCATTGCCATATTTTCTCCTTATTTTGGTTTAAAGGGCGCAATTCTAGCGGCTTTCGGTAAAAAATTTTAAAACGATAGATAAGATTAAGTGCGCCTTTAATCTTATGTCTTTCCGTAAAACGATTTGGGCTGCGTCTTAAAGCTCGCCCGCAAATATTAAATTTATCTCGCCTCGCACGCCGCCCCTTCGTATCTAACGCAAAATTTAGAAAATTTATATTTGCAGATGCAGATACATTAAATTTAGCCAAAACGCTTTAAATTCCGTAAAATTTCAGTTTTACAAAGATAAAATTACAAAATTTTTTTAAAAGGATTTAAAATGAAAAATGCTCTTTTATTCGCCTGCGCAGCGCTATTTATATGCGCTTGCTCCAATCCTGAGCAGCCAAAGCCAGGCGTTTCGCATTGCAGCGAGCCCAAAATGGACGAGGCGTCGCATCAGATGATTCAAATTTGCGGCAAAAGCGAGGATCCGCAAATCGAAAATATGCAGTGCGACAAAAACGGGCTTTGCTTCGGCACCGCAAAAATCAGGTAGCCGAAACGTCTTGCGGGCGCAGAACTAAATTTAACTATTTTAAAGCCAAGATCGAGCGCCCGCAAGCGGTCTAGGCCGCGCTTTAAAATATTTAGCCAGCAATTTAAATTTAGCCCCGCTTCACGCGCGCCGATGAATTTTATATATACTTAATTTTTAACTGCGTCCGCCGATTGATCGAGCTGCTCTTGGCGCGATAAAATTTTAAAATTTCATCGCCAAGCACGGCGCGTAATCAGGATTTAAAAGTAAGCGCGGCTCAAATTTCATAAGTTTAAAATTTTAAAGCGATATGCGATTTAAAATTTTACGCTTCTTGAATGCTAGCGGTGCAAAATTTCGCGCAAGCTCAAAATCCGCACCAGGCAATTTTGTGCCGCTGCAAAATTTCTAGATCGCAACTCCGCTCAGTAGAATTTTTAGTGGTGCAGATGGGGGTGCAAAATCTGCGCCGTGTGGTAGGAGTTCTCGGCGCAAAAGACGCGGTATCCTCTACCGACGGTGCGAGTTTATAATCTAACTCACGCCTTAGAATTCCGCCTCAAACTCATTACTTAAAATTTCGTCTCAAAAAAATCGCGTATGAGAAATTCCGCCTTATCTTTACAGCTTAAAATTTCGTACGGATCGCACCGAGCGAAATCTCACCACTGCGCGAAGCAAGCTTAAAATTTCAGCGTCGTGCTCGCCGCATATTAAATTCTGCTTCATTATTACGACTTAAATTCTACCACAAGCCCGCAGATTTAAAATTTTACTTCAAACGACGCCGTGAAATTTCTACCCTCCCTAGATACATATCTCTCGGTGCCTACGCCGCTCGCACTTAGCGGCGACGCTATTCTTTGCCGATAGCAATCCTCGCACAGAGCGCCTGCCACAGCGCATAGAAAATAAAGCGCGCCTCTTTCATAATCGCCGCCTCTAGAAATTTCAAGCGACCGCAAAATTTTAAAATTTAAAAGCAGCCTGTGATTAAGCCAATTTTTATAAATTTGGATTTGCTTTGCAATGCGCAATCTGTCGAGTAAGGCGCAATCATAAGTTACGCAGCTAACTTTACGTCAGCTGTTTAAACATTTCGATCTGTTCCTTTGTAAGCTCGATCAAATCATCGTTTGCGTATTTAAGCGATGTCTCCAGACTTGCGATGAGCTCCTTACGGACGAAGCTCACGCTAAAAAGCGTCGCCCAAAATCGCGCTCCGCTGCCCGTGCTCGGATCCTCCAAGACCGCTCTAATCGCAGCTACCGCAGCAGCATCGTCCGCCGCACCTAGCACCTCGTCCACGAGTGGATATTCACCTGCGCCGTCGCCCTCGTTTAGCGAGCGCAAAAGCGGCTCAAGCGCTTCATCACATGGATTATCACGCAAAAACTCCCGTACCGCGCGAAACTCTGCCGCGAGCTGATCCGAAAGCTGCGCAGGCATCGGCTGATGAAGTCTCAAAAAATCTAATGCCGTTTGCTTGTCCATACAATTCCTTTTAAATGATATGCGCGATTGTAGCTAATTTTGGATTGCGAAGAGATAAATTTACTCTAATTTATCAGCTACTTCCGTCATAAATTCTCAATGATCTTAAATAATTAGACAGTGATTTTGTAGTGGCTTTTAGGGGCGATTTTCGATGGGCTTTGCAGCGTTTGAAATTTCAAAGCGGCGAGTAAAATTTCAAGCGCAATTTCGGCGTAAAATAAAATTCCAAAATTTTATGCAAATAAAAAAGCCCCCGCGAAGTGCAGGGGCTTACAAGCTTGATCTGTTTAGTCTGGCAAAATTTAGCAGACTAAGAAGGATTATTCCTCGATCTTGCCGGTTTTGATGCGGCGCTCGTAGATTTCGCGCATCTCTCTGATGTCGTTTTTGACCTCGAATACGCCGTGCCAATGCGAATAATCAGGTCCGCCCATTAGCGCGCCTTGGCGCATTCTGCGACCCTCGTGATGCCATGAAACATAATAGATTCGCTGGAACGCATCCGCCCAAGGATCGTCTTTTAGAAGTTTCTTTTCCTTAAGCTCTTTTAGCATCTTAGTCGCTTCGTCGTTGTAAACGTTATATAGAAGCACCTGCTTATCGCCCACCTCAAAGAAATTATTCGCGTGGGTGCTTGCGTGGCACTCTTTGCAGACTTGCTTCATCTCAGCACGCGCTGCCTCAGGACCGTTTAGGTTACCCGCCAAAGGATTGCCGACATTTAGTTTGCCGGTATTTAAAAACTCGCTTACCGCGGTCTCATTACCGCCGGTTCGTAGATTGCTCTTAGGCTGCCACAAATTCCACTTCAAGCGTTGAGATACGTTGTGAGTGGAGTTTAGATCGCCCACACCGCCGCTCATATGGCAGGTTGCACATGTAGGAGCGCGGTAATCAGGAACTGCCCAAGTACCAGGAGCGCTGTCAAATTTCCACTCATTGCCTTCAGCGTTAAATACGTGTCCGTGCATTGAGTTATTGTAAATTTCGATATCCGGATGATCAGGTCCTAAGTGGCAAGATGCGCAAGCAGCAGGCTTACGAGCTTCGGCGATCGAAAATTTATGACCCGAGTGGCACGATTTGCATCCGCCTACGCCACCATCCGGATAAACCGTACCGATGCCATATATAGGCCAGGTCTCTTTGGTAGGCTTGTTATGCTCATCCATTTTAACGACGCTACCGTGGCATTGAGAGCAGCCGGTAATATCAGGTGCATGTTTAAGATCAGGGATATCACGTCCTTCATAGTGATACATTAGATCAACTATTCCTTTGTTGGCTTGCATCTGCATAGCGCCTCTTGCGTGACCGCTGTTTTCAAAATCTTTAACCTCGTTACTATGGCATTTAGCACAGGTTTTTGGGCTAACTAGTACCGAAATATGATTATCTGTGTCTTTCGGATGCGGCTCTTTAGCTGCCATAGGGCTATCTGCTGGCTGCGAGTGGCAGTCGGTACAGCTAACGCCTACGTGAGCGTGGCGGCTCATCTTCCAATCCGCAACGACGCCCGGAGTTTTTTCAGCATGGCACTCAACGCAGCGTCTAGCTAGCGGCGTAAGCTGCCTATTTACCTTTAAATTCTTCGTAAGACTAACGTTTACGGAATTGCTTACGTTCGCGTCCGACGCGGACATATTCGCATGCTGCGCGGGCATTTCTGCGAATGCAAACGATGCGATACAGGCTATTAAAATAGCGACTTTTTTTAGCATTGCTTCTCCTTTACTTGGTTTTGTTATTTTCTCGGTTGTATTTATCCCAATATTTGGTGATCTCTATACCCATATTTTTGTGGCCGACGTTTTCGTGGCACTGCACACAGGTTTTGCCGATAGTGCCCGCGAAATAATCCCTATGTGCGAGCCAGGCTTTATTTACTTGATTATTCTGCTCTTTTAAATTTCGATGGCAGCTTAGGCAGCCGCTTTCATAAACGAAATGATTTCGCTCCTTGCGTTTTTCTTGCCAATCGATCTTATCGGCATCGGTAAAGACCGTCTTGTAGACATCATTTGCGGAGGTTAGAGCCTTGGTCCAAAGATACATAAAGGTATTTTCATGAGAGACATGACAGGCGACGCAATCGGCCTTGAAGCCTTGCGGGTTATTGCCGCCGTGAACATCGTTGTGAAATGCGTTTGCCATCGGCTGCATCGTATGACAGGATACGCAGAATTTATCGGTGCCCGTAAGGTGAACCATCTCCGCAATCCCAAGAGAAAGTATCATTCCTATAAGCACACAAGCGCCCACGAGCAGCACAAGAGTTTTCTTTTTCATAGGTTTCCTTGATTTTAAAATTTCTTCGCAAAATTTTTAGTATTTGATAATTCGAAAAGCTGTATTTTATTATAAAAAGATTAAAAACCGCTTATTTTCTAGCCTTTTGTTAAAATTTATTAAATGAATATAAAATTTTAAACTAAGTTTTTAGTTTAACGGAATATAATCCATTAAAATTTCAATATAAGGAGAGATCATGAAAACGATCCAAGCGGATGAAATTACCAAAGTAGTCAGCGAGCTTTGCAAAAAAGCCTGTTATCAAGTCACGCCCGATATGCGCGCGGCGTTTGAAAAAGCACGCGAAAATGAAATTTCGCCTATCGGCAAAGATATCTTAGGCAAGCTCTTGCAAAATGCCGATTTAGCGGCGAAAGAGGTCGCACCGATCTGCCAAGATACCGGTATGACGGTGGTTTTTGTCGAACTCGGTCAGGACGTACATATCGAGGGCGGATATTTAGAGGATGCTATCAACGCAGGCGTTGCGGACGGCTACATAGGCGGTTATCTGCGCAAATCCGTGGTCGCAGAGCCACTTTTTGAGCGCAAAAACACCACAAACAATACCCCCGCGGTCATCAATACCCGCATCGTCCCAGGCGACAAGCTTAAGATCAAAGTGGCCCCGAAGGGCTTTGGCAGCGAAAACAAATCGGTACTAAAAATGCTCGTTCCTGCAGACGGCATCGAGGGGGTAAAAAAGGTATTTTTAGAGGCGGTCAAATACGCTGGTCCTAACGCTTGCCCTCCTATGGTCGTAGGCGTCGGTATCGGTGGCACGATGGATAAGGCGGCGCTTTTAGCCAAACAAGCCGCAGTTCGCTCGATCGACAGCAGAAATCCCGACGAGCGCTACGCCAAGCTAGAGGATGAACTACTGGAGATGGCTCGCGCTACGGGCGTCGGTCCGCAGGGTTTGGGCGGCATAAACACCGCCGTTAAGGTAAATGTAGAGTGGTATCCGACCCACATAGCGGGGCTTCCGGTCGCCGTTAATATCAACTGCCACGCGGCTCGCCATGCCGACGCTGAACTATAAGGAGGAAATCATGTCAGAAGTTAAAAGAATTACCGCACCTTTTGATAAAAGCGTAGTAAAAAGCCTAAAGGCGGGCGATAACGTCCTAATTAGCGGCACCATCATCGCAGCTCGCGATGCCGCGCACAAGGCTCTAACCGAAACTCTCGCTCGCGGCGAGAAGCTACCCGTAAACTTAGCCGGCGAGACTATATATTACCTGGGACCAACCCCCGCCAAACCGGGTCAGGCAATCGGTGCCGCAGGACCTACGACTAGCGGACGTATGGATAAATACACTCCGACGATGATAAACGAAGTGGGCATAAACGGCATGATCGGCAAGGGCTACCGCAGCGATGCCGTCGTCGAGGCGATGAAAAAATCAGGCTGCGTCTATATGGTCGCTATCGGCGGCGCGGGCGCGCTAATCAGCCAAAGCATCAAAAAATATGAAGTATTAGCCTATCCAGAGCTTGGCCCCGAGGCGGTCGCGCGACTTACGGTCGAGGATTTCCCAGCTATCGTAGCGATCGACAGCGAGGGCAATAACTTCTACGAAGTCGGACAGGCGCCTTATAGAAAAATTTAAATTTTGCTAGCGGCGTCCGCGCGGCGCTTTTTGCCGCGCGAGCGTTCGTAAATTTATCGGCGTTGCTCGGGCGCCCTAAATTTCGCAGCATAATTTACGGCGTTTATTTCGCGAAATTTTACGGCTCGGCGTAGTGAAATTTTATAGCGAATTTAAATCGCGCCTGTAAAGTTTTATCTCTCTTACGGCACGGAATTTTAAAATTTCGTGCCGCTTAAATTTCTACCAAGATTCCGCCTTCGCTCCATTTAGACGATCCGCCACTAAAATTTAACCGTAAATTTACGCAAGTCTAAATTTCAAAATTTCGCCGCCGTTCCTAAGCGAATTTAAAGCTCGCTAGCGCCATAATCGGATTTAAATTTTAGGAGGGGCGATTGAGCGCGAGCGAGCTGGAGCAGATCAGGCTGGGGCTTTTGTATAAGGCGAAAAGAAATACGATCTTCGCGGCGGCGTGCATGCTCGGCTACGGCGCGTTTTTGTTATACAAGCTACGCGACGGAGGAGGCATGGCGGATTTGTTGCCGTTTATCGGATTATTCACGGTTGTTCTTATAGTAGCCGTTTTGTGCGATCAGGCCTCTATAAAAGCTACGATAATCCAAGCCGCGGGTCTTTTTATAATTTGCCTATTTCTAGATGATTTACAAAATCGCCCCACGATTTCCAAATATATCTTACTCGCGATTATAACTTTAATCTTGGCTGCTTCGAGCTTATTCGTATTGTTTAGAGGCTTTAAACAAGATTATTCGGTAAAATTTCAGTGCGCTTTTAAAGAGCACTATCTAATGCCTTATTTCAAGGCGTTCGGCTATCGATACGATATTGGAGGCAGTATCGATCCCGCCAAGCTTAAGCTCTCGGGGCTCTTTTTTCGACTAGATAAATTCAAAGGCGGCAACGACAGGGTCTCGGGCGTTTATAACGGCGTGAAGTTCGCATTTTGTGACGTAAGTTTATTTAATAGATTTTCGGAAAGCGAAATCCTCGGCACCTTTTTCTACGCGGAATTTCACAAACGCATAAGCTCCAAAACCCTGATCTTCCCCGCTTGCGCCGGCGCGCCGAACACCCTCGGGCTAAAAAAGATCGATATGGACGATACGGAGTTTAACGCCGCCTTCGCCGTGTATTGCGAGGACGCGGCGGGCGCGATGCATATTCTAGCGCCCGCCTTTATGCGGAGGCTCTTGCGCTTCGCAGGTGCCGTAGCCGCGCCCGTTAGCCTTAGCTTCGCAGATAGCAAAATTTACATTTTCGTAAATACGGGGCGCGATAATTTCGAGCCCGACATCGGCGAAAGCGTGCTACGCCGCGACCCTGCCGCGCAGCTCAAGCGCGAGCTTTCGCACTTTTTAGCGATCGTAAAAAACCTAAAACTAAACGAAAGAATTTGGAGCTAGCGGGCGGCTCGCCGCAGCTTTGTGTGTCACAGCCTCGCTCACTATAACTTCACACGCCGCGCCGCAGCTCCACATGCTACAGCTCTGCGCGCCTTAAAATTTGAAATTTTAAAACCCCGCTTTTTGATTTCGCGCTTTAGAATTTTAAGGCGCATAAAATCCCGCGCGTTTTGAAATTTAAAATTTTAATCCACGCCGAGTAATTCTGCAGCGTAAAATTTAAAATTCTGAAATTAAAATCCGCATCTTGAAATTATACGCTTCAAAATTTAGAATTTTAAAATTCCGCAGCCGAAATCATACGCGCCTGAAATTTGAAATTTTGTCGCGCTTTAAAATTTAGCGCACCCACCAAGCATCACGGTACCCATCAAAGCCCCTGCGCGCTAGAGGGCGCGACTAACTCCTCTATAATTCTACCGGGCTCGCAATGAATTATTTTACTCTCTATCGTAAATTTTTCGCCGTCAAATTTAAAGTATTGATATTCATCGACAAGCTCGCCGTCCGGGTATTTATCGCTATATTTTACCTTAAGAGCGCCCAGTATGCCGTTTTCAAAGGTCAAAAACGTCCTTTTAGCGTATTTATTCTTTATCTCGTCACTGCCGTCTAAATATGAGTATGAGAAAAAATCATATTCTATGCCGAATCGAGCGGAGTCGTGCGGCGGCGACACCAAAGAGCTCCTTTTAGAGCAGTCGCAATCTCCGCCGCATGAACGGACGTAGTGGAATATATTCGCTAGGTTTATACCCGCTTCGCTTGCTTCTACCGCCCAAAATTCGTCGTTTGTGAGCTTAGTAGAGCCCTTTGATGCTCCGTAAATAAGATATAGATTTTCTTTAACTTTAAAAACTTTTATCACTCGATCGCCGCCCCATGCGGTACCGACTGCCCAATCGCCGCAGGCGCAATCCCGCCTGCCGCCAAGAACGCATTCTTGCATCTGCTGCGCACCTTTGTCTGCAAAATCCATAATGAAATTTTGCCCGCCGCTTGCGTATTGATACGCTACGTAGCTCGCGCCCATCGTGCCGCCGGTGCTGATATCTACCGAATATGCCCGAAACTTGCCGTCCTGCGAGATCGCCATATTCGGGGCGAACCTCAAGGATTTTAAAATTTGCGGAGCGCTCTCGCCCGCGCTTTGCAAAAACTCCATAAACGCAGCCCTTAACCTAACGATGCTCTCGCAGGGTATTCCATCGGGGCGATGCCCGGCTTCGTCAATCTCCTGAAGCGCCGTGCTTAAATTTGCGGTTAAAATTTCCAGGCTTTGATCTTTTTGAGCGCTGTTTGTGCCTCCCGCCAAAGCGAGCGCCGCCTCGGCGAATACGAAGCTTAATAAGCATAAAAACGAGATTAAAATTTTCAAAACGGCTTCCTTTAAATTTCAATTTTTCGCTAGATTATAGCGCAAATTTGCGCCGCGCGAGATTTGGGTTTAGAATTCGTGCCGCTAAATTTAAAATCCAAATCCGCTCGCTGCGGAATTCTGCGAAATTGCGAAATTGAAATTCCTTGAAGTTGCAAAATTCCGCGAGGTTGTCGCTTGAAATTCGCCTTTCAAAGCATAAGGCTAAGCAGCAGCAAAAATCCGATGAAGCTTAGAGCGTTGCCAAAGTCGCCGCCGATGTGATCGCCGAGCCGCGTCAGCACGAGCGTGCCGCCCAGACGCAGACCTATTTGTAGCGCCACGCTCGCGATAAAATCTATCACGCGCCGAAGTCCGCTGCGCGTATCGCCGAGCTTCATGCCGCGGCTTTGATTCCAAAGCCCGCTTATGCGGTAGTCTTTGTAGCGGGCGCGGAGAATATCGCCGTTTTGCAGCTCGAAGCTCTGAGGGGCGTCTTTTGCTTTAGCGGGCGCCGCGACTTCGGCGGAGCGGGCGGAATTTATAGAATTTGCTGCGTTAGTAGAATTTGCAGAGCTTGTGGAATTCGCTGATTTCGCAAAATTCTTAACGCTCGCAGAATTTGCGGAATCTTCTGCGTTTAAATTCTTAAATTTCATACAATTTTCGCCGTCCGCAAGCTCCGCTAAATTTTGATCTACGCGTAGCGCGTCAGAGACAATACGCCGCTTGCTATCGCCCGATAAATACAGCCCGTCCAGCGCGAAGCCATAATAATAAACGTCGTCGCTTTGCAGTACGCGCACGCCGCTAGCATAGCCCTCCGCTTCGCCGCTTCGCTTGGGCTCTTTGGAGTGCGCGAGAGCCGCAAATATGCGCCCGAACTTTGCGGCGCGCCAGTCTCTTCGCATAAACCTAAAGCTGCAATACGCAAAAGGCGCGAGGATGAGCAGGGCTAGCAGTCCGGCAGGAGCCTTTGCATCAAAGATAAAGATTATGCAGTAGATACTCATCGCAGCTAGCGCTACGCCGAAGGCTGCGAATATCGCGGCGAGTGCCGTGCTACCGGCGTCCTTCCAGCGCTGTGCGCCTAGGCTTAGATTAACAAAGTCTAGCGGAGATGCGGCGGAGTTTATGCCGCTGCGATCTTTGTCCGATAAATCAGATGCTGTAGAATTTTGGCGCGCACTTGCCGCCGTATCGCTATATGCGTCGCGGTTTGAATTTGCGGTGGTGGAATTTCCGCTACTTGAAATTTCGCAGTTAGGGCGCTCTGCGGAATTTTCGCCGCTTAAAGCCTCGCGATCGGAATTTAAGCCTCTCAAAGCTTCGCGGCTGGAATTTGAGCTCGAAGCCTCATATATCACCGCCAGCTCGTCGCCCTCGCGTATCGGCAGATAAAGTCCGTCGCGTTTTAAATCCAAAATTCCTGTAAAGCACAAGCGCTCCAGTGTAAAGCTAAATTTCGCCGTATCTGCAGCCGCGAGTTCTAGCTTGAAATTCCTGGCCGTGCCGCGAGCAAGCTTGATACGTCGCGGCGAAAGAAATTTAGCAAATCCCATGCGCGCCTTTCAGATCTCGCAAAATTCCGCTCCTCCTATTTCGCGGCGGATTTTTTGCGGATCTGGATATTGATGAGCTCCACCAGCAGCGAAAACGCCATCGAGAAGTAGATGTAACCCTTAGGTATGTGAAAGCCCAGCCCGTCGGCGATCAGCGAGACGCCCACCAAAATCAAAAATGCAAGCGCTAAAATTTTGATCGTCGGGTTTGTGTCCACGAAGCGCGCGATCGCGCCGCTAGCGAGCATCATCACGCCCACGGCGATGATGACTGCGAGGATCATCACAGGTAGGTGCTGTGCCATGCCCACGGCGGTGATGACGCTGTCGAGCGAAAAGATGATGTCCAAAACGGCGATCTGCACGAGCGTGCCGCCAAAGCTCGCCTTGCCGCCGCTAGCGCTATGCTCGTGTGCCTCGCCCGTGGCGCTGGAGTGGATCTCGAGCGTGGATTTGACGAGCAGAAAAAGTCCGCCACCGATCAGTACGAGGTCGCGTCCGCTAAAATCGCGCGCAAGCACGCTAAATAGCGGCTTGGTAAGCCCCATGATCCAGCTTAGGCTAAGAAGCAGCAGTATGCGCGTGAACATCGCAAGCGCAAGCCCCATTATGCGGGCGCGCCCGCGCTGTGCCTCGGGCAAGCGGCCGCATAAAATCGCGATAAAGATGATATTGTCGATGCCAAGCACGATCTCAAGCCCCGTGAGCGTCGCCAGGCTGATCCATGCCTCGGGTGAGGCGATCCATTCAAACATCGGTTTCCTTTGGGTGAAATTTAAGCCGTGATGATAGCGAAAGTTTGGTTAAAATTTCTAAATTTTACCGCCTTTGTGCGCGAAACTGCGCGGAGAATTTCAGCGATGCGATGCGGACGGTTTATCTTGGAATTTTACCGCAAGACTATTTCGCTAAAAGGCGCAAAACGCCGCATGCGCGGCAGAATTTTGGCGCGGAGAATTTTTGCGGCGAAATTTTAAAATTTAAGCTCTAAATTTACCCGTTTTTAAGCAGGGGGGGGGGTAGCATTATTTTCTAGAAAATTCACCTCAAGGAGTTAAAGATGAAATATGTGCTAAGTGTCGCGCTGGCGGCATTTATTTTTGCGGGATGTGGCGAGGACGAAGTAGAGCTCGTGAAAAACTATACTCTGCCCGATTTTAAGTCTATGAGTATCGGCACGGCTATTGAGGGTTCGAAAATCTGCAAAAATATCACTTGGAACAAAGAGGAAAACGGCGGATTAAAGACGGTTAAGATGGTCTGCGACTTGGATATGGAGCGCATGAAAGCAAAGATAGTGCAAGATAAAACCGAGAGCCTTAAATCTTATAAACAAAGAGCATTGGATACATCTTTAAATAATGCTATGATTTATTACAAAAGTAAGGTCTATGATGAGCAAGGCCTGCTTAAGCTAGCAAAAGAACACTGCAAACTCAATGAGGTAAAATTCCAAGAAACATTTAAAACTAAAGGCAAAATAGAATTCGACGATGAAGATAAGATAGTTGATTGTGACGATAAATTAAAAGGGGAATTCCAAAAAGAATATAGCGTTGATTATATTATAGAATATCTTAAGAGAGCTGTCTATTACTCGCAGCTAACAGTAGAGCAATATGATGCAGTTTTTGGACGCAAAAAAGTAGAGTATCCATCAAAAGCTGTTATTGAGCTAAATTTTATCGTGAATGCCGATAAAAGCATAAGTTTGTCGGATAAATTTATGGTGACCGAAGATGTTGCCGATGATATTATTAAAACAAGTTCGTTCACTGGTAAAAGGGTGGCAGAAGACGCTTTAGTAATTTTCTACGAAAGAAAGTAAGTACCTCATCTCGCGGCTAAATTTTGATTAAATTTAGCCGCCTTTTTATATCAAAATTTCATTCAAAATTTTACGTGGATTTTAAATTTAAAGTGCAATGTTCTATCTCACCGTCGATATTGAATTTTGAAATTTAAGCTTCATTGCAGCGCGCGGACTGAATTTACGCTGCTCGGAATTTTAAATTTTATTCAGCATACTGTGCTGCGCGGATAAGCTAGCGAGCCGAGCTCGCAGTTTTAGATAAAATTCCGACCTTATACGGACTCTTACGAGATACAAAAGTACGGGTTAAAATTCCTGCAAGCAGCGCAAGAGTAGACTATAGCCGAGAGCGCAGGCTGTGGGCTATTAAATTTCTTGCTAGCTAGGCAAAAAGCGTATTCGCCTGCCAAAACTAGCGATTGTCGTATCGGCTGAAATCGGCGTGCTTTGCATTCAAATATGAGTTTCGGCGTCGTTTGCCAACGGAGTATCAACCGAACGGCAGACTTTGTCTCGCTGATCAAGCAAACTTACTGCCGCGTTAATCAAACAGCGAGGGTTGCAGCGATTTGATCTTGTAGCTTGCGCGGTGAAAAGGCGTGAGCCCGTACCGCTCGATCGCCGCGATGTGTGCGCGCGAACCATAGCCTTTGTTTTGCGCGAAACCGTATTGCGGGTAGCGCCGTGCGAGCTCGTTCATCGTGCGGTCGCGCGTGACTTTGGCAAGAATGCTCGCTGCGCTTACTTCGGCGATTTGCGCGTCGGCCTTTACGAGCGTCTGAAGCCCGCGTACGCCGAAGGTTGCGTTGCCGTCGTAAATGATCTGTCCGCTAAAACCCATAAAATACGCGAGAATCTGCTCAAGCGCCGATCTTAGACACGAGCTCAAGCCCGCCTCATCGACCTGTGCGCTTGAAATTTCGACGATTTTGTAGCGCGAGTTTTCGATGATCCGAGCGTAGAGCTCCTCACGGCGCTTCTCGCTTAGCTTTTTGCTATCGGCAAGTCCCGCGATCTCGCGCTGCAGCACGCAGCCCGCGACGCAAAGCGGTCCCGCAAGACAGCCGCGCCCCGCCTCGTCGATGCCGCAAATCTGCCCGCTCACTGCGCGTCCTTTCGCACGACGGGCGCAGCCCCGCTTAACAGGTCGTGTAAGTTCAGCCTATCTTTGCGAAAAAAGCAGATCAAAAGCCCGATGACGCTAAAGCCCGCAAGCACGAAGCATCCAAAGCGAGCTAAGGCTCTAAAGAAGCTTGCTTTGCGTCCGCTGCGAACGTCGATGAGGTAAAGCCCCGCGAGCTTGTAGCCGGGCGTCTGGGCGCTGCGGGCGTAAAATGCCGCGCAAATAGCGCCGTATGCGAGCCAGATAAGTGCGATTGCGGTCTGGTTGCGCCACAGAGCCTCTTTCGAGCCCAAGACGAGATAGGTAACGCCGTATAATAGGGGCATCGCGATGATAAAAAGATCGACGATGAAGGCCTTTACGCGCAGAAAAATCGGTGAAATTTTAGCTTTTTGTTTTGCCATTTCGATCCGTTTTGGATTAAATTTTAAAATTCTGGCGCGATAAATTTAGAGCCGAGAGGATAAAATTTAATCTCGTTGCGGTTTGTTAGTAGCAATCGGCGCCTAGTTTCCGCGACTGCCCGGCTTGATCGCCTTGCTTCCGGCAGCGCAGAGCGGGCAGGTCGCGGGCTCGTAAATTTCAAACTCGAAATTGCCTAGCGCAAAAAACGGCTTATCCGCGGGCAGCTTGGCGCCAGCCTTTGCACTGCTGCCCGCTAAATTTGCGACCTTGCAAAATCCGCGATTGGCAAGCGCGGCAAAGCCCACGACCTCGCCGCCGAGGTTTTCGATGAGCCTGGCGCTCTCAAGCGCCGAGCCGCCCGTCGTGACGATGTCCTCGCAGACGATAAATCTCTCGCCCTTGCGCACTTCAAAGCCGCGTCGCAGGCTCATTACGCGATCTACACGCTCGGTAAATATGAAGCGCTTTTTTGCCGCGCGAGCTAGCTCGTAGCCCGCTAAAATTCCTCCCAGCGCGGGCGAGCAGACACTATCAAACTCCACGCCCGCTTTTTCGATGATTGCGGCGAGCTCGTCTGCTAGCTGTCCTGCTAGCTGCGGATCCTCAAGTACTTTGGCGCTTTGCAGATAGAATTCCGAATGGTTGCCGCTTGAAAGCAGAAAATGCCCTCGCAGATATGCGCCACAGTCGCGATAGATTTTTTCTATATTCACAGCTCAGACCTTCAAAAGCTCGGCTTCTTTAGCCTTGACTGCGTCGTCGATCTTGGCGGAGTAAGAGTCGGTGATCTTTTGCACCTCGTCGTAGCCCTTTTTAGCGTCGTCTTCGGAGATAGCTTTGTCTTTTTCGAGCTTTTTAATCTCGTCGTTGGCGTCTTTGCGGACGTTGCGAATGCCGATTTTTGCTTTTTCGCCCATCGCTTTGGCCTTTTTTGCGTTTTCTTGGCGTTGCTCGACTGTCATCGGCGGGAAAAATAGTTTTACGCTCTCGCCGTCGTTAGTAGGGTTTACGCCGATATTCGCCGCTGCAATCGCGCTTTCGATCGCCTTTAGCATCGGCTTTTCCCACGGCGTGATCGAGATCGTGACCGCATCGGTCGAAAGGACGGTTGCGACTTGATTTAGCGGAGTTTGCGAGCCGTAATAATCTACTAAAATATGATCTAGGATCGCCACGCTCACCTTGCCGGTGCGTAGCGTCGTAAAGTCCTTTTTCAAAGCCTCGATAGCTCGATCGCCGTTTGCTCTTTGCTCTTTGTAGATAGCTTCTAGCATTCAAATCCTTTAAATAAAATTTGCGAAATTATAGCGTTAAAAAAATAAGAATAGCATTTAAAAGCGCGGATTTTGCGCTTTTAAATTTTAAAATTTAGAGTTTATTTGGTTGTGTTTTGATCTGCGGAAACAGCGCTGGCATTGGTATCGCTTACGGCGCTTGATGCTTGAGACCGAGCAGGCGCGCTAGCTGCGGCAGTATCGGTCGCAGGAGCTGCTGGCTCTTCGATTTTCGTATCCGTCGCATTGATCTCGCCGCTAATTATAGAATTTGATTCGGTGCTTGCCGGAGCGAAATTAGGCTTTGCGCCTGAAGCAGGGATGGATGGCACGCCAGGAACAGCGTTTGGCACGGATTTAGTAGCATTTGCTTCGATCTTTACGCGATCGACTACGGAAGATTTAGCATCTTGCTGATAGAAATACGCAAGCACCAGTGTATTTATCACGAATAAAATTCCCATTGCGGCGGTAAATTTAGCTAAAAATCCAGCCGGACCCTTCGCACCAAATAAGCTTTCGTTGCTTCCGCTGTATGCGCCAAGTCCGATAGAAGAGCTCTTTTGCAGTAGAACGGAGATCGTAATTATCACGGCAAAAACGACTTGTAAAACTAAAAATAACGTAGTCACTATAAAACCTTTTGAAAAAATTGAATTTGCGATTATAATAAAAGATTTATAAATTTTAAGTTAAGAGTGCACCGCACGAAGCGGTGCGTAAAATTTAGTCTCTGCTTGCGCCGAAAATTCTTAGCAGCGAAAGGAAGAGGTTGTAGATGTTTAGATACATATCTACGGCAGCCATTATCGGTGAAGTGTAGGTGCCGTTTATAATATTTTTAGTATCGTAGATGATATACATCGAAAAGATTAAAGCCGAAAAAGCTGAAATTGCTATATCAAGCACGGTGCTTTTGAAAAAAAAGTAGTTCAAAAGGCTTAGCACGATAATAGCCACAAGCGATACCAATAGCGGCTTGCCCCAAGAATCGAAATTTGTCTTTGTATTCATCGCATAAACGGTGAGAGCACCGAAAGTAATCGCTGTAGCCACAAACGCATGCGTTACTACGTCTCCGGCACCCGCTGCGATATAAATAGCGATTAATTTACCTAGAGTAAGACCGGTAATAAAGGTAAATGCAAAAAGCAAAACCAGCGCAATCGTGTTGGCGCCGCGATTTACAGCTGCTTGCATACCGAAGATCAGCCCCATTAAAAGCACTAGATATAAAAATGGATGAATAGCCAAGCTCACGCCGAAACTCATCGCCACAAAAGCCCCTGCCGCTGCAGCTATCATCGAAGCGGTTAGAAGCGCGTAGGTTTGTTTGATAGTCTGAGAGATTCGTCCTTGTTCCAGTGATGCGTCCGATAGTTCATAGCCGTCCGCGTAATTTCGTCTGTCGTATAGACTCATATTTTTCTCCTTCTTTTGATTTATGAGCGGGGAGTTTAGCGAAAATTTGGTAAATATATCATTAAAAATTCCCAGAATTCTATCTATTTATGAAAGTAATATATAATTCCCGACTTTTTTAAGGAGAAAGTATGCCCAGCCAGTTAATAAATGGAGCTATTAAATTTATGGAAGAAAATTTTACCGAGCATGCCGAGCTTTTTGGAAGTCTGGCAAATCATCAAAAGCCCCACACGCTTTTTATCGGCTGCTCTGACTCGCGCGTGGTGCCGAGCCTAATTACCTCGACGCTTCCAGGAGAGCTTTTCGTCGTACGAAATATCGCGAACGTCGTTCCTCCATACCGCATTAGCGAGGAATTTTTAGCGACTACCTCAGCGATTGAATACGCACTATATTCGCTAAAAATCAAAAATATCATCGTTTGCGGGCACAGCAACTGCGGTGGCTGCGCGGCGCTATTTTACGACGCTAAAAAACTCGAAAAAATTCCAAACGTAAGGCGCTGGCTAAATTTAATGCAGCCCGTAAAAGACGAGGTCGAAAAGCTCAAAGATCTCGGCACCGACAAGCGTGAGTGGATCACCGAGAGATTAAATATTATAAATTCCATGCAAAATTTACTTAGCTTTCCTGGCATCAAAGACGCCTACAAAAACGGCGAGATTAAAATTTACGGCTGGCACTACGTCATCGAAACGGGCGAGCTATTCAACTACGACGACGAAGGCGCGCATTTTACGCTATTAAATAAGGGAATGGATTATGAAAAAATCTATAATCAGCTTTTTAACGATTAGTCTTTTTAGCGTCGCTTTAGCGTTTGCAGACCTCAATACGACCGGCGAGGGAAGCTTTGTAGAGACAAATTCTTCCGCTCCAGAGGCAAATCTTACTTTAGAAAACAACAAAACCGAGATCAAAAAGGAAGTCGCTAAAATTCTATCCAAATCCCTCGGTGCGGAGGATGGCAATAAAACTGAAGTAATAAATATGATCGCAGAAAAGGTCGCCAAAACGGAGACTTCGCAGAAAAAAGCTCCTAACGGCGAGACGCTTATCTCTGTAATCAAAGAGATTAAAAAGCTAAATTTGCAGCGTAGCTCCCTGCTTAACGGCGGCGATGCCAACGCGAGCAAAAACGAGCTGGACGCCATCGATCGCAATAAAGCCAAGCTCTTTGATCGCCTACCTTTCGCGATTACGCAGCAGGATATGGATATCGAAAGCATAATGTCGTATGCGCAAAATAAAAAGAACATCCAAACTACACTAAAAAAATACGCCAAAAAGCAGAGCTCTCCCGAATACGTAAATGCAAGCGCGGATTTAGAAAAGATGGAGATGGCAGAGATCTTTTATACCTCGCTTATGAAAATTGAGGATATGTTTGTAAACGGCGCAAGCAGAAGCGCGCTTGAAAGCGAGCTAAGTAGCACGCTACTAAATATCCAAACTAGGGATTTTAGCAAACTTAATGATTTGAAAAACAATCTAAGCAGTCAAGAGCAGATAGACGCCCTAGAGTCTAAAATCAACGATTTGAAAAACGACAAGCAGACCTACGACGAGGTGCTTACGTATCTATCGCGAAATAGCGATCTGCTCGCAAGTAGCGTGGTTTTTACGAGCTTAAATTTTAAATCGGTAATCGATTATATCAACGATAAAATTCCGTTTAAGCTCAGCCACGTAAATTTCGGCAAACTCATTCTAATCACACTGATTACGCTATTTTTCTACTCGCTTCGCAGGCTGCTTGCCAACATCATCTATTTCGTATTTAAATTCTTTAATAAAAGCTTTTCGCTGGATAGCGAAACTCTAAAAACGCAAGTAGTAGGCATCATCAAGCGTCCGATGGGTATTTTACTGATCGCTTATTCGGTCGATATCTGTCTTAGTATATTTTATTATCCGGCGCCTGTGCCGATAAAATTTGCAAATTTATTCTCGATCATTTACGTGGTGCTTTGGGCATGGCTCATCATCGAAATTATCGACGGTTACGGCATTGTCGTGCTTGGAAACATCACGAAAAAAGGCGTCAGAAAAGATATCATAAATCTAGTCGTTAAAATTCTATATGTCATCGTAATCATCATCGCCGCACTTTTGGTGCTAAAGCGTCTGGGCTTTGACATCTCGGCGCTTATGGCATCTCTTGGAATCGGCGGACTTGCGATCGCGTTTGCGACCAAAGACATCATCGCAAATTTCTTCTCATCCGTGATGCTATTATTTGATAACTCGTTCTCGCAAGGAGATTGGGTCGTATTAGGAGACATAGAAGGAAACGTCGTAGAAACGGGCTTTAGAAAGACGACGATCAGAACCTTTGACAACGCTCTTGTTTTTGTGCCGAATTCCAACATAATGGCGCAAAATATCAAAAACTGGAGCCGCAGGAAGGTAGGACGGAATTTAAAGCTTACCGTGGGCGTCGAATACGGCGCGAGCACGGCTCAACTGCGAAAGTGCGTAAACGACATCAAAGAGATGTTAAAATCTCACCCGGGCATCGCTCAATCTGCCGATACGGCGCTAAATTCTAAAGATTTTCGTATGCGCTATAGACAAAATATGGTCTCTATCGACGATTTAGCGGGCTATAAAAGCACCATGTTCGTGGCGTTAGATAGCTTTGGCGATTCGTCCATTAATATTTTAGTTTACTGCTTCACAAAAACCGTAATATGGGCAAATTTCATCCAAACCAAAGAGGATGTTTTATTTAAAATAATGGAGATCGTGGAGCAAAACGGACTATCGTTTGCCTTCCCATCGCAGAGCGTTTATATCGAAAATATCCCGGAAATAGCAAGCGAATGCGTAAAATCAAAAGTAAATTCCAACGATAAAGGAGAGCAAAATGGCTGATTTCGATGATTTCGAAGACGAAGAGTTCGATGAGGACGAATACGAGGACGATGATCTAATCGGAGGCGATGAGAGTTACAACTACAACTACGACGAGGATGATTACAGCTACGAAGACGACGACGGTTTCAACGATTATAGCGATTTGGACAGCGAGGATTATTAGTGTTTAGATCCAGGGCGCTACCTTTCGATCCGCGCGCAAATAAAATCGTGAGCTTACAAAGCTTAAAATTCCATCACGGCGGGCTTTGCGAGGACTACGTCTCCACCCTAAATCGAGACATAGCGGACACGCCGATACAAAACGCGGATCTTTTTACGATCATCACGCAGTCTTTCAGGGAGGCGCGCGGCGAGGAGTGCGAGTTTTCGCAAATTTCAAAGCTTTATCAAATTTGCCTAGGCTTTAGCCGTATTTTTAACAACGCCTCTGAAATTTACAACCACGATTTTTACTTCGATTGTATCGCGCAGCCCAGCAAGCCTAGCGGCGAGCTAACGGACGCTTTAGCTCAGGCTTTCGGCGGGATAGAAAATTTTAAAAGCGAGTTTTTAAAGCGCGCGATGGGGCTTTTTGGCAGCGGCTGGTGCTGGCTCGTATGCGATGAGCGTGGCGCAAATTTAGAAATCATCACGACGCAAAACGCGGACACGCCGATCGCACGCGGCAAAATTCCGCTTTTAGCCTGCGATCTTTGGGAGCACGCCTACTACATAGATTATCAAAATGCGCGCAAATCCTACGTGGAGAGTTTCTTGCGTTTTGCGGACTTCGGCTTTGCAAGCGACGCCTATTCCTGGGCGAAAAAGCAAGGGCTTAGCTCCGTGAAGCTCTACATCAGCGAGCTTCATCCCGCCGCATCTTCGCGCTGCGATTGCGGCTACTGCGGCTAGATTTGAGTTTTCGTTACACAGCTTTAAGCACCGCGAATTCTCGCCTCTCTATGACCGCCGCGCGCTAAATTTCAAGCACCTTTCGCTTCTTGACGTCTATATTCTACGACACAAATACTGCGGCATCGCGAGACCCTGGGCTTGCTATCTCGCCGTATAAAATTTACGTGGATTTTGGTCTTTAATCCATTTAATGCCTTCAAATTAAAATTTTGCAGATTTTAATTTGAAGCTCATCTCGCTTAGACCCACGTTTGCCGTTCTTGCGTACTAAATTTCATTTCGCCGCACTACCGTCTGACAACTCTGTCTTTTCAAACACGCTAAAATTTTATCGTATGCGTTTTACTCTGCAAATACAGCGTCACACGGATGCTTACATGAAATTTCGCTTAGCAGCCATGCCGGCTAAAATTTTAACGTTGTCGCGCGCGCATCGAAATTTTAACGCTTATGAGCGGATATTTCGTAAAATTTTAAAGTTACAAATAAGCGGTTCGTAAAATTTTAAGATTGCGATAGGCGGCTCGCTCTTTGCCTCTGTAGCAGAAACAACCGATCTACTTCCTGCGTTTGCGTCGTATCGCCGCGCAGCCCGTGCCGTGTCTTTCGCATTGGCACTCTATTGCATCGCTTGGTGTTTAAACTCGCTCGCATTGCTAAGCGACATAGCGTCGCGAGCACGG
The DNA here is from genome assembly GCF_001190745.1 of Campylobacter gracilis. Taxonomy (NCBI): domain Bacteria; kingdom Pseudomonadati; phylum Campylobacterota; class Epsilonproteobacteria; order Campylobacterales; family Campylobacteraceae; genus Campylobacter; species Campylobacter gracilis. Next base: position 2,128,085 of record NZ_CP012196.1, read on the forward strand.
CGTATGATTTGAAATTTTCCCCAATCTATCTCAAGGATCGCTTCGGCGCTTCCTAGTACCGATAAAATTTAAATTTTTCGCGCGCTCGGTAAGATCCGTTTAGCAAAGCGGGCGGTAAATTTTAAAATTTCGACCGTCTAGCTTCATCCACCCTTGCTCACCTCTCTCGCGCCTTGTGCCCGCACTCTTTGCTAAGTTTTGCGCCCGTTTTACTCCGCTCGGTCCTTTGATTTATCAAATTTTATCCGCTCCTCGAGCCGCTTAAACTCGTCTGCGTAAATTAGCGCATTATCGACGCACTCAAGCCAAAACTCCAGCGTTCGCGCGTCCTTGCCGAAGTGCTTTTGCAGCAAAGCTTCGACGCTCATCACGCCGCATTCGCGCAAAAACGCCTTGTACGCGCTGATAAATTTATCGCCCGAGCGCCTAAACTCGTCCAGCAAAAACTGCGAAAGCAGGTAGCCGACGGTGTAGGGGTAGTTGTAGATGTATTGATCGGTCTTGTAAAAATGTAGCTTAAAGTACGGCAAAAAGCCCTCCGCATCCTGCGTCGTATCGCCGTAGCGTCCTCGCCACGCCTTTTGCATGAGCTCTTCTATCTGCGCCACGCCGACCGCGCCCTTTTGCCTAGCCTTTAAAAAAGCGATCTCAAAATCAAACCGCACGCCGATGTGTAGCATGAAATTTGCCGCCGATTTTAGCTCCTGCCACAAGATGTCAAAGGTCAAATTTTTATCCGCGCTATTTTTTCGCAGATAGTTTCGCAACACGGCTTCATTAAAGGTGCTAGCAGCCTCGGCTAGCGTCATAGGAAACTGCGTGTGCAGCGCGGGCAGATCGCGCATGATCCAGTAGTGCCACGCGTGTCCGAGCTCGTGCGCCTGCTGGATCATATGCGCCTGCGTGCCCATGTAGCTAGAAAACACCCGCGGCTGACGAAATTTATCAAACCTCGTATAAAATGCGCCGCCTGCTTTGTTTCCGCGCACCTGCGCCTCGATCCAGTTTTTATCCAGCATCATTTTAATAAATTCGGGAATTTCCTCGCTAACCTCACCCAGAGCCTCGCAGATCGTCTCTATCGCCCGCTCGTAGGGGATCTCCTCCGTGCTAGCGAAAGGAGACGGCGCGAGCAGATCGCAGGCGTAAATTTTACCCTGTGGGAAGTACTTCGCGCGCAGGCTCACGCACTCTCTGATCTTGTCCGATCTGCGATCTAGCGCCGCAAACATCGCCGTTACGGCCTGCTCGCTGATCTTGTTTTGCTGCAGGCTAGGCGTGAGGATATCCGTCTCTGCTGCCCTAAATTCGCCCAGCCTAAAGCCCTGAAGCAAATTTAAAACATCCGCGTACAGGCTCGCGTGCTTATCGTAATGCTCCGCCAGCCCGTCAAACACGCTCTTTCGCAGCGTCGCATCAGGCGAGCCCTTTAAAACGCCCGCGCATTTTGAGAGATTGTAGATGCTTTTTACGCCGTTTTTATCAGTAGCCTGCACGGCGATGAGGTTGTTTAGATGTCTAAATACGCCGTAAAGCGGAGCGAAACTGCTAGCCGCCGCGTCTTCGTAAATTTTACGCTCTTTTGCGTCAAATTTTGCCCGCCAGCTACTTTTGCGCTCGTCGTAAAGAAATTTTATCCGCGCAAACTCCTGCGTTTGGCGCGCGGTGTCAGAGGGATCTAGCGCGTCTATCTTTTCAAAAATGATCTCTTTCGTCCGCTCAAGACGCAAAAATTTCTCCCTGATTTTCGCCTCGGCCGCGCCTACTCGTTCGTCTTTGGTGTCGCCGCTTGATTTGCAGCGGCAAAACGCGAGCAAGGAGTTTGCTTCCTCAAATCCGCGCTCGTATGCGTTTATTAGTAAATTTAGTCCGCCGCCCGCACCTAGCAGCTCCTCTATCTCGCCTAAAATTTCGTCCAAATTTGACAGCGCGTCCGTAAATCTCGCATCGTCAAAGTCGCCGTACGCGTCCTCAAACGTCCATCTAGGAAGCTCCATTTTACGCCTCACAACGAGAGTAAAAATACGAAAATATGGTGGCTAACGAGGCCCAAGACCGCCGGCACGCTGCAGCGTTTGACGATATCGAGCGGACTGCACTTTAGCATACCGGCTATCGCGACGACCACGCCTGCGACGGGCGAGAGAGGGCGAGCGATAGTCGAGGCCTGATGCATCGGTAGTACGAGCATCACGGAGTTCACGTTTAGTTTGGCTGCGATATGCGGCACCATCTCGATGAGCGGGTAGAAGCTCGCGCCGTTTGAGCCAGAGATGATCGTAACAAGCGTCGTGATGACGACGAAAAGCACCGACATGCCAAATCCGCCAAAGCCAAGTGAATTTGCGAGCCCTACGATACTATCGAGCATGCCTAGCGCCTTAAAGCCTTCTGCAAATACGCCCGCTGCGATGATAAGGATCACGACGCCGCTTAGGCTCTTGCCCATCGCTTGGAAAAATACCTTGACCCCCTCGGCAATCGGGTCAAATTTAAACCCATGCCTGACCGCTTCAAAAAGCATCGCGATGACGATCGAAAGGATGATGATCGCTGAGATGTCAAGCTTGATAGAAGCGATGCAGTACTGCGAAAATACGACCACCAAAATCATCGGTAAAAACGGCAGTATCGCGTAAATTTTAGGCGCGGCAGCCTCGGGATTTTGCACGGCGCCGTCAAATTCCATCACTTCGCCCACGTGCTCGCTGCACACCCAGCCCTCTTTTTTATCCAGATATCTGTTCCAAAAAACGAGCGCGATACCCATCACGATCGAGGTCGGAAGCGCGGCCGGAATTTTATAGATGAAAACGTAATCTAAAATGCTAAGTTGCGTGGCCTTCGCCGCGGCGGCGGTCGATGCGCCTATGAGTACCATTGAGGCGGCTCACGACATCGCGCAGATCGAACCTACGGTGAGCTTGTTTAGTCCAAGCGAGATGAGTACGGGTCCTAGCAGCGCAAGACATAGTACGCCAAGCCCCCACCGCGCTCGTGATAACCATGCTGATGAGCTTAGCCATCGCAAATGCGACGAAAACCATGACGTATGGGTTTTTGATCCTAGCAAAGCGCTTCGTAGCGATAGAGACGAAAGCGTGATTCGCGCCGATATGCGTCATATAGCTCGCAAAGCCGACCATAAACATGATGATAAGGCCTAAGCTTGCAAATCTGTTTGAGAACATATATCGGATAAACTCGATGATGTTTAGGTAGGCGTTACCCGTCGCTACGGCCTGTTTGGGCATAAAATTCCCCGTGCCTAGCGCGACCGAGCAGATCAACATAAAAACGCCCGAAAGAAAAAGCACGAGCGGCGCGTACTTGCCCCGCACTATCGCCCAGCCCACGATAAACAGCACTACCGTGCCGATAATAATGCCCGCAGTCATTTTAGCTCCTTTCGCGGTAAAATTTGAGCGAATTCTACTACGAACCTCGATATTTTAAGTTAAAACGGAGATTATTTTTCGGCTTTCTCGTGCCAGGGATACTTTGCGCGATCTTTGATTGATTGAAATTTTACATTTAGGGCGCGGATTTGCGGCTGAATTTACAAAATTTAAAGCAGCTCTCGGCTCAGCAGAGGGGACTGCGGCGCAGCACAGAGCGGATGCGGCGATGGAATTTATTTTCCTCGCTTGTGCGGCAGCACACGTCGACTAGATGCGCGGTGATAAACAGCGTGCGACGCGGCGATAGAATTTTAAATTTTACCCCCTCTTTCTTATGCGGCGACTAGCGCGCGGCAGATAGATATGCGGCGTAAAACGGCGCGCACTGAGAGCTTTTGGCAGCGGTCGGTTCTCGTGCGACGCGGCGAGCAGTGTGCGACCGGCAAGCGGGCGCGTGCAGCAGATACTGCGTTTTGAAGTCGCGATTAAGCCAGGGTAATAAGAATTTTAAAATTTCTCTGTCCGCTTGGGTGAAATTTACTGCGCCAAAGGCGGGGTGCGGCGGGTTTAAAATTTACGCCCGAATAGCACGGCTTGCGGATCGCGGGTTAAATTTAGCGAAATTTGATCACCAAATTTACCCTTTCGGCGGTTAAAATTTTAGCGTCGTTTCGGTTTAAAATTTCGCTTTAAATTTTAAAAATTTACACCGCGCCAAAGTTGCTCGTTACGCGGGAAAAACAAACCGCATCGAAAAGCTAAGCTATACGCGTCAGGCGATACCTGCGCGCTATGTGTGCCAAAATACCGCACGGAATTTTACTGCATCAGCGCAAATCGCGCGACGAGCTACGCTGCACGAGACTTCATCAAAGGCAGCAGTCGTATTCGCGCGTCGTATAAAGCCGCTAGACGTAGAATTTTACTCATTTAACACAACACGCTACTTCGCAAGCACAAAATTTACCCCGTTAAGGCGGCACTCGTCGCACGGCATGCAAACTATACTAAAAGTGCGAACCACGTTCGCTTAAATCCAAAGTTATACTCAATAAAATTCAAAGCCGCACCACAAAAATACAAAAACCGCATCCGCTCGAAACGTAAGTCGCGCCTATTTAAAGCATATAGCCGCGATCAATCAAAATTTGTACGAGACGCAAAGCTGAGATCAATCGAAACGCGAAGCCGCGTCTATTTAAAGTGTAGAGCTGCGCCTAATAAAATTAAAAGCCGCCCTCGCTCAAGGCACGAAACCGTTCCGCTCAAAAATATTGCGCCCGCAAAACGTAAAGCCGCGTCTGCTTAAAATTCAAACCCTATTTTAAATTTTAAGCCCACTCAAAGCCTCAAACCCGCTTAAAATTTTAAAATTTAGCCCGCTTTACTCCCTCGTTAGCCCGTTTTTATCGGATTTGTCGCTGATTAGCTTGCCGCTTTCGTCGTATTTTTTGGCGCGCACGAGCCTACCGCGCTCAAACTCGCCCTCGGCTTCGAGCTTGCCGTCTGCGTAGTAGTGCTTCGCCGTGCCCGTCTCCAGGCCATCTTTGAACGTCACTCTAGCCTTGAGCGCGCCGTTTTCGTGGTAAGTTTCATAAAGCCCGTGTTTGCGCCCGTCTCTGAACATCACCTTCGCCGCAAGAGCGCCGTCTGCGTAGTATTGCTTACTCGTGCCCGTTTGTCTGTCGCGCTCAAACTCGTATTCGCCCTGCAACGCGTCGCTTGGATAATATTCACGCACGGCGCCGTCGCGCTCGCCGTCTTTAAAATTTTCTGCTACGCGTGTCTTACCGTCCTCGTAAAACAACCTCCAAACGCCCTGTTTACGGTCATCCTTGTATGCGCCGGCCTCTCTTAGCGCGCCGTTTGCGTGATACCATTTCTCTACGCCTTGCCGCTTACCCTCTTTGTAGCTCCGCATGCCGCGCACTTTGCCGCTTTTGTAATAATCCACGTCCTTGCCGTTTCGCAGTCCGCCCTTATACGTATGGCGCGCGCTTACTTCGCCGCTTTCGTAGTAGTCGGTGAAAACGCCCTCGCGCCTATCCGCTTTATACGCGCCCTGCTGCTTTAGCTTGCCGTTTCCTTGATAATACAGCTTGTAAAAGCCCTCGCGCTTGCCGGCTTTGTATTCGCTCTGCGACTTCAGCTCGCCGCCGTCTGCGTAGTAGCTCTTTGCGACGCCGTCGTACAGACCGTTTTTTAGCGGATATTCGTTTGAGGGCTTATCTCTGCCGTCAAAGTAATCGCGCTGAAGCACCGCAGTGCCGTCCTTTACGTCGATCTCTCGGATTAGCGTGGGCGGCAGCGGCTTTGCTCTGGGATAGACGACGCCCATAAAATTTACGTCGTAGAGATCCTCGACGCTGTAGTGCAGCACCTTGAGCGCCCCGCTATAGGGCTTATCCGCTACGAAATACAGACCGTTTTTCAGGACCGGCTCGGGCTGCATTACGATTTTTGGCTCCAGAGCTTGCGCGCCTAGCGCCAAAAACGGAAACAGAAGTTTTAATGCGCTTGTATTTAAAAATTTCACAACTTTAGCCTTTATATTTTATAAATACTGCCAATTAAAGCTATTTTGAATTAATTTTTATTCTTTTGCTTTATCAAATCAATCAACCATTCTGGTAGTTGCTTCATTTTGGTTATAATTCCATCACAGTCTATCAATTTATCAGAGCTTTTTGATTTATCTAAAAAATCACTTGGGTTTTTGGAAATAATATTGATTGTAGAAGCCATTAATTCCTTTAGTAATTCTGGATTAGTTTCATTTAGATTAGATATTTGCTCTTTATAGCTAGCATAGGAACTCGCAACTGCAACCTTATGAGCATATTCTTGCTCTAGCCTCATGGCTTCTTTGCGTCTATTTGAGCAAAAGATGGCAAGCCAGATAAAAGGTAAAGCCATGGTTATTTTTGAAAAAAATCCAAAAATCATAATGTAAATTTTATCACTAGGTATTATGGATACATTATAAGTTTTATTTACTCCGCCTTTTATTTGGGATATTTCTGTAATTACTGCGCTAATATCCTTATTTAAAATTTCATTTACTCCAATAAAAGTCCATGCGGCAACAGCGGCTATCGCAATTATGCTTAAAATAAACCCAATATCCCACCTTCTAACAGTTTTTCTAATTGCATCTCCTTGTTGTTTATATGACGATGACAAGCTTGCATTTGTAGCTTTTTCATTTAAATCTTTAATGATTTTATCGTATTCATCGAAGCGTTGTTTCATGGTATTTTCATATTCATCTAAATTTTCAAACATATTGTCAAGTTTTTGTTCTAAGCCTCCACTGCGAACATTATCATTTAGTTCGCCGAAAATCCTTATATGAAATTTTCCTATTTCTTCTAATTTTTGCGAATTTTCGATAATTTTTTCTTTAGTTGCTTCCATATCCTGGGTTATTTTATTTCTTGCATTTTCTATTTCTTGCTGTATAGATATATCTTTATTTTCTTGTCTAACCACCAAATGAGTTCTAAAATTTTCTATCTCATTACAGTATCCGCAAATTTCACCATATTTTTGTGCAAATTCGTCATTGGCAATACTGAATTTTTGTATAGAATTCTCAACATCTGCTATTTTATTTTTTATCTCATCTAATTTTAAATCATCCAATGATGTCTTTATGGCATCATTGTATCCCGCAATCATCCCCATAATGGTTGATTCTGCTTGATCTTTTGGAATATATATGGTTGAATATTTAGCTAATATTATTAAGGCATTGTCTACAATGGTAGTCAAATGCCTCGTGCTTCTATTCCAATTGACAAAGCAGTTTTGAAATTCTCCGAAAAAAGAATTCGGCAGTAGATTTTCATCCAATAAATTTACATAGCTTTCTATATAAATTAACGCTTCTTTATTTCTGGCGAATTCCTGTGTTTCGTTTTCTGGTATAGATTTAATATCTAATGTATTAACCGCTTCTTTTAACTGCTCAAAACTATTTAAAGAATTACTGATTTTTGACATTTATTTTCCTTGTGATAATGGTTATACCTAAAATTTTAGCACCATTTTAATTATACATTTCTTTTAGGTAATATACAAACTTAATAAATTTGCCAAATTTAAGTCATTTTTAACACGTCCGCGACGATCGTCCACTCGCGCACCAGCCTTTCAAAACCAAAATTTGCATTCGCAGGGCTCGTGGACGGCAGCTTGACGGGCTCTTTGCCCGTTGCGTTTAAAATTTGAGTTTTTAGATATTTTTCGCAGATTTCGTGCGCCTTGCCGCCGTTTGCGTAAACTTGCACGATGCGTGCGCCGCTAAAGATCGGTTCTAAATTTGCAGGCACGACGGCGGTCATTTTGGCGTCGCTCGAACCCTTTATCTCGCAGCAGATCGCAGCGTCGTAGATGGCGATGCCGCGGGTGAGCAGGAATTTTATCTTTTCGTCCGTGCTCGCAGGCGGCGGCGCGTTTAAAATCCCGGCCAGCACGCGCCAGAAGCGATTTTGCGGATTTGCGTAATAAAAGCCAAAATTACGAGAAACGACGGAGGGGAAGGAGCCGAGGATTAAAATTTTAGAATTCTCATCGAAAATCGGCTTAAAAGGGTGGGTTTGGCTCATTTTACACCCGCTTTGTATTCGCCGAAAACGCCCACTGGAGCACCATATAATTTATCTTTCATTTTTGCTTTATCTCCCGCAAATACCCGAATTCCGCCCGCAAAGCAGCTTGGGGCTGAAATTGTACGGCGGCAAAGATTAGCGCGCTAGCTTTATAGCGGCGTGCGGTAAAAATTCTAATGAGCCCGCCTCGGCGCGCGATTTGGGTCTAAATTTCAACTTTTCAAACCACAAAATAGAGCTTTCGTAGCCAAATTTAACGCCTCGCAGCGGCAAAATTTTAGCCCTCGCGGCAGTTAAAATTCCATCTGCCGCCGCAATCGCCTCTGAACCGCTGCGCGCTAAATTTTAGGTACCGAGATTACGCGCACGAGTTCGCCTTTTTTGAGCTCTTTGACCTCTAGCGGCGCGACGAGCAGGACGCTATCGTCGTCTAAATTGTTCAAAATCGCGCTGGAGCCCTGCCTTTTGCTTTGTAGGCTAACAAAAAGCCGTCCGTCTCTGTTTTGCAAGACGGCGGGTATAAACTCCAGCCACGGCGTCTTTTTTACGTAGTCGTGATCCAAGATTGCGCTAAATTCCGTGCTTTCGTGCACGCCGAAAGATCTTTGTAAAAATACGCGCAAAAATAAAATGCACGTAATGAGCGCCGAGAGCGGGAAGCCCGGGAATGCGAAGATATATTTTTCGCCGGTTTTGGCTACGCGCACGTGGCGGCCCGGTTTGATCGCCGCACCCTTTACGATGAGCTCAAATTTTGATTGCAGCGTGCTTTGCACGAAGTCGTAGTCTCCGACGCTCACTCCGCCGCTGGTTAGAAGTATGTCGGCGCTCTGTAAAGCCGATAGGATAGCGCCTTCTAGCTCTTTTTCGTCGTCGCGCGCGATCGGCATTATCATCGCTTCGTAGCCTAGCTGCGTTACTAAATTTGCAAGCGCGATGTGGTTGGAGCTGTAAATTTGAGCGTCGTTTTCGAGCCTCTCGCCGAGGTCTTTTATCTCGCTACCGGTGGCTAGGATTGCTACTTTTGGGCGGACGAATACGCTTATGTGAAATAGACCAAGCTCGGCTAGCAGCGCGATCTGCGAAAAGCCGAGCTTCGTGCCGCTACGAAGTAAAAGCTCGCCCTCGCGGTAGCTCTCGCCCGCCGCGCGCACGGCAAAGCCTGCAGGAACGGGCTTAGTGACGACGATTTCGCTGCCTTGCACCTGCACGTTTTCGATCGGCAGAAGCGTGTCGCTGCCCTCGCACATGAGCCCGCCGGTGAAGGTTTTGACGCACTCACCCGCCTTTGCCGCAGCGCTAGGCATCTTGCCTGCAGGCGTCGTGCCGACGATCTTAAATTTCGCCCCCTCGCTCAGATCCGCGCCCTTTAGCGCGTAGCCGTCCATCGCGGCGGTCGGGCGGCGCGGAGTGCTAAAAGGCGCCGCGACGTCGGTAGCTAAAATACGCCCCAGCGCCTGCGTGATCGCAACTTTTTCGATGCGCGAAGACTTTTGCACCGTGCTTGCGAAGCGCCCCATCGCACTTTCAAATTTTTCAAATTCCATCATTTGCCTCCTACGATTTTATAAATTTGATCTTCATTTATCAGTTTTGAGTTAAATTTCACAACGAGTTCGCCATCGGTCTCGTAAATTTCAATAATGCCCTTGACACCCTGCAGTGCGGAAAAATCGCCACCTTTAGGAAAGTATAAATTCTTAAAAAGTTTTGGATCGCTCAGCCTAGAAAGTAGCACAAGCCAGATCACACCCAAAACCGCGACACCAATGCCTAGCGCTTCGATGCCGATTTTGCCAAAAAGTGCACCGCCACATAGCCCGCCCAAAAAACTGCCAAAAAATCCGAACGAATTAAAAATCCCAAGTGCGGCGCCTTTTTGAGCGACTTTGGCAAATTTGGACGCAAGGCTTTGCATAATGGGCTCATGCGCGTTAAATCCCACGAAAAAGAGCATCACGCCCACCACGAAAGCGCTCGCCCCGCTAGCAAACGCAAAAATCAAATACGAAGCGATAAAAAAGCAAATGCCGATAAGTAGAATTTGCTTAGCTAGTGCGCGCTTTTCGCCTAAAGCGCCGCTCGCACCCATCGCAGTAAAGCCGAATATCGCGCCTAGAGCATAAATTTTGGTCAAATCACTTTTGGAAAGTCCGAATTTTTGCACGAGCAAAATTGGAATTAGAAAAAACGCTGCCGTCATGAAAGCTTTTTGAAAAAAATTCGTTAAATTCATAAGCATTAAATTTTTATCGCTCAAAAGTGAGCCGAGCGGAACCTTTTGGCGCAGGGAGCGGATATGCGGTTCGGTAGGTACTACGAAAAAAAGCAGCACCAAGCATAAAAGCGTAAGCGCTGAACTTAAATGAAATAGGCTGGCAAGTCCAAATTTAGCGCTTAAAAGCGGACTTAAAATCATTGCTACGCCAAAGCTCACGCCTATCATCGCGCCCATTACCGCCATCGCCTTGCCGCGCTCTTCCTCTCGCGTAAAATCACTAATTAGTGCGGTGGCTACGGCTCCTACGGCACCGCAGCCTTGCAAAAAGCGCCCAAAAATCATCGTATAAATGCTCTCGCTCGCCGCGCAAACGCAAGCGCCCACGATAAAAAGCGCCAGCCCTATCGCAAGGGTTTTCTTTCGCCCAATCTTATCGCTTAGCACTCCAAATGGCGTTTGCAAAATCACTTGCATAATCGCATAAATTCCAAAAAGTAGCCCCACTAGACTTTCGTTTGCGCCGTGTAAGCTCAATGAATACAGGCTAAGCACGGGCAGCAAAATAAATAATCCAAAAAACCTCGTAGCGATGATAAAACTAAGCGGAAGGACGCTTTTTAGCATAATCTTAGACCTCAAATAATATGAAATTTGCGCCGATTATAGCCAAAAATCGTAACGAATTCTTTGATTTTGGGTAAAATGGCGGCTTAAATTTAAGGAGCGAGGATGAAAATTTTACTTGCGACGAGCAATAAAAATAAGGTAAAAGAGATAAAAGAATTTTTCACGGGATACGACGTGTGCGCGCTCAGCGAGGTACTTCAGCCTTTTGAGATCGACGAATGCGGCACGAGCTTCAAACAAAACGCGCTTATTAAAGTTCGCGCAGTGTATGAGGTGCTAAAAAGTAAAAATTTACAGAGCGAATTTTTTGTGCTAAGCGATGATAGTGGTATCTGCGTGGACGCGCTGGGCGGGGCTCCTGGGATATTTTCGGCGCGCTTTAGCGGAGCGGACGCGACGGATGCGAGCAACCGCGAGAAATTAGTCGCTAGCCTGCGCGCCCTGGGGCTAAAGGAGAGCCCCGCGCATTACACGGCAGCGATCGCGCTAAAATGCGATCTGGGCGAATTTTGTACGCATGGCTTTATGCACGGCACGGCGATAACGCAGCAACGCGGACAAAACGGATTCGGATACGATTTTATGTTTATTCCGCGCGGATTTGACCGCACGATCGGGGAGCTGCCCGCTGCGGTGAAATTTAAAATTTCGCACCGCACGAAGGGGCTAACGCTGATGCGAATTTTATTGAAAAATTTAGAAAAACAGATGAGACTTGCTAAATTTCATTAAATTTAAAGCCGCAAAAAGCGGAATTTAAGAAAAAATATATATAATACACTTTTTATTCAATCCACGAAAATCTACGGAGCGTAGCGCAGGCTGGTAGCGCATCTGGTTTGGGACCAGAGGGTCGAAGGTTCGAATCCTTTCGCTCCGACCATTGTGGTGAGTTTAGCTCAGTAGGTTAGAGCATCAGATTGTGGTCCTGAGGGTCGTGGGTTCGATTCCCACAACTCACCCCACTTTATGCGCTCGTAGCTCAATTGGATAGAGCAACAGACTTCGGATCTGTAGGTTGAAGGTTCGACTCCTTTCGAGCGTACCACTGATTTGATATTTTGCGCTCATAGCTCAGTTGGATAGAGCAACGGCCTTCTAAGCCGTAGGCCAGAGGTTCGAATCCTCTTGGGCGTACCATATTAAGCTCATATTAAGAGCTTTTTGGCTAATATGCGCTTTCTTTTTTGCGGATGTGGTGAAATTGGCAGACACACCAGACTTAGGATCTGGCGCCTCACGGCATGAAGGTTCAAGTCCTTTCATCCGCACCATCCATTCTACGCGTTCCGGATTAGCTCAGCGGTAGAGTAGGCGGCTGTTAACCGCTTGGTCGCTGGTTCGAATCCAGCATCCGGAGCCATATATACTCAAAAACTCCTTTAGACCCCTGGTTTTATCGATATTTAAAGAGCTTTAAGTTTTCTTGGTTTTATAAAAATTTGTTTCAGAAATTTTTTAATATTCTAATTTCTCGTTATGCTTTCTAAGCAATCTAGAATACCTTATTATAAAATTTAAAATTCTCATTTTGTAAATAAATTTGATAAAATTTAGCCATTTATTGATTATAATCAATTTTTTTGCCTAAATAAAATCTTAAAATTACCAACTAAATTTTTTATAAAGGATTTCTATGAGCGACAATCTAGAGATGTTCTGTCATCAGTGCCAAATGAGCGCGCCCGAGGGCTGCGGCGCCAAAGGCCAAGACCGCGGTACCTGTGGCAAAAATTCCACATTAAGCCTGCTTCAAGACACTATGGTTTTCGGACTTAAGGGCCTTAGCGCCTACCGCCACCACGCCCGTGAGCTCGGCGCCGATACTAGCGCGGTCGATACCGTTATGGGTGATACGCTGTATTTTACGCTGACGAACTCAAATTTTAACTTCGACGAGCATATCGCGCAGCTGATGGCCGTCGGAAGCGCGGGCGTGCAGATGATGGATATCTTAAGCGAGGCGCATACCGCAAAATTCGGCGTACCGACCCCGGTTAAGGTTAGCCAAAACAAGGTCGAGGGCAAGGCGATTTTGGTCAGCGGACACAATCTGCACGCTCTTGAGGCGCTGCTAAAAGCGACCGAGGGCAAGGGCATCAATATCTACACCCACTCCGAGATGCTTCCTGCGCACGGCTATCCGCAGCTTCGCAAGTATCCGCACCTAAAGGGCAACGTCGGCAAGGCGTGGTTCGATCAGACCAAGCTTTTTAACGAATTTAAAGGCGCGATTTTGATGACCACCAACTGCATCGTGCCGCTTCGCTCGTCCTGTAGCTACGCAGAGAGGCTGTTTGGCTACTCTATCGCTGGCACCGACGGCATCAAACATATCCAAAACGACGATTTTACGCCGCTCATCGAGTGCGCGCTTGCGTGCGGCGACGTGAGCATGGACAGCGACGAGAGCTTGGTGACGGGCGGACACTATAAGACGATTTTGAGCCTCGCGCCGCAAATTCTAGACGCGATCAAATCGGGCAAAATCCGCCGCTTTTTCGTCATCGCCGGCTGCGACGCGCCGGGCAAGGGACGCGAGTATTACCGCGAGCTAGCGCTTAGCCTGCCGAAGGACTGCGTGATTTTGACCTCCAGCTGCGGCAAATTCCGCTTCAACGACGTGGATTTCGGAAACGTGCCAGGCACCGAGCTTCCGCGCTATATCGATCTAGGTCAGTGCAACGACAGCAACGGCGCGGTCAAGATCGCTCTAGCGCTTAGCGAGGCTACGGGTATCGCGGTAAACGATCTGCCGGTCTCGATCGTGCTGATGTGGATGGAGCAAAAGGCGGTCATCATCCTGCTTGCGCTGTTTAGCCTAGGCGTTAAGAATATCAACGTAGGCCCTACGGTGCCTGAGTTTTTCAACGACGAAATTTTAGGCTTTTTGGTGCAAAATTTCGGTCTTCGCCTAATCAGCGGCGACGCGCAGGCGGATCTGAAATACTTCCTGGGCGAATAAATTTTATAGCGAGGCAAATCGGGTAAATTTAATTCGGCAAAGCTTCGATTTTAAATTTACCCTTTATACGCCGCTTTTAGCGAAGCTAGCCTATCCACGGCCATTTTTGCACCGACGCTCATATTTAAATTTTACGACTATGCCGTCCTTCTTAATTTAAATTTTAAAATCATATAATCTCGCCAAATGCTTAGAAAAATTTAATTAAGTGCTTTTTTTACACATTCAAATTCCAATCGTCTTTGCTATTACAATCCTTCTTTTTCTGTGTAAGTATTTATCTTATCCGTATCGCTGCCGCTTATAGTAACCGCTATAGTATAACCGTCTTGATGCTTGGTATCTCATAAAATTTTCCGTATCATCTCATTTTTCGCTATCAGATATTGCAATTTAGTGCCGTTAATTTTATATCCATCTTTATTTAATTCTTCAAGCATCCTCTTTAATAATCGCTAAAATTTTAAATAAATATAGGATTTAAATACGGATTTTAATCTAAATTTTGAGAATACTTTATGAATGCACGGCTTGTGGGAATAAAATTTTAAGCAGATTTTGTACGAAATTTCAAAATGCAGCTCAAGCTCGCAAACAGATAAATTCACTGCAGCCTTGCGTTTAGAATTCTGCGCTAGTGATAAATTTTGCATCTTTACGTCGGCGCAAATTTTAAAATTCTATGCAGGAGATAAAATTATAAGCCGTGCAATGCATGAATTCTAAAATTCCACATCGCCTATAGAATTCCGTGCCCCACACGACACATAAATTTTGAAATTTTAAAATTTCACGCAGCAGATGAAATTTAGGAATTTCCTTTTGCGGTAAAATTTTAAAGCTCTCCCACAAATCCTCTGTCCGCGCGGCGAGTTCCAAATCCGTCTAGAACTTAGATTTTCCTCACCAGCTCGGGAATTATCGCTTCGAAATCCACCCCTTCGTATCCGTTGCGCTCATCGTCGCTCATCGTCTCTTTGATCGTGCTTACGACGAAGTCCGCGGCGATGCGAACCGCCGTTTCCAGCGACTTGCCGCGCATTATCGCGCCGAAAGCTACGGCTGCGAAAATATCGCCGGTGCCGTTAAATTTGACCGGCAGCAGCTCGTGAAAATACTCGTTCGTCCTGCCCGTGCGCGCATCGTAGCTGAAAACCCCACACTGATCGGCGATGTAGCCGATGCCCTTTAAAATAACCTGTCTAGCGCCCAGCTCTCGAAGCCTTGCAAGCAGATCCATGATGAAATCTTTATCTGCGTCCTCTCGGTACGGCACACCGGTGATCGCGCAGGCCTCGGTGATATTAGGCGTGATGACGTCGGCCTGGGCGCACAGAAGCGCCATCATGCGGGCAAAATCCTCGTTAAAGCCAGGATAAAACACGCCGTTATCACCCATACAAGGATCGACCAAAATGGTCTTGCCCGCGCCGCCGAAGCTCGCAAATAGCTCGCCCATAATCTCGATCTGTGCCGCCGAGCCCAAAAAGCCCGTATAGATGCCGTCAAACACCACTCCGCGGTCTTTCCAGTGCGCCATGATCGCGCGTATCTGCGAGCTTAGATCGCAAAAGGTATAGCCCGAAAAGCCCGTATGCATCGATAAAACCGCCGTAGGGATTACGCTGGTGCTCATTCCCATCGCGCTAAGTATCGGCAATGCAACGGTCAGCGAAACCTTGCCCACGCAGGATATATCTTGAACGGTAAGAACTTTTTTCATCACAATTCCTAAAATTTTTGGCTCTATTTTACCGCTATTTATATTAAAAAGGGGAATTTAAATAAAATTTACTCTACGAATAGTCTAAATTTATAATATTTTTGGTGTTTTTCCGCTAAATTTTATCTCGGGTTCGCCGTAAATTCGGCGTATAAATTTAACAACAAAAGGTAAAAAATGATAACCGCAAAGGCTCTTTACGCATCAGCTCGCCTTAGATCGCTGCCGCTTAGCGTCTCGGGCGTACTGCTCGGTAGCGGCGCAGCATACGGCGCGGGCGTATTTAGAGCGGATATTTTCGCACTGGCGCTGCTTACGACGCTACTGTTTCAGGTACTAAGCGACTACGCCAACGACTACGGCGACGCGGTAAAGGGCACCGACGACGAGGGCAGACTGGGGCCGCGTCGCGCGATACAAACGGGGCAGATGAGCGCGGCCGAGATGAAGCGCGTCATCGTCGCTACGGCGCTACTTTCTGCATTTTCAAGCCTCGCGCTAAGCGTTTTGGCATTCGGCGAGCGGTTTTATCTCGTACTGCTGTTTTTGGCGCTGGGCGGTGCGTCGATATATGCGGCGATCCGCTACACCGTGGGCGCTAGAGCATACGGATACCTGGGGCTTGGCGACGTTTTCGTGTTTTTGTTTTTTGGACTACTAAGCGTGCTGGGCTCGTACTTTTTATACGCGCGTTCGCTCGATGCGGCGCTGCTGCTGCCTGCGTGTGCGTGCGGGATGCTAAGCACCGCCGTGCTAAATCTAAACAACATGCGCGACATCCAAAACGACGCGCTCAAAGGCAAGCGCACGATCCCCGTTCGTATCGGACTGCGCGCCGCTAAGCGCTACCACTACGCGCTGATCGCGGGTGGAGCTAGCCTGATGCTTTGCTACTCGCTTTTGCGCGGCGAGCAGGGCGTAAAACTACTCTACGTAATTAGCTTTGCGCCGCTTGTGTGGCACCTATTTTTCGTCTTAAAAGTGCGGGAGTGTCGCGACTTCGACGGGCAGCTAAAGGTCGTCGCGCTATGCACGTTTGCGATGTCGGCGCTGTTTTTCGTCGGGGAAATTTTGGGCTAAATTTAAATGCCGCGCAGATAAAATTTACGTCGGCACCGCAGCAAAGTCCTCTCACGCAAAAGCGCTTTGTGCGAGTTCTCCTAATCTTGCAATCAACCTGCTTGTCGCACAGCAAAGCGTCTGCGGCAAGCTCGCTCAATGAAAACGTCCATAGCATATCCCTGTCCGCCTGATGGCTACTGCAATAAAATTTAAGGGGCAAACTCTAGATCTCCGCGCCGTCTTGTATCGTTAAATTAAGCGAGCATACCGCTCTTAAGTCCATACAAGCCCCATCACACCACGCTTTAATTGCCGTTTAACGGCAGGTCGCCCGCCTTTTGCGTCAAATTTAAAAACTAGAGCATTAATGCTACAAAAGGCCCGCGTGTTTGGCGCGGTAGGTTTTGTGCTTATTGCACGGCGACAGTTCGCACCGCAAACGCTGCTTTAGCCCTACTTTTGAGCCCTCGCGCCACTAGAATTTTACTAAATTTTACGCACTGCCTCTTTGAAACGACGCTTGCGAAACCATATCTTTCTGCGCACAGCTCCCTAAAACTCGAAGCAATTTTGCACGTTGCTTAGAACTTCGCAATCGCAATACCTGCCGTTTTGCTCGCAAAAGTCCAAAACCGCCGTCTCGTTCGGCATGCGGCGAGCTCGCAAAAACTCCAGCGTGAGCCTATGCGTGCCGTCGCAGCCACGATGCGCCAAGCCCTCGCCTAAGAACTCAAATAGCCGTTCAAACTCCGCCCTACTCATCGGCAGGCTCTTTTCAAATGCATCTCACTGCCGCTGCGCCGCGAACTTTTTGAGTTCCTTTTTTCTGGATTTTTCCACTATTTCTCCTTTGCTGCGCCGCCTTGCCGCACGGATATCCTTTGGATGCATTAACCTCATACCCGTCGTCCCCCGCCCTCAAGCGGGATGCAAATTTCATCCAAACCGTGCGCTAGCTCGTCTATACCGAAATAACGCTTATTAATTTTAGCAGAGCGAAATTATAGCAAAAGCAGAGCGCGAAATCGCAAATCCGATGATTAAATTTTATCTAGAATAAAGAGCTATGTTTTCGGCTAAATTTTACCGTACCGAGGGATAAAATTTGCCGAATTCGGATGAAATTCTATCGAGTAGATGTGTAGAATTTGACCATAAACTAAAACAAAAGCGGCCGCGCTCGAAATACGGCCGCTAAATTTTAAAATTTTACTTCTCAAACGCTTTTTCTAGGCTAAACGGAAACGCCTGATAGCCCATCGCGTTGGTCATTTTTATCTCGATTGACGGCTCTTTTGCGCCCCATTCAAACTCGTTGATGTGAGGGCTAGGCACGCCGACCGGGCGGCCTTTGGCGATGTCAAACTGCATGCCCGCGACCGCGGAGTAAACCATCACGCTATCAAGGTCGTCTTGATACTGCGCTAGCGAAGTGACCGAGCTGTACCACTCGCTGCCGCGCTGTTTGCCGTACTCCCAGACTTGCTCGACGGTTTTAGCTTTTTCGTCGATTTTATAGACGACCGCGCGGGAGTATTTCATACCCGCCATCGCAGGCTGCTCCATGCCGCGGGTGTCGCCGTTGTCAAAGACGGTGAGATACACTACGCCCTTTTTGGACTTGCTATCGATGCGAAATGCCGTATGTTGCGTCCACTGCCAGTCAAATCCGCCCTTCTCGCTCTCATATCCCGGGCATTTTGAGTACTCGTCCTCGCAGACGATCTTTTTGCCGTCTTTATCTACGGGTTGAAGCAAAAAGCCCTTAAATTCGTCCTTCCAGCCCTTGTGCGCGCCCATTATCCATTTGATCTTTTTGTCGCGGCCGATCTTGATGACGGCGTCTTGGTGGCGGCTGGAGATGATGATGCTATCGTCGCTTGGATCATAATCCACGCTATTTACGTGCGCCCAGTTGCGTCCGGGGCCCGAGCCCACGATGTCGCCCCATTTTTCGTTCGTATCCATCGCGGCTAGCTCGTCCGTGCTCGCGGTATGACCAGCCTTGCTAGCGTCGATATTTAGGCACACCGCGCCCTGATCGAGCGTTTTTAGCACGATATCGCGGTACGGATCTAAAATTTCATACAGCCTAAAATCATCCACGACGTTGCCGTCTCTATCGACCTCGACGATGACGTCGCGCACGGTGCGGACGTTTTTGCCGTCGGCGCGTTTATAGTTGGCGTTTGCCGCGCGTAGGAAATAGTGTCCGTTTTGCGCAACGTCCATAGAGTGCGAGAAGTCGTTGTAGCTCGCAGGTAGCTCGCGGTTAAAGATTTCTCGTCCCATTATGTCGTATTTGGCGTATCTTTGGCCGTATCCCCACGTCATCGCGCCGTCGTCGTTTTGCTTAAAGCCCATCATGACGCCTGCGGAAAAAGGCTGCTTGAGGTCGTAAATTTTACTCGGCTCCAGATACCAGCGCACTTCGCCTTTGGTGTCTAGGATGAAGTTATTGGGGCTGTAGTTCCACTCGATCGCGCCGCCTGCGGGGTTGTTCCACACGACTTTGGTGCCCTTGCCCGTTTTATTTACGAAGTTATTTACGTAGTAGAGGCGGTTTGCAAATTTCGCGCTCGGAGCCTTTACGACTTCGATTTTATCAAACAGCGCGCCCTTTTGAGACGGCATGCCCGAGCTTTCTAGATAAATCGCGGGCGCGTAAATTTTATAGGTTTCTTTTATGTGTTCGGTTTGACCCTTATAAATTTTATCATACTCGACCTCGACGGTGTTTTGATAGTCAGGGTAAAGTCCAAAAACAGGGATTCCGCCGTGCGTACGCAGATGCTTATCGGCGACTTTATAGCTGATAACCTGACCACCCGGCTTTGGTACGATAGTGACTTTCGCGTTTGCTAGCGTGTAGCCGCCGTTTTTGATCACCGCCGTTAGAGGCGCGATGTCGTATGGGTTTACGACTACTTCGCCGATCTTGCCCGGGATGCCGTAGTCGATGTGTGCGCCGCTAGGTCCGCCGATAGCCAGTGCAGCCGTGCTTAGACCGCCTAAAAGCGCCGCAGCTAGCGCAAATGAGGAAAGAGTTCGCTTCATCTTATTCTCCTTTGAATTGATTTGATATCGTAATTTTAATCAACCTCGCTAACGTAGAAATCACGCGTTTATTAAAACTTGCTTAATTGTAAAAAATAATTTCAAATTTTATCTTTTGTGCCAAAATTTAGTCGAAATTTTATAAATTTAATCTAAAATTTATCTTAGCGTGAGTTCTGCGGCGGCGAGAGAATATAAAATTAACGCAAACAAAATCATTTTAAGGAGCATTCCATGAACCTACTTTCTAAATTTAGCAAAGGCTTTTTAGCCGTAGTGATGTTTGGCGCCCTTAGCGCGTCAGCATTTACCGAGGGCGAGGACTACGTAAAGCTGCAAAAGCCGCTATCAGTGGAGCAAAACACGCTAGTTAAGGTCTTTAGCTACGCATGCCCGTTTTGCTACAAATACGACAAAACCGTCACGCCGAAGGTCGTAGAAAAGGTCGCGGGGCTAAAATACGTACCGTTTCATTTAAAAACCAAGGGCGAATACGGCGAGGCAGCGAGTAAAATTTTTGCCGTCTTAGCCGTGATGGACGAGGAAAAGGGCGTGAGCCTGCTGGATGAAAACTCGCTGTTTAAAAAGGCGAAATTTGCCTACTATAAAGCATATCACGATCAAAAGCAACGCTGGAACGACGGCAAGGACGAGGCTGCGTTTTTAAAGACGGGGCTTGATGCGGCGGGTATCAGCGAGGCGGATTATCAAAAGAAACTAGAAGATCCAAAGGTTGCCGAACTGCTTAAAAAATGGGACGAGAGCTACGACGTAGCCAAGATCCAGGGCGTGCCGGCGTTTGTCGTAAACGGCAAATACCTCATCATGACGAAGTCCATCAGCTCTATCGACGGCATGGCGCAGCTAATTGAAGAGCTGCTTAAAAAATAGGGCGCGGCATGAAATTTGCGGAAAAAATAGCAAAATTCGCAGACAGCCGTCTGCCGTGGGCGATCCTCGTAGCGGTGAGCGTCGGACTCGTGGTGCTGGCGCATTCGCTGTTTCAAAACTACGTCTATATGCCGCCTTGCGAGCAGTGCGTCTATATCCGCTTTGCATTTTTGTGCATGGCGCTAGGAGGGCTAGTCGCGATCATAAATCCCAAAAATTTACTTCTCGCGCTCGCGGGCTACCTGCTAGCCTTTTGGGGCGCAATCCAGGGCATAATGTATAGCGTAAAACTCGCCAAAATCCACGACGCCGTGCACGGAGACGAACCGTTTGGCGTACAGGGCTGCTCGACCGAGCCGCACTATCCGTTCGGCCTACCGCTTGAGCGGTGGGCGCCCGATTGGTTTTTGCCTACGGGCGACTGCGGCTACGACAGTCCGCTGGTGCCCGAGGGCGTCACGCTAAGCGGCTTTCAAAAGTATCTCGTGGATCTTTACGGGGACGGCTGGTACCTGATCCCATCAAGCAAATTTATGTCGATGGCCGACTGTACGCTGATCGGCTTTGGAGTCTGCTTCGTCGTGCTTGCCGCGATGTTTATTTGCAAAATTTTAACTCTGAAAAAAGCTTAAATCGGTCTAAATTTAGACCGATTTTGCTATACTCGCCGCATGAGAGCCTTACGCGAACATAATTTTAAAATCTACTTCATCATCATTTTCGCGAGCCTTTTCGTGGTGCTTTTGGGCGTGAAAAACTACGAGGACGCCAAGGCGCAGATCGTGGCGCTCGCGGATAAAAACAAGATCGCCGCTAGCGAAAATATGGTCGGGAATTTCTCGTTTTGGCTAGACGAGCGGCTGCACTCCCTGGTGCGCGCGGCTAAATTTATGCAAAACGCGGACGCGATACGAGACGACGAAAAGCTCGGCGGCTTCATACGTCTTTTTAAAGAAAACTCCGCAGAATTCGACGCCTTGCAGTTTTTGCGCGAGGATGGAGAAATTTTCGTAGACGGCAAAGAGCTAGGCGACGATGAAGCGATGCCAAAGAGCCTGCGCACGGGGCTTGTTTGGTTCGAGGAGACCAAAAGCACGCTCGCGCCTACGGTAAATTTTATGCAGCGCCATAAAACCTTAGGCGAGCCGACGCTAAATTTATGCGTGCCCGTCATGGACAGCGGCTCGTTTGCGGGGGTGTTTTGCGGCGTGGTGAAGCTGCAAAACATACTAAAAAATATGGAAAAATTTAAACTCGCGCCCGATTCCTACGCCTTTATCGTCACTCACGGCGGCGAAATTTTAACCCCGATGAAAGATGCGGCGCTAAAAAAGCAGATCGAGGATAAATTTAAAGAGCTTTTTTTGCGAGGCGAAGATATCACGAGCCTAAATATCGGCTCGAATTTCATCTCCGTCGCAGAGATCCCCACGCTAAACTGGTTCATCGGTGCAGGCACCGATAACGAAAAGGAGCTAGCCGCGCTGCTTAACTCCGTGCTAAAAAACGCTCTCATCCTGCTTTTTGCGTTCGCGGCGCTGGCGCTCGTGGCAAATTTCCTCCACAACTTTATGTACTCAAAAATCAAAAACCTGCAAGACGACTACGAGGCCCTGCTCAAGCACAAAGCGCGTATGAGCGAGGCGGGCGAGCTAATCAGCGGCATAAATCATCAGTTTATCCAGCCGGTTAATTCGCTAAATTTGATGATCTCAAGCCTACTCATGCTGCAAAAGGACGGCAAGCTAGACGCCGCGACGCTAGAGCATATGCTGCAAAAAGGGCAGGCTGCGACCGTGCTTTTAAGCGATACGATCGAGATTTTTAGAAATTTTTACAAAAGCAGCGACAGCCCGCAAAAATTTAGCGTGCAGCGCTGCATAAAAGACCTACTAAAGCTCATGCACACCGAGCTTAGCAAGGCAAACGTCGCGGTAAGCTTGCGCGAGTTTAAAGACGAAGAGGCCACGCAGCGCATGGGCATCGTGCAGCAAATTTTGCTCATCCTCATTCATAACGCCAAGGACGCGGTCGTGGAGCGATACAAAGAGCAGATCGCCAAGCGGCAGGTTTTTTTGGACATCAAATTTGAAAACGGCACGTGCAAGATAGCCGTCACGGACTACGGAAGCGGCGTGAGCAAGGCGGCTCGGGATAAAATTTTAACCCAGCCAAAAACTACCAAAAAGCAAGGAAGCGGCATCGGGCTGTATTTTGGCAAAAAGCTAGCAAACGAAAAGCTTTCAGGCGACATTAGGCTACTAAGCGCGGGCGATCCGACGACGTTTGAGCTGAGTTTTGAGATAAATTTAAAGGAGTGAGATGCAAGAGCACTTAAAGCTGCTTAAAGACCTGAGCGTCCTCATCGTCGAGGACGACGAGATCGCAAGGGAGCTGCTAATAGGCGGGCTAAAGCCCTACTGCCTAAGCGTCTGGGGCGCGGCGGACGGGCTGGAGGGGCTGGAGCGCTTCAAAAAGCTAGCTCCCGTCGTCGTCATCACCGACATCCACATGTCCGCGATGAACGGCTTTGAGATGATGAAGGAGATGATACGCGTCAAACCCGCGCAAAAATTTATCGTCTTCACCTCCTACGACACCGACGACAACCTCATCAAGAGCATCGAGCACGGCGCGGCGTCGTTTCTAAAAAAGCCCGTCGATATCGCCGCGCTTTGCCGCCTGCTCGTGGCTCTAACCTACGAAAAGAACGAAAAGTTTGTGTGTCTGGGCCCGCAAACCAGCATAAATCTCGCCAAAGAAAAGATCTACAAGAACGGCGAGGAAATTTATCTATCTTTTTTGCAAAACAAGCTCTTTTGGCTCTTTGCATACAATCTAAACAAGCTCGTGAGCTATGAGATGATCGAGGAGTTCGTCTACGAGGGCGAGCAAACGAGCAAGGGCGCGATACAAAATGTCGTGCTGAGGCTGAAGCGGGAGCTGGGGGTTAAATTTAAAAATATCAGTGAAAGCGGGTACATAATGCTAGACGAGGAGCAGGGCAAAATTTAAGCACAATATCCACAATTGAAAAAGCTTTTTAAAAATATATTTGTTAAAATTTTATCGCGATAAATTAGCGGTTAATATCGAGCTGGATTTATAAAACTTTAAAAATATATGATGTAATATTTCGTAAAATTTCTAAGGGGATAATTATGAAAAATTTTAATAATATCTCTTTTGCCGTGGCCTTTATTGTTATTAATATTTCCTTCGCGCAAGATATATATTTGGGACGCATAGAAGTGATTGGTGAACAAAACCGAACAAATCCGCAGTCCAGCGAATACGGCTCTTCAAACACCGTTTCGCAAGAAGAGATAGAAAAGATGCCTAAAAAGGAAAGCACTATCGCTGAAGCGATAAAAGCCAATCCAAACGTCGCTTTTAATAAAAAAGCTGATAAAAGCATAGATAGCGGCGAAATTTCACCTAAAGATTTTAGCATCAACGGCGCAAGCTATTATCAAAACAACTTCTTAGTAGATAACGTAAATTTTAACTACGATCTGGATCCCGCAGGCAAAAGACCATCTCGCGGTCTTTGGTGGGCTCCGACGCTAGGCTCTCAGGCTTTAAATTTAGACACTGATTTGTTCAAAAGAATCAAAGTTATCGATAGCGGCGTCTCAGCCAAATACGGCGACTTCCAAGGTGGCGTGATAAATACAAAAACCAGAGATCCAAAAGAGGGCTTTCATGGAATTTTGAGCACGAGCTATACAAGTAAAAAATGGAGCAAAATTTTCATTGATCCATTAGTGGAACAAAACTACACGGATAATACCTCAATGATGTGGCTAAATAAAAGCGACTTTGTCAAAAAACGCTACCGAGCGGGCATAGAAGGCTACGTGAGCGAAAATTTTGGACTTTTGTTTGATTATACGAGGACGAGCTCGGTGATAAAAAATATAACAAAACCTGGCGTTATGGATAGCAGTATCGCAACCCAGCCCGATGATAAAAGAAAGGCGGAAAACTATTTTCTAAAAAGAATCATAAACGCAGGCGATAACGTCGTTTTAAGGCCAAGCTTTCTTTATGCGCTACAAAAAACAGAACCTCTATCGAATACGATCTGGGTTCGGATATGGATCTGCACCTAGGCGGATACGTTGCATCTATCGAGGCGGACGTCGATCTTGATAACGTATTTTTAGAGCATAGCTTAAGCTACTCAAAATATACAACTTCAAGATACTTCGACGATAAAGATGGTCTTTATGAATACAGAAAATCAAATATCAAAAACTGGGGAAATTATAATTTCAGGGGCGCAACGTATTCGTATCAAGGCGGGTTAAATGATATAAGGGAAAACCAGAAAAACTTAAGTTACAAATTTGACGCTAGCTTGAAAGAATTTGAAGCTCTCGGCGCGCTTCACGCCGTAAAAAGTGGCTTTGAGTTCACATCACAAAGAGGAAGCTACGAGGTACTTACGCCTTACGTGCGCTACAGCAATCCAAGCGCCCTACCTGCAGGCTACGTCTGCGCTAGTGGCGACAAGACTTGCATAAATGACGATAGCTTTGGCGGACGAGGTCAATTCCTAAAGACTAAAGACTACTATGGCGATGTCAAAAATACTCTAAATTTACATAAAATTTCTCTTTATATCGAAGACGAGATGAGATTTGGTAAATTTAAGATCCGCCCAGGCGCCAGGATTGAAAAAGATAGCTTTAATAACGATATAAATATCGCGCCTAGACTTGTGAGCGAATATGAATTCTTGGATAAAAATTTTCTAGGCTTTGGGCTGAATCGATACTATGGGCGGAATTTTTTCGCGTATAAAATTTTTAACGATATGCAAGCGCATTATAAAACCTATACTAGAACGGCGCCTAATCAAGAATTCACCCTTGACGAAAGCGACAAAAACAACAGGCTAAGCACTGATTTAAAAACCCCTTATGACGATGAGCTTAGCCTATTTTACAGAGGCGATATACAAAATGCGCGACTAAATTTAAAATATGTCAAAAGAAAAAGTAAAAACGAAGTCGTAGGAATGTCAAGAAGCAAGGTAGGCTTGCCCGCGCTTAGCGGTCTTGCGAACGAATACTACGTCTATATGAATAAGGGTAGGAGCAATACCGACATAACGACTTTTAGTATTCAAAATATCGAGCCTTTGATGCTTATGGGGATTGAAAACGATCTGGAATTTTCCGTAACCTACACGCATAAAAAGAAAAATTTTAGCTCCTATACCGACATAGACATCGATGATCCCGTTTATTACGAAGGAAGCGTCATAAAAAAGGGTGATTTGCCGGTGATTGCTTTTTATACTCCGGTCATTGCAAGGCTCGGGCATAACATAAATTTCTCATCGTTTAACATTTCTAATTTCATTACCTACACTGGTAAAACCAATACGCTGATAAGCGGCTATGATAGAGCGCTTGGGATGCGAAAATATAGCAAATTTAAACTCCCGTCCTACGTGACGTGGGATATGAGAGTGGGCTTTGAGCAAAAGATCGCAAAGGATCTTAGATTTTTCACAAATCTCACTATCAATAATATCCTAAATAAAAAACATGCCATCGAAGCTGGAACATACGACGGCAAGGTGTATTATGACTACGATCTAGGACGAAATTTCTGGCTTGAGGCGGGAGTTAGGTGGTAAATTTAAGGCATATAACTTCGGCGTTCGCCTGATTTGATAAATTTAGAAACGCAAGCCTAAAAAGCTTTAAAATTTTAAAGCTTTTTAGTAGCGAAGTCTCATAACGAGCACAAAGTTAAAATTCGCTAAGCGCGAGAAATCATGAGTTAGGAACTTTTGAGCGGATATCACTTATCGTCTAGCCACCGATTGCATAGTCATCAGTAGAAATTTCATTTATCGCCACGATGAAAGTTTTTTGCCTCGCTCATAACTTCGACAAAACTTTGCTTGAGCTCTCTTTTTGCCGCGGCTTCCTTTTGCCGCTTACTAAGCCCACCGTTTTCCTTCATCATAACGTTAATAATCGGCATTTACCCCGAATCCATTAAATTTGAGATGATATTTAAATTTTCAAGTGCAAATCTGCCACTATTTTGGCGTAAAAGCGATCAAAATTTTAAAATTTTACCATGCCGCTTAGGGGCAAAATTTACTAGAAACTTTCCCATCGCGGCTAAATTTGATATGGCGCGGCAAAACCTATTTCGCCAGCAGCTCTTTTACCGCGGCGACCATTTCATCGACGGAGCCGAACGAAGCCGTGTTTAAGAGATACTTGCCGCTGACGACAAATGCCGGCACGCCTGAAATCACTGCGACTTCGTAGCCCGCGTCCCATTGCGCGAGCAGAGCCTGCGCCTTTTTGCTAGCAAGCGCGGCTTCGTATTCGCTCATGCTCACGCCTGCAGCATCTAGCGCGGTTTTGATGAACCTTTGTTTGTCGCTACCGCCGCCGAAATCATCCTTTTTGTCGTGGATCGCTTTATAAATCGCAAATTTCGCCTTTTTAAATTTCGACTCGTCGCTTAGCAGGCTCACATCGTCCTTTTCATCAATCACGATGAGCGCTGCGAATATACCGCTCGCCGTCTGTCCGAACACGCCTTTAGTCTTTAGGTGCCATGGCAAAAACTCCGTCCCCTCAAGCTTTTTCATCAGCTGCGGCGTGACCGTTCTATCGAACGCATAGCAGTGCGGACACTCGTAGTTAAAAATTTTAACGACGCTGTTTTTCGGCACGTTTAGCGGCTTTTGTAGCACTTGATAATTAACGCCCACCTCTAGCGCGTTTGCGCCTATGCAGAGCAGGCAAACGGCGGCTAAAGCTTTAAAAAATTTAGCGATTTTCATAAAATTCCTTTGCGGTAAATTTTAAAGATTGTATAAAATAAAGGGTAAATTTGAGATTAAGCGGACAAAGGCAAGGCGGCTCCCACAGAAAATATATAAAGTAGCAGGCTACGCCACCAACGCAGCTTGAGCAAGCGGGCTAATTTATCGCCACAAGCTCTATCTCTGATCCCGTTCAGGTTTAAATTTAATAGTAAGGATTGCATGCTCGCGGCTTAATTTTAAAGCATGCAATCCGCTTTAATTTAATAAATTTTACTTATCAAAAGCATGGATTATCCACTTTACGCGCTCAGGATCTGCATGGTCGAAAAACAGCGTCTTATCAGTATCAAGCGCAGCGATGGCAGCCATATCATCAGGCGCAAGCGCAAAATCAAAAATGTCGAAATTTTGCTTCATCCTCTCGATTTTAACGCTTTTTGGAATGACGATGATGCCGCGCTGAATTAACCAGCGCAAAATAACCTGAGCCGAGCTTTTACCATATTTTTCGCCGATACCGCTTAGCACGGCATTTTTAAATATATCGTTTTTGCCCTCGGCAAAGCTAGCCCACGATTCAAATGCTATGCCGTAGCCATCAAGTACGCGCTTTAACGCTTCACGCTGATAAAACGGATGGCACTCAAGCTGATTTACCGCAGGGATGACGCCGCTGTTTTCGCATAGATCGACGATCCGATCGGCGTAGAAGTTGCTAACGCCGATAGAGCGAATGCGCCCCTCATCGCGCAAACGTTTCATCGCTCGCCACGAGCCATAAATATCGCCATATGGCTGATGAATGAGATAAAGATCAAGATACTCAAGCCCTAGCTTTTTCATCGACGCATCGAAGGCTTTTAGCGCGCGCTCTTCACCTGTGTCGTTAATCCAAAGCTTAGTAGTGATAAACAGCTCCTCGCGCTTTAACCCGCCTGCAAGAGCCGTCTTAATTGCTGCACCCACGCTTTCTTCATTAAAATACGCCTGCGCGGTGTCGATGAGACGGTAACCCACGCTGATCGCATCCTCAACGCATCTTTGCGTCTCTTTCGGATCTACCTGAAATACGCCAAATCCTAAAATCGGCATCTTGTTGCCGTCGTTTAAGGTTAAATACTGCATTTTAGCTCCTTTGCTAGAAAAATTCATCTTATATAAAAATTTAAAATTTCGCGTTTAAGTCGTAAAATTATACTCGCACCAAAGCGACAGGTGGAATTTAAAAGCCAAATTCCAACCTGTCGCGAAATTTTAATAATCAAAGATATTCGGATCGATCACCAGCGCACGGTAGGCCACGTCGTCTCTAGACGCAGACTCCGCGTCCATTTCAAATTTGACGTCATTTGTCTTCGGATCGATCTCCACTAGCACCATTTTGATCGTTTTATCAGGCTTTAGTAGATAGACGTTCGAACTTGAGATGAAGTACGTACTTTTATCCTTTTGCCACTCCACGTTGCTAGTAACCGCGCTGTAGAAGTCAAATCCGCGCTCCTTGCCAAACTCCCACGTCTGCTCGACGGTGCCCTTTTTCTCGTCGATCTTGTACTCGACCGCGCGAGAGTATTTTTGCTCTTTTAGCGCAGGCTGCTCCATGCCGCGGCCGTCGCCGTTGTCAAATACGCTGATGTGCTTTACAGAGCCCTTGTTGTCGTAGCGCGGAGTCAGCCACGCGGTGTGCTGCGTCCACGACCAGTCAAAATCGCCCTCGCATCTTGAGTTTTCGCATTTGATCTTGTTGCCGTTTTTATCCACGGGCGCTAGCACTTTTTCTTTAAAGTCCGCACTCCAGCCCTCAGGCGATGCGAGGATCCATTTTACCTTTTTGTCGCGGCCGATCTTAACGATGCCTTGATGGCGAAGCGAGAGGATGATGCCGTCGTCGCTAGGATCGTACGAGATGGAGTTTACGTGCGCCCAGTTGCGTCCCGTGCCGGTTGAGGTCACGTCGCCGAAAGGCAGATCGTCGCTTATTTTGATCTCTTTGGCGTCCATGTCGATATTTAGGCATACGGCACGAGCGTCAAGAGCCTTGATGAGGTTGCTGCGGTAGACGTTTTTACCGAAAATTTCATTCAGATCCCACTCGTCCACGACCTTGCCGCTGCCATCCACTTCGATGATGTGATCTCTGATCGTGTGCGAAATTCTGCCATCGGCGTGGTGGTAGTTATATTTACCGACGCGAAGCAGCAAGTGATCGCCTTTTAGCGGCATCACCTCGTGGCTAAGATCGATGTAGCCGCGCGGCAGCTCGCGATTATACACCTCCTTGCCCATCATATCGTAGCGCATATATCGCTGCGCCATGCCCCAGCTCAGATCGCCGTTTGGCAGCTGGTGAAAGCCCATCATCATGCCGCCGTCCATCACTCTGCGTTCGCTGCGATCGTAAAATTTCTGATAGTCCAGATACCATCTGACCTCGCCCTGCGTATCGACGACGAAATTTTCGGTGAAGTCGTTCCAGCTAGCCGCACCGCCGTTTTTCCAATCAAGCGGCTTATAAACGCTCGTGATCGTGTTGTTGATGAGATAAAGCCTGTTTTTAAACGCAGGATCGACCTTTTTGACCTTCATCTTTTGCATGTGGCTAAATCTATAATCGCGGCTATACGTCACGATCGGCTGAGCGTAAATTTTATACTTTTCGACCTTCTTTTCGCCGTTAAAAACGTAGCTTACTTCGACCTCGTTTAGATAGTCCGGATACAGCCCCCAGATCGGCACGCCATCGTGCGTCAGTAGCGCATGCTCGGAGACGTTATAGGCGATGTCGATGCCGCCGTTCGGCTTACCGAGCACCCGCACGTGGATATCCTTGATGTCCTTGCCCGCCCTATCGATGACGGCGGTTAGAGGCGCCACGTCGTAGGGGTTGATAAACACCGAGCCAAGCTCGCCCTGGGTTTTTACCTGATGCGCCAAAACGCCCGCACTCGCAGTCTGCGGCACCGCTATAAGCGCGCCGCTTGCCAAGGCCGCAGCCAAAACGATAGAACCGAAAAAATTCTTACGCATATTCGCTCCTTTTGGGTAAATTTATCAAATTTTACTACTACCAAATCACATAATAATCATACTAGCTTTAAATCAAATTTAAAGTTAAATTCTAATATATCTATTTAAATTTTAGAACGCAAGCGAGACGGGTAACAGGCTAAAATTTGATATAATTAGCCCTGCTTTATCAAATTTAAGGAGAGAAAATGCCATTCGTAAATATAAAAGTAGCCGCTCCGGAGCCTACAAAAGAGCAAAAAAAGCAAATCATCGCCGAGATTACGAATACGCTAGCACGCGTATTAGGCAAAGACCCAGCCGCAATACTCGTGATGATCGAAACGCTCGGTATGGACAGCATCGGTAAAAGCGGTCTAAGTCTTGAGGAGATCAAACAAAATAAAGAGAAAAAATGAGCGAATTTTTATAGGATTTTGAGCTAAAAATCACGCTCGCAGCGGGCGATACTTGCGCCGCTAAGCGGTCTAAATTTACCGAACACGCAGGCGGGCAGCAGTTAAAAACCGCCGCCGCAAGCTGCTCTAGCGGGCGAACATCCGACCTCTCGCCCAAGATTATCGGCGGACGGACGATCTGAAGGCTGTCAAAGCCAAGCTCGCTCACGCTCTGCTCGATACGTCCTTTAGCGCGCAGATAAAAGCTTAGCGAACCTTCGCTCGCACCCGGAGCCGATACGAGCACAAAGCGCCGCGCAGCCCCGCACCATCGGCACACCCTGTTCGTAAAACATCTCCACGCCCTCAAGCTTGCCCGCGTCGGCGCGCATACTTATCGTGCCCATTTTCCCATTTTGGCCACCAGCTGCGTTTGAGAGACGAAAGGGACTTGCACGGCGAATTTGCCGCTCTTTTCAAAAAGCGAGCGGGTAAAAGAGCCCGCGCCCATGACCGCCGTTAGCTTGTCGTAGTCCAGAGGGCAGACCCATGACGCGCTCATCACGTCCCGCACGCCGTCAAATTCGGCCGAGGCCATGACGGTCGGTCCGTGATTTATGAGGCGATACGCCTTGTGAAGTTCGACAGGTTTTAATGCCATTTTTTCTTCTTTGATTTTGATAAAATTTAAATTTTATTTTTTGCCGATAATGCCCTAAATTTGGCAAATTTAAACAAAATCGGCCATAAGCTCGCCGACGATTTCTTTGGCGCTTTTTATCTCTTTTATTAAGCTAATACCCGAATTTACGTATATTATGCCGTTTTCTATATCGCCGTCTATCATTGCAAGCCTTAGCGGATTTAGTCGCTCGATTTTTTGCGCCACTACTTCCTTGTCGCCGTTTAGATACATTGCGTTTAGCTCTTTGGCAAATTTACTCGGCACTACGCGTTGATAGTCCGAAACAAAAAATAGCTCGCTAGAGCCCATAGATACGATGCTCTCTTTTGCCGGTTGCGCTGCCGGGCACTCGGTGCTAGCGATAAATCTAGTACCCACGTAAACACCGCTAGCCCCAAGCGCAAAGGCTGCTCGTACGCCTCTAACGTCGTTTATCCCGCCCGCAGCCATCACGGGCACGCTCACGGTATCGGCGATAATCGGCACGATGCTAAAAGTACCTATTTTATTTTGCGGGAGCACTCCACCCTTATCGTATCCCGTGGCAATTATAATATCTGCGCCCTCTTCTTGTGCCGCGCGAGCCGAATTTACGCTTGGCGTAAGCGCTCTGTGCACCAAAACTCCGCCGTTATCTTTTATAAATTTAAATAGCTCCGTTTCCACTATGCCGACAAAGAAAAACGCCTTTACGCCAGCCTCAAATGCCGTTTCCATAACCCTTAGCACATATTTTTTGTCATTATCGTTTCGACAAACGATATTTACGCCGTAAGGCTTATCGGTTAGCGCCTTTATGCGTTCAAATTCTCGTTTATATCGCTCTTTCGTATTTAAATTTTCAGCGTCTCTGCCGGCATTTGGCCCCAGCACGCCCATTCCGCCGGCATTTGATACGGCAGCTACTAATGCGGCGTTTGTTACGTTATTCATCGGAGCTTGCACGATAGGCAAGCTGATGCCCAAAATCTCGCACAGCTTTGTCGATTGATTAAAATTTTTCATATTCTTTTTCCTTCTTTTTTCGTTAAATTTTCAGCTAACGTACCTGCCCTCGGCGCCTCTTTGCAGGTTTGTCACTATTTTTGGCGTTTTGTCGGCTTTGGATATTTTCGGCGCTAGCTTTTTAGCTCAAACCCCGTCCGCCGCGCTAAATTTGAACCCGCGCGCCGGGAACGATAAACGCGCAAAAACGCCGACGCGCACGGAGGTCAAAGCCCCAAATTTTCTATCAAATTTCGCTTTTAGGTAGCGGTAAATTTAAACGCTCGCCGAGGCAATCGCGTAAATTTGATTATCCGTGGATAAATTTAAGAGGCGAGGGCTTGCAAAATTTGCCTAATCCTGCAAGCCCATCAAATTCGAGCTACTACGCAAACTCTTTTGGATGATAAATTTGCACGCCCTTGCCGTCCGTTTGAGCGGCGGCGATGACGGTGGCGCGCGATTTTGCGCGCTCATCGGGCGGTAGTTCGCTAAGATGCCCCTCGGCAAAAGCCCGAACAACCAGATCGTAAAGAGCTCGCTGAGGCGCAGCTCGTTACGTTCGCTTTTTATCGCGGGCAACCTGGCAATTTGCAGGTTTTCATAGCCCAGCGCGCCGATCTTTTTCTCGGCCTTGCCCTTTGCCCTCATGTAGAAAAATCTCGACCGTTCGTCCGCGCCGTAGGCGGAGATGAGCACGAAGCGGCGAGTGCCCGCGGCGATGCCCCATTTTGCGGTGTTTACGGGGTAGCTCACGTCCACTTTGTAAAACTGCCTGCGGCTGCCGGCTTGCTTCATCGTCGTGCCAAGCGCGCAGAAAATCTCGTCTACGCCTCGCGGCTCTATCTCTTTGATTTTGTCGAAATTTACGATCTGCACCTCAAGCTTTTCGTGGCTAAATTTCAGCTCTCTGCGCGCCCAAACGACGAGTTTATCGTAGTTTTGGCTTTCGCAAGGCCCTCGCACGATCTCGCGCCCGACCGCTCCCGTAGCGCCCACGACCAAAGCCGTTTTCCCATTTTTGCTCCTTTGATTAAATTTTTATAGACGGCAGATACCGCGAATAACCGAATCAGCTCGGTATTAATGCCCTAAATTTACGTCTTAGCCTGCTGAGCAAGCCTAAGTCCTGGCGCGCTTGGATTAAATTCTTTCGCGGCGCGCAAATTTGGCAGGCTTAAAATTTCACCCGCTATTTTCTGTGGATCTTATAGCCCTTGCCGCTTTTTGTTTTTAGCAGCGAAATTTTTCCGTCTTTCGAAACGTAGTAGCCGCCCTTAACTTTGCTTAAAATTTCGCTCTGCGGCAAGCTCGCCCAAAAAATTTCTACCCTACTTTTATCCGCGGAAAATATCCCGTAGATCGCAAGCGCAGTGTTATCGGGGTCGTCCAGCTTCATGTCAGCGACATCGAAAACCTGCACGCAGCTATTCTTGATCTTTGAAAAGCTCTGCCCCGCGGCGATTAAGCAGCCGTACTCGTCCGTGCCGCCGCCTACCATCGGCGTCTGCACTGCGGGCACCTTGCAGACGCCCTCACTCGTGCCGCAGTCCGCAGCCGCGCCTTCGCTTCTCTTATCCGCTTCCTTGCCTATCTTTGCATCGTGCGCCGCGCAGCCGCACAAAAGCAGCGCGGCAAAGGCCGCGGTTAAAATTTTGCCTCTCATCTTTACTCCTTTAAATAAATTTTATCTGCACTCAAAGCTACTCGCGCTATTTTCGTCGCCGCCCACGTAGATAGCCACTTTTGGATACGCGCAAATAGGGATCTGCTTACCGGCGCGGCTCGTGCTTTTGCCTAGCAGGCTAGATGGAGCCGTTCCCTGCTCGCACCACGCTTCAAGCGCGCTTAGCGGATCGACGTCATCGATGCCGTTGCCGCCGCCGCAGTGATTCATCCCAGGCAAGGCAAAGAATCGCGCAAATTCGTCCGCATTCGCGTTCGTTTCCACTAGTTTTTTGAACCAATCGCGCTGATTCATCGCCGAAAATACGGGATCGGAGACGCCCGTTACGATGATGAGTTTGCCGCCGTTAGCGCGGAAGCTATCAAGCTTGGTTGAAATCGCATCGTTTATCGCCGCGGTCTCGAACGTTCGCTCTACGTCCTTATCAAAATCAAAGCTCATCAGATCAAACTCCGGTTGCGGCGGCGTCAAGAAATAATAATTCATCGAGCCCTTTGAGAGCACGATATTTCTAGCATTCGGCTCGGCGCTTTGCGAGTCGCCAAGCTTCCACATGCGCCAGCCGGGCTGATTTACCCCGGCATCGTAAAACCAGCCGCTGTAAATTTGCTCGCCCTTGCTGTTTTTTGCGCCCTCAAATATCGCCTTTATCGCAGAAATTTTATCTTTGGGCAGATCAAGGCCGCTAGGATCAAATTTACAACGCTCCCAAGCGCCGATGATTCCGTCTTTTAGGCCGTCGAGCGCATCGCATTTATCTAGAACCGCCTTGCTTAGCTTATCTAAATCCTCCTGCGTAAGGGCGTTTGCAAAAATTTTATCCCCCGCGGCGTTTTTAGGCGCGATCTTCATAAGCTGCCGGTTGTCCCACTGCTCCGCTATCGCCGCGCGCGAAAGCCTAAAGCCGGGATTTGCCGCGATTACGCCGTCAAATTCCAGCGGATACCTCTGTGCTGCCATCAGAGCCGAGCGTCCGCCGTTTGAGCAGCCCATAAAATAGCTGTGCGCGGGCGCTTTTTTATACGCCGCAAAAACCAGCTGCTTTGAGACGCTCGCGACCTTGCCGATAGCCTGATACGCATAATCTAGCCGCGCCTGTTGCTCAAGTCCGAACTCGGGCGTAGGCGTAGGATGTCCCGAATCGGTCGTGACGACCGCATAGCCCCTCATAAGCGCGGGCGTTGCGCTGCTAGTGCGGATAGGCACGGCGCCAAGAGCCGGCGCTACAAAGCCGTCCAAGCCGCCTCCACCCTGAAATAGCAGCTTGCCGTTCCAATCGCTCGATAAGCGAAGCTCAAATTTTATGCCGTAATGCTTGCCGTCCGAGCCCGTGCGGGAGGCTATCTCGCCGTGAATTATGCAGTGAGGTGCGGCTTTTAGCGTCTTTTTAGCTCCGCCGGTTAGCGCAGACATCTTATCGGCGCCGATTTCGCCGCTTTGATTCCAGATCGCTTCGCTAATCTTTGTATCGTAAATTTTCGTGCCCTTTAGCGCCGCGCAAGCCCGCTCGTCAAAATCGCTCGCAAGCGCTCCCTGTAAGCCTAAAGCAGCCGTAAAGGTTGCAACTAAAATTTTATGTTTCATTGATGCTCCTTTTGAAATTTTATTAAACATAATTCTAACATAAAAATTTATCGTGATTTTACTGCGTTTATAAGAAATGATGGAATCCCGCACTAAACGGGGCGGAATTCCAAATTTAGCTAGAAGAGCGAAGCACCCGAGCGGTCCGCGGGATCGGGCTCACCCGTTACGCGATTTCGTAGATCGCGACGAAATACTTCGATCGCCCAAAACCAAACCGCGTGCCCGAAAAATTCCGAAACGTGCTCATACCACGGAAGCTGAAAAAGCGGCGGCGTAAGTCCTAAAAGCGGCAGCGTGATGCAATGCACCGCGATATTTACGACGATACCGAACGCGACGCCCTGAAATAGCGTGATTTTAGGAAATTTCTCGGCAGCAACGCAATAAAACACGGCAAAGCAGACCGAAAAGATGATGTGCGTTAGCATGATCGAGTTAAACGCGTGGCCTGCGAAGGTGTAAATCGCGGCATTTGGGTCGCTAAGCCCAATATAATCGCGCAAAAAGACGTAGGGCGGATTTAAGAAATTTCGCGAGCAGTCGATCGTGTCTGCGGAACGGATGAGCTTTTCAGCGCCGCATGCCGCCTCGAACATATCCTGCGGCGAACGCGGAGGTAGTGGCACTTCGCCGCCCCATTTTACGAATGCGCCGATGATGCCTGCAGGGATACCCAAAAGCGCCATTAGACCGAAGTGAGTTTGTGTTTTTTGCATGATAGCTCCTTGTGTAATTTGTAAAATGTCGCAATGATAGTATAAATTCCTTTAAATAAAAATGAGGAATTTGAAATCTGTTATAAAAATTCTAGCGATGTTTGACTTAAATTTAATAGACGAAATTTGCTCGCGAAATCTTGCTTTTTCGCGCCTTCGCCTGTCTAAATTTTATCCGCCAGAGCTCTTTGCTGAAGCAAAATTTTAAATTTCAAAGGCGCGTACTTAATTTTAAATTCTCTTTTTCATTTCTCCGAATTGTCGCGGAGCATTAAATTTCTCGCGTACCCTTAAAGCTTGCACGGTAAAAAATCAGCAGCGCGGCGGCTAACGCAGCAAAGCCGCAAAATAGCCCTTGGTAGCTTAAATATTCAAGCGCCTTGCCACCTACGGCAGTACCGATACCACCTCCGAAAAATATCGCCGTGCCTATGATCCCAGAGGATAGACCTTTGGCGGAGCCGCAACGAAGCGCTGCGCTTGCTAGGACCGACTGCGCACAAACATAGCCAAATCCCAACAAAAATGTTCCTACATATGCAGTGGCAGCGAAGCAACTCGCCAAAAGGCACAGCGCCGAAGCGGACGCCAAAAAGCCGAGGGATAGAATTTCTTTTAGCGGCAACTTCTCTTTTAAATATCTAGCAGCGTTTCCTGCCAAAAAGCAAGCGACGCCGTAAAGCATAAGGCAGGCTCCGGCAAAATTTGAGCTCAAGCCTAGCTTTTTAAGTAGATAAGCGCCTATGAATGAATACGCCCCAAGCACGATTACGCCGTTACATAAAGCCAAAAAATAGCTTCTCAAAAGCGCAGCATCGCCGCGCAAGCTAGCTATGGATTTTACGAAGCTCTCGCCTTTGCTTTTCGGAGCGTCTTTGAAATTTAGCGTAAATAGTGATACGAAAGATACCGCAGACAGCGCAGAAAAGGCTAAAAATATCTCCCTCCAAGAAAATCTAGCCACCGCCCATCCACCTAAAGCCGCACTCAGCCCCTGCCCTAAAAATACCGAGCCCAGAAATATCGCTACGATTTTTTGTCTATCCTTCTCGTCATATGCATCGCCTATAACGCCGAGGCAGACAGCGATTATACCCGCTGCCGCGCATCCCGTGCAAAAGCGAAATAAAACAAGCCACGCTAAACTTTTTGCAGTGGAGCAAAGAAGCGTAAATATCGCCAAAAAAAGCATTAGCGAGATTAAAATTTTACCTCTGCCGTAGCGATCGCTAAGATGTCCGTAAACCGGCTGAAGTAAGCCATAGGGGATCAGATATGCCGTCAAAACTGCGGAGGCGGCGCTTACCTGCACCCCAAACGTATCTGCGATGCTAGGTAGTAGTAGCGATGCGATCCAGTTATCTGCGGCAGAGATTGTCCCCGAGGCGATGATTAAGGGTAGTAGTCCTTTTTTGCAGCGCATTTTAAATTCCTAAATTTACGTAATTTTAGCCATTATAACTCTTTTGCTAGAAAATTTGGAATTTTAGCAAGCCCTGTAAATATGAGGCGGCGGGCATAGATCGCAAGTTCGCAACGGGGACACAATGCCGCGGCAAGTACAACGCAATGGTCGGTATACAATGATGCGTCTACCTTGAGCAACGTGAGCAGTGAGTGCATGTATTTCTAACTCTCTTTTTTCGCGTATAAAGCCTTATGAGAAATAACGCAAATTTAACAATGCCACGAAGCAGAGCTGTAGCATAAGGCAAATAAGAAAAGCCCTAACTTGTAACGCGAACCCTACAATAAAATTCAAAAATTCTTTAGAATTCTACGCGGATTATGATGCCTAAAAATCAACTAAAATTTTAAGTGCGCATATCCCCGTAGCGCACGCTTTTTAGCCACGTAATCTCATCGTTTATAACAAGCCGCAACGAACCGTTTGTATATAATCTTGTGCCGCTAGGTTAAATTTAATTAGCAGCGGAGCCTTGGAATTTTAACGAATGAGGGGCTTCAACGAGCGCTTGAAATTTTAATCCGGGGCGATGATTTTGATTTCATTCGCGCAAGATCCGCCAAAGTCCGCGCCGAAGGGATCTTGGACCGTGAAATAATGATCTATCGCGCCGCATCCGTGCCCGATCTGCTCACCCCAGCCCAGCGCCCTGCGTACGAAGCCCTTGGCATGGGCGACGGCTCTGGGCAGGCTAAGTCCCGCCGCCAGCGCACACGCGATCGCACTTGAGAGCGTGCAGCCCGTACCGTGGGTGTTACGCGTAGAAATTTTCGGCGCGGAAAATTCGTAAAATTTGCCGTTTTCATACAAAATATCGACCGCGAAATTTGTCAAATCCGCGCCCTCTCTGCTCGGTTCAAAACCAGCGCCTAGGGAGGCTGCGGATAAATTTTGTTCAAAAGAGGGCTTCTCGTTCGCAGTTAAATTTTTGCATTCGCTAGTAAAATTTTCACTCGCGAAATTCGCGCGCTCCGTCAAACCCGCAGAATTTTTGAGGGCCCCGTTTTCGCCCATCTCGCGCCCAAAAGCTTTAAAATTTTGCGCCGTATCCGCATCCTCCGCGCCGCAAGCCCCGCTCGCACCCGCAAGATCGCCTCCTTTAATTAAAATCGCGCCGCTAAAAAATTGCGAAATTTTAACCGCAGCGGCGCGCATATCGGCTAAGCTTGAAATTTTCATCTCCGCCAAGACCTCCGCTTCGCGCACGTTAGGAGTGATGATCTCCGCGGCGGGGGCGAGCTCGTATTTTAGCGCATGCAGCGCGCTTTGTTTCATCAAAACTCCGCCGCTAGTAGCGACCATCACGGGATCTAAGACGACGTTTTTCGCGCCGTGCTTGCTCAGGCTCTTTGCGATAGCCTCGGCAACCCCCTCATTGGAGATCATTCCGATTTTAACGGCGTCCGGAAAGATGTCGCTAAAAATCGCATCGAGCTGTGCCCCCACAAAATCTGGCGAAACGTCCAGCACGCCGAATACGCCACGCGAATTTTGCGCCGTAAGCGCCGTAATAGCGCTCATAGCAAACATCTTGTGCGCGCTAATCGTCTTGATATCGGCTTGAATGCCCGCGCCGCCGCCGCTATCAGATCCCGCGATAGTAAGAATTTTTCTCATAAAAAGCCTTTAAAATTTTAGCGCGATTATATCGAAATTCCGCTATAATTCCCCAGATATATTATTTTACGGGCTAAATTTAAGTTTTATTTATATAGTTTTTATTATAATTTATAATTTATTCGTAATAACTATTACAAATACAAAATTTTAACCCAAATAGAGGAATTTACATGAAAAAAGTCGCTAGTTTGATTTTCGCAGCGTTTTTAGTTTCGGGCTGCTCCTATTTCGAAAAAAAGGAGGAAAGCGGCGCGAAGCAAGGCGGCGAGACCCCCGCGCTACCGGTTGGTGTATTTATCGCCAAATCCGCCGACGTGCCGATAATTTTAAAATTTAACGGACAGACCGTAAGCGAGCTTGAGATAATGCTAAAGCCGCAGGTTTCGGGCACCATCGAAAAGCAGCTTTTCGAGCCGGGTCACAGCGTCAAAAAGGGCGACGTGCTCTACGAGATCGACCGCTCGCGCTACCAAGCGGCGTTTGACAGCGCAAACGCTAATCTGCAAAACGCCTCGGCGGACTACAAAAGAGCCAAAGCGCTAAAAGCTAGCAACACGATCTCTCAAAAGGATTTCGATACCGCAAAAGCGGCATTTATGGTAGCCGAAGCAAATTTTAAAAGCGCTAAGATCGATCTTGATCACTCGCTCGTAACCGCGCCTTTTGACGGCATGGCTGGCGATACGCAAAAAGACGTAGGCGCATACGTAAACGTGGGCGAGGATCTGGTTAGGCTTTCTAAATTTGATCCGATCGACGTGGAATTCGGCATCGCGGACGTCGATAGGCTGGAGCTTGATGCAAATTTAAGAAACGGGCAGTGGAAGCAGCTGGGTCGTCAGGTAAGCATAAATCTCGGCGGCAAGGACTACAATGGCACGCTAAGTTTCATCGATAGTGTCATCAATACAAACACAGCGTCAGTCAGCGCCAAAGCTCAAATTCCAAATCCAAGCTTGGAAATTCGCCCGGGCGTTTTTACTAAAGTAAGCGTCGATGGCTTTTATCAGAAAAACGGCTTTAAAATTCCGCAAGTTGCGCTCAAGCAAGATCTTAGCAACACCATAGTCTACGTCGTGCAAGACGGAAAGGTCGCTAAAAAGGTGGTCAAAATTTCGGCGCAAGATACCCGTACGGCGACGATCTCAAGCGGACTGCAAGACGGCGATCAGATCATTTTGGATAATTTTAAAAAGATCAACGTGGGCTCCAAGGTCACTCCCGTACCCGCAAGCACCGATCCCTACGTAGCGGGGCAGCCGAACGAGCAACCGTCTCAGAGCAATGCAGAAAGCGGGAAATAATGTTTTCTAAATTTTTCATCAACCGCCCCGTTTTTGCCTGCGTCGTTTCGATCATCATCGTAATCGCGGGCGTTTTGGCTCTTAAAAATTCCTCCGTCGAGGAGTATCCGCAACTCACGCCGCCGCAAATCGTCGTTAGCGCTACATATAGCGGCGCGGACGCGCAAACGATCGCCGATGTCGTCGCAGCCCCTCTTGAAAACGCGATCAACGGCGTTGAAAATATGATCTATATGGAAAGTTCGGCAAGCTCCTCCGGTGATGTTCGTATCAACGTATATTTTCAAATCGGCACAAATCCAGCAGATGCGAAAGTCAATGTAAACAACCGCGTCACGCCAGCTCTTACGCTACTTCCCGACGAAGTGCGTAGGTACGGCGTAACCGTCACCGAGCGCAGCAGTACGATGCTCGAAGTGCTTGCGTTTTACGATCCTAGCGAACAGATGGATGTCGTAGAGATGCAAAACTACGTAGCTATCAACGTCGTAGATGAGCTAAAGCGCGTGTCGGGCGTCGGAGAGGCTCAGGCGCTGGGCACGAAAGATTATGCGATGAGGATCTGGGTTAAGCCTGAGCTGCTTAAGAAATTTAACGTTACGACCGCCGAGATAATCGCCGCAATAAGCGAACAAAATAGCCAATACGCCGCGGGTAAGATGGGCGAGCAGCCGATGAACTTAGGCAATCCCTACGTATATGCGATCAAGCCTGAGGGTCGTTTAAAAACCGTCGAAGAGTTTGAAAATATCATCATACGCGCGCAAAAAGATGGGAATTTCTTGCGCGTAAAAGATGTCGCCGAGGTCAAACTTGGCGGCGCAAGCTACAATATCTCGGCGAAATTTAACGGTAAAGAGATGGTGCCTGTGCTTATCTTTATGCAAAGCGGTGCCAACGCTCTAGCCGTAGTTGAAGCGGTAAATAAGCGCATAGACGAGCTTAAACCAAATTTCCCAGGCGAGCTGACCTACGACGTCGCCTACGATACGACTAGCTTCGTAAAAGTCTCGATCGAAGAGGTCATTCATACTTTCATTGAAGCGTTAATCCTCGTCATCATCGTTATGTATATGTTCTTAGGCAATCTTAGAGCGACGATCATTCCGACGCTTGCTGCGCCTGTGTCGATCTGCGGCGCGTTTATCGGAATTTACGCCTTCGGATTTTCAATAAATTTAATCACTCTTTTTGCGCTTATTTTAGCTATCGGCATCGTCGTGGACGACGCCATTATCGTGATCGAAAACGTAGAGAGAATTTTACACGAAGAGCCGGATCTTAGCGTCAAAGAAGCCACTACAAAGGCGATGGGCGAGATCGTAGCGCCCGTCATCTCGATCGTGCTCGTGCTCTCAGCGGTTTTCGTGCCGGTTGCGTTTATGGAGGGCTTTACGGGGGTTATGCAGAGGCAATTTGCTTTAACGCTCGTAGCCTCGGTATGTTTTTCAGGCTTCGTAGCCCTTACGCTAACGCCCGCACTTTGCGCCCTGATATTGCAAAAAAAGGAATCCGAGCCGTTTTTCTTTATAAGATGGTTTAATAATCTTTTTAGCATCTCAACTAAAATTTACGCCGCAGGCGTCGGCATGGTTTTGCGCCATGTGCTAATCAGCCTCGTTTTTGTGGGCATCATCATCTATGCGATGGTGAAGCTTCTTGTGCTCACTCCTAGCGGCCTGGTACCTAATGAGGACAAAGGCTCGATTATGGCGATGACTACGCTTCCATCGGCATCTACTCTACCTAGGACGGAAGCCGATCAGGATTTCATCGCAAGCATCGCTAAAAAGTATCCAAACGTAAAAGATATAACCCAAATCACGGGATACGATATGCTAGCCGGAGCGCTCAGAGAAAACGCGGGAGCTTTTTTTATGAAGCTAAAAGACTGGAAAGATCGCCCGGGCGATGAAAATTCCAACTTTGCCTTAGCCGCCGCGCTAAACGGGCAGCTCTACGGCGCCGATCGCAACTCGATGACCTACGTCGTCACGCCGCCGCCTATTATGGGTCTTTCGCTTACGGGCGGATTTGAGCTCTACGCGCAAAGCACGACGGGCAAGAGCTACGATGAAATTCGCGCCGATATGGATCGTGTAACTGCCAAAGCCAATCAGCACCCCGCTTTAAAGCTCGTGCGAACGACGCTGGATACCGATTTCCCGCAGTATAAGCTCTATCTCGATAAAGAGAAGATAAAGATGCTAGGCGTTAAGATAGCCGACATTTTCACCGTGCTAAATTCCACCATCGGGCAGTATTACATCAACGACTTTAACCTCTTGGGGCGCACGTTTAAGGTCTATATCCGCGCTACGCAAAACTACAGAGACGATCCTAATGATCTAAAATCGCTCTACGTCCGCAGCGGCAGCGGCGATCTGATCGCGTTAAATTCTTTAGTAAGGCTTGAGCGCTCGCTGGGTCCTGATTCCGTTAATAGATTTAATGCCTTCCCTGCCGCGCAGATTATGGGTGAGCCAAACACGGGCTACACCTCGGGTCAGGCGATTGCAGCGATCCAAGAAGTCATAAAAGAGGAGCTTCCTAGCGGATATTCGATCGGTTGGGCGGGCTCCGCGTATCAAGAGGTCAGCGAGACGGGTAAGGGCGCGCAGGCATTCGTATTCGGAATGATCTTCGTGTTTCTGATCCTGGCGGCTCAATACGAAAGGTGGCTCATGCCGCTTGCCGTGCTTACCGCCGTGCCGTTTTCGGTATTCGGCGCGCTCGTATTTACATATTTCCGCGGGCTGAATAACGACAT
The DNA here is from genome assembly GCF_001190745.1 of Campylobacter gracilis. Lineage (NCBI taxonomy): Bacteria > Pseudomonadati > Campylobacterota > Epsilonproteobacteria > Campylobacterales > Campylobacteraceae > Campylobacter > Campylobacter gracilis. The sequence goes on from NZ_CP012196.1 coordinate 2,171,681, forward strand.
ATATTTTCAGATCGGACTTTTGCTTCTAATAGGTCTGGCGGCGAAAAATGCGATTTTGATCGTGGAATTTGCGATGAACGAGCACCTAAACAACCACCGCCCGATCGCGGAAGCTGCCGTCGAGGCCGCCAAGATGAGGTTCCGCCCTATCGTTATGACGAGCCTTGCGTTCGGCCTCGGCGTGCTTCCGATGGTTATCGCCACCGGCGCTGGCGCTGCTAGCCGCCACGCGCTAGGAACCGGCGTCGTAGGCGGAATGCTCGCGGCATCTACGATCGCGATCTTTTTCGTGCCGCTATTTTTCTACCTGCTCGAAAGCTTCAACGCCTGGCTCGATAGACGCGGCAAAAAAGCCCAAACTAACGAGGTGAACGATGAAAATAAATAATGCTCTTTTAAGCGCCTTGACGCTTGGAATTTTACTCTGCGGTTGCAACTTCAAGCCCGTTACGCCGCAAAAGCAGACCGGCTTTAAGGCGGATTACGCGAGCACGAACGTTAGCACGCAGTGGTGGAAAAGCTTTAACGATCCGCAGCTAAACGCCCTGATCCAAAGCGCGCTGGAGCAAAATTCTGACCTGCAAACCGCGCTGAATAACGTCGAGTACGCGCGCGTAAATTTAGGGCTGAACAAGCTTGAATATCTGCCGAACGTAAATTTAAGCGGCAGCGCGGTGCGCCAAAATAATTTCGGCAACCGCCCCGATCGCAACTCTCACGGCTCGTATCAGATCGGCGCCGTGCTAAGCTACGAGATCGATTTTTGGGGGCGCGTGCGCAACAGCGTAGATTCGGCACAGGCGAAATTTAACGCTACGAAATACGACTACGAAACTGCTAAAAATACGATTACTAGCACGGTTGCGACGACATATTTTACGCTGCTAGCACTAAAACAGCAGGAGAAAATTTTAAAAGACAGCCTAAAAAGCTATCAAGATACGCAAAACTACCGCAAAAAGCAGCTCGATGCGGGCGCGGTTAGCGAGATCGTATTTTATCAGGCCAAAGCTGCGGTGCAAAGCGCCGAGGCAAGTCTGATAAGCGTGCAAAATCAGCTCTCCGCAGCTCAAACTTCGCTAAATATCCTAACGGGCAAGAGCTACGATGAAATTTTACGCGGCACGGCGCAGACCGCCGCGAAAATGCCTAGCGCGCCGCAGATCCCAAGCGGAATCCCAAGCGACGTGATCCTGCACCGCCCGGACGTCGCAAGCTCGCTCGAAAATCTACGCTCGAGCAACTTCTTAGTGGGCGTCGCCAAGGCGGGCTACTTCCCTACCTTCTCGCTTACCGGCTCGGCAGGATACGCAAGCGGCGAGTTTGACAGGCTATTTACTGCAAACGCGAGCACGTGGAGTATCGGTGGCTCGCTCGTAGGGCCGCTGCTTGATTTCGGCCGCCAAAAAAGGCGCGTAGAGCTTGCAAATTTAGAGCAAAACGCGAGCTTCATCGCATACGACAAGGCGCTTAAAACCGCTTTCGGCGACGTTCGCGACGCGCTTGTAGGCGTACAAAATGCCAAATTGAGACAAGCAAGCCTCGCCGATCTCGTCGCTTCGCAGAGTAAAATTTATTCAAACGCCTCAAGCAGGTATCAGGCGGGCTACAGCGACCATCTGGAGTTTTTGGATTCGCAGCGTAACCTGCTTAGCGCGCAGCTGAATAAAGTGCAGGCTGATCTTGACGTGCTAAGCGCGACGGTAAACGCCTACAAGGCGCTCGGCGGCGGCTTTAGCATAGAAGATAGCGAAATAAAGGCGCTTATCGGCGCGGAGAAGGACGTGCAGCCCGATATGTCCGCCTTCCCGAAGGATAGAATTTTTAATTAGCTTTCTAAATTTACGAGCGGCGCGAAATTTCAGAATATCCTAAATTTAAAGCGCCGCCCAGTTTTTACGGCGCAAGCGGATCGTTTAAAAAATCTGCTTGCGCTTTTTAAATTTAGCCCTGCGGCGGGCGGCAAATCCAAATTTCAAAGATAATCTAAATTTTAAAATGGCCGCAGCAAGGTAAAATCGCCGCTCGTCTAGGAAGTGCAAAGCAACCGGGCTTAGCGGCTCGATAGAATTTCAAGCAGCACGGCGAAATTACAAGCGCTACGATAGAATTTCAAGCGCAGAGTTTTAAATTTTAAGGCGAGCGGTTGCGCGCCGAAACGGAATTTGGCAAAATTTTAGATTTTCGCTATAATCGCGACTTTTAATTTAGATGGGTGTCCGAGCGGTTGAAGGAGCACGCCTGGAACGCGTGTAAAGTGCAAGCTTTCGAGGGTTCGAATCCCTTCCCATCTGCCACTACTTCAATTCATACTCTTAGACTCAAGCGCCTCAATCGCAAAAAAAGCTTCGAGACGGCAGCGCTCGTTGGCAGCAAGCGGCTCTCGTCCGCGCAAATAAAATTCCACGCTTTTAAATCATCGTTCCGTCGCTGAAATAAAATTTCGCGCGTTGCGCCTTAAAATTTCTTAAAATTCCACTCTGCGGCATTCTACTCATTTCAAATTTAGATCTGGGGGCTACGCTTGTAAAATTCTATCCACAAAATTTCGTACCTAAATCCTGCGCAAATTCCGCCCAAACGCGCGTTATTTACCGATATTGCGCTAAAATTCCTTTTAAATTTTATTTTGAAGGAGAGAAAAATGAGCGAAGAAAAAAGTTGCGCCTGTGCGCATGTCAAATCCCAAAACGTAACCGACGCGCCCGGCAATAACACCGTGTTTATGATCTGGCGTTTTGGTGCAGACAAGACCGCCTGCAAAAAGGCTTTCGAGGGTCTTTGCGCTCTGGTGATAAATTTAAACAAAACTGCCGTTACGAGATTCGGCGCGGCTAGCGAAACAAGCTGCGTGCTGGGCGTGGGCTTTGAGGCTTGGAAAATGCTGGGCTTGCCGAAGCCTTTGCCGAAGGAGCTAAAAAATTTCGAAGAGATTAGAGGCGATAAGCATGCTGCGCCCGCTACCGGCGGCGATATTCATATCCACATCAGAGCGGCAAATCAAGCCGTTTGCTACGATATGGCAAGCGAGATTAGAGCCGCGCTAAAGGATGTCGCGACTTGCGAGGAGGAGATCTGCGGCTTTAAATACTACGACGGGCGCGCCATCATAGGCTTTGTGGACGGCACCGAAAATCCCCAGGGCGCAGACCGTGACTTTTTTGCTAAGGTAGGCGACGAGGATGCCGCGTACAAGGGCGGCAGCTACCTTTTCGTGCAGAAATATATCCACGATATGAGCGCATGGAACGCCGCGGGCGTCGCCGAGCAGGAGCGCGTCATCGGCAGATCCAAACAAAACGACATCGAGATGAGCGAAGAGATAAAACCTAGCAACTCGCACTCCGCCGCAGCCAACGTCGGCGACGATAAAAAGGTCGTGCGCGACAATATGCCGTTTATGCAAGGCGGCGAGACGGGAACCTACTTCATCGCCTACGCAAGCACCTTTAGCACGCTGGAGCTGATGCTTGAGAGCATGTTTATCGGCCGTCCGCGAGGCAACTACGACCGCCTGCTAGATTTCAGCGTCGCAAAGACGGGCGCGCTCTTTTTCGCTCCGACCTTCGATATGCTGCAGGCTTATGGTGCAGAGTAAATTTAGCTTTAAATTTAAAGGCACGCGATGTTTTGCGATCTAAGCCCGTATCAGAGCAGGCGCTGCAAAGAGATCATAGAAAATAGAGCCGAAAACAGCGAAAATATCAGCGGTTTACTGGAGTTTATAAACTCTAAATTTAAGGTCCGTCCTATCAGCGCGTTTTACGGCGCGGGCAGGGACTCGGCGCGGCTTAAGATCGTGCTTCGCTTCGATAAAGATGCCGCAAAAATCACCGATAAAAAGTGCATCGAGCACTACCTTGTCCGCACGCCGCTTTTCGAGAAACTAAACGGACTTAAGAATTTTTATATCTCGGTCGAGTCCTTCGAGTCGCAGATCCGCACCGATCTGATCCAAGGCGCGGTAGAGGAGCTGCTGCGAAACCGAAACGAGCTTTTAGCGCCGCTTAAAATTTGGTATATCGCAGCGGTGTCCGACGCGCCCGTAGTTTTTTATTTCACGAGGCAAGATGCGGCACGCCGCGAAGGGGGCGGAAAGATAGAGCGGCTAATAAGAAATTTTATAGAGAAAGCGCAGGACGCCAAATATCTGAGCCACATGGAATTTAAGCTGTTTTTTGACAGCAAGGAGTCCGTGGATCTTGAGTGCGGCGGAAATTTGTTCTATTATTTTAAATAAAATTTTGCAAAGGAGAGAAAATGGATGCGAAGCTTTGCAGAAGGTAACGCAGCTCTCGCGAGGGCTTGAGGAGGGCGGCGTGCAGAGTCTAAAAGCAGCACTTGAGGGCGAAGGCGACGAGGTTAGCAAGACGCAAGCTCGCGTGATCTTAGGCGAATACTATGTGATGAAGGGCGAGCCCGCGCAGGCCAGGGAGTATCTAGGGCCCGTGGCGCAAGACGCCGAGCGACTGCGAGACCAATACGACGACCTGCTAGACGATGAAATTTGCAGAGCCGATATGCTTTTGGATATGATCGAGCGCTTCGGGTTTTTGGCGGAATAAAACGGCTCGCGATATGCGGCGGCAGAGATAAAAATTTAAGATCGGGGCGAAATGCCGAAATATTGATTTGAAACCATAGAGCAAATGCTGCTAAAATGCGTGGCCGAGGGCGGCGAGCCATAGCCCAGCTTTCGCCTGCGCGGCGCGCAATACTTGATCATCGCCTATGCGGATCGTTGCTCGTTTCAAAGATGCGCGGATGAAGCGGGCGCAAACGCAAGCGGCGAGTAGTATTTTGCCACGCTGCGAGAACTCTACGGCGCGCCACAGATAGACGGACGCTCGCTAAAAGAGCTTTGGAGCGAGGCGGATGAGTTTTATTGCTTTGATTTCGAGCCGTGAGATCGCGACATTTTATGCGGCGGCGCGGTAAGCGCACGCGGTACCGATACGCGGCGTTGATAAATTTGAACAAAATAAAATTTTGAAAGGACGCAAACGCGATCTACTTGGGATCGCGTCGCTAAGGCGTGCGGCGAGGTCGGCAAATTTAGTGCCGCAAAATACCCGAGCCGCTAGCGATAAATTTTAAAACAGAGTAAAAAATTTAATGAAAAATTTTAACGATGAGCCGCAAAAGTCGCAAAAGCTGCAGCAGTCGCAGTCTAGGCAAAACGCCGAGCGCCGAAATCCGCCGCAATTTGGCAATAAACCCCTTGTCGTCAAAGACTACAACATCGCGGTATTCTTTATTTATAATCTATTCTTCGCTCCCTTGGCGGTACCGGTATTTCTATACATAGGGGATATTTTCCCATACTATACGCCGTTTGTTTCCGTAGCATTCGCCGTCGTGTCCTATCTCAACAGCGCCCATACGCGCTTTGTTCATTTGACGAACAGGAGCATCAACTACGTCAATAAAGGCAAAATCACGAAATCTATAAAATTTGATGAGATATCGCTCATAAAGCTCACCGCTACGCCGCTATTCGGACATATCGTGCCCGCTAGAAATTCCGCAGGTATTGTGCTTTCGTTCATCGTGATAGGCGTTGCGTTTGCCGGATTTTTACAGAGCCTTAGGGGATTTATAATTTTTATTATGAGCCTGACGGCATTGGTTTTGCCTTTTTTCATCTCCAAACTGATTTTTTCAAAGATCACGGAGGGGAAATTTAGCTTCCGCGCGATCGATACTTTGATCATCTATGACGGCAAGGGCGGATTTATCAGCTTTATGATGAGCAGAGCGGACTTTGAAAGGGTTTGCCGCTACATGCTTAAAGAGCGGCGGATCAGCCCGTCAAAATTTCAAAAGCAGTTTGTGATATTTCAATGAAAGGGCTTATTAAGCGATATCGGCGTTAAAATTTAAAAAGTTGTTTCGACTTCTTAGGTTTGGGCGTAAATTTTGTAATTTCGCATGCGTTAAAATTTTACGGCGTGCACATTAAATAATACGATACGCACGCTAAAATTTTACAGCGCGCGGTACGAAATTCTAAGGAGCACGGCGTGAAATTTGAAATTTCGCAAAATGCCGTAAATTTCAGAAAATTTCACGAAATTTTGCGGAGGCGCGGAATTTCGCGGAGCCCTGAAATTTTAAAAGCTCCGCAAATTTAGCTCACGCTACCACCGAATGCCCGCCTCCAGCCAAAACTGCCTGCCTGCTTCATAGACTAGATCGAGCGAGGTGTCGCTGCTAAGTCTTGCTTTGTTGCGCTTATTTAGGACGTTGTAGATGTCTAAATTCGTAAAAAATTCCACCTCGCCCGCCATCTTTTTAGCGTATCCGATGCGCGCATCCCAGCTGTAGCTTTTGCCGAGATTTACCTTTTCGTATTTATCGTATCTGGCAGGATACTTGCCCGCAGGCGTCCTGCCCGTGCGAGCGATCGCTTCTTGCGAGCCTTTAAACGAGAGGAAGTTATTTACGCTGATGCCGTAGCTTGGAATTTTAGTGATGATATTTAGGCTTGCAGTCCAAGGCCTAGCATAGTCCTGCGCCGGAAGCTCCGATAGCCTCATCAGCCTGCCGTCGTATTCGATGATCTTTTCATCTTCGAGCGTTTCTCTATCAAGCGATATGTCATAAAGGGTGTTGTTCGTTTTCATCTTGATGTGTTCAAAGCCTAGCTCAAAGCCATTTAGCGTACCGAAGGCCTCGTAATCATCGATCGTTTTAATGCCGAAGGTTAAAATTTTATTTTCACTTCTGCCGTCATTAGTAAAGGTTTGATAGTTGTTTTGGTAGTTCGGATTCGGCGCTAGACCTAGATCTCTTCGCGTAGATTTGATGATCTGATCCCTGCCCTTGCGGCTTACGTATTTGCCGAAAAACTCAAAATTCCCGAGCTTTTGCTTCGCCCCGAATACAAGCTCATCCTCATAAGGCACCTTTAGCTCGTTAAATTTAGTTAGAGATGGGTCTTTTGGCAGTTGCGTCCAGTTTTGAGTATAAGCATTGCGCGGGCGCGTGTAGGTAGTGGCAAGACCCTCTCGACCTTCTCTTAATTTGTAGGTAAAGAGATTGCGTCCGTAGTAGCGGTTTGCGCCGAAGCTAATGATCGAATCGCCGTCGCCAAAAATATCGTAGTAGCTGTTAAATCTCGGTGCCGCAGTCGTTTGCTTCATATAATCGTCCCTATTTAATCTTACGCCCGGTCGTAAGGTAAGATCGCCGATTTTTATCTCATCCTCCAGATAAACCGCCAAGCTTTTCATATCTACCTTAGTATTGCCCTTGTAATAGCTTTTTCGCGTAAAAAACTGGCCGCTTCTACCACGCCTCGCAAAAGAATCGTCTATCGAGCAGAGCTCGTCATTCGGATCGCAAGCATTTACACCCGCAGGTAGCGGTGCTATTCCGCCAGCGGTCATAAACTCTTTTTTTACGTTAAATTTAGCCTCTTGCTTTTTAAACTCAAAGCCTGTGATAAATCTATGCTTGCTGCCGCCGAGATCAAATTCGTTAAACTCCAGATCCGCGTTGTATGAAAGGCTCTTTTGAGTCTGATCGAGATCCCCAAAGCCGCCCTCTATCGCTGCGGCAGATAAAATTTTACTGCCCCAATTCTTTACGTTTGAGTATTGCCAAGCCCTGTAATATTCATTCTCTGCATCGCGCGAACTTTCCAGCTTGCTGTAGGATAAAATTTGATTAAATCTAGCAAAATCGCCATCGTAGTCGGCTTTAAGCGCTAAATTTAAACCGCCCGATTTCATATCGGCGTAAGAGTCTTTGACGTGGTCGTTAAACATCTTGTTTCGCTCGGGCGCGTAGGTTACGCTAGGCGTGATAGTTAGGCGGTCGTTTGCATACCAAAGCGCCTTTAGAAAGTAGTTGTCTATATTTCGCCTCTGAACTCGCTCGGTGATGGTCGTATCTGCGTTGTATCTTCTGTCGTAGGCCTTGAGCGGAATTTTACTTCTAGTGTTGGTGTAGCCGAACATCAAGCCCAGATCCTCGGTAACGGTGCCCTCTAAATTTAACCTAGTGATCCACTTATCGAATCTCGGCTGATTTAGCGGAGTGGCGGAGTTTTCAAAGCTCTGTTCATCGCCGTAGATATGGTATCTGGTCCAGCTATCCTCGGTGTGCTGCATCGAAAACTTACCGTGAAAGCCCGCGCGCGGATCTCGCGTCTTAGCCTCCACCACGCCGCCGGTAAATCCGCCGTATTTGGCGGAGACGCCGCTATCGTGCACCTCGACGCTTCGTAAGAAATCGCTATCGATCGCCATACCTTGCGAGACGGAATTCATCGTATCAAACGCCGAAAAGCGCGTAGGATTGCCGCCCGGATTTCTAGCGGGATCGAGATCGTTATTCATATTCGCGCCGTCAAGCATAAAGTTATTTTGCCAATACTTCGCGCCGTTAATGCTTATGTTTGCGGGGCTGATCTCGCCTAGCGTCGTGCTCTGGCGGTTTGTGGAGCTGAATTGCACGTTTGGGTTGGTACGCAGAAGCTGCACGAAATCGCCGTTACCGCTAGGCATCGACTCGATCATCGTCCTGCTTATTTTTTGCGTACCGCCATAGCTATCGCCGACGCTCGTCAGGCTCGAGTCGATGTTGCCGACGACGACTATTTCGGGGAATTTATAACTATTTGTCGTCGCAGCCGAGCTCTGCGCGCCTGGATTTTCTTTGGTAGAAGCGCTCCTGGTTGCATTATTTTCAGACGAATCCTGCGCGGCACTTAGGCCGCAAAGACACGCCGCGACTATTAAGGAGCGTGCAAGCCCCCCCCCGCAGCGATTTTGAGTGGATTTCTCGCCTTTTACGGAAGCGGAATAATTGCGGCCTGCGCCGCTTTTACATGGCTTACAGGCCCAAAAACCGACAATCATCTTTTCTCCTTTTTTGAAAATAAAAATTAAGACTTAGGAAATTTAGCCAATAATATTTTAAATTTCAATTAAAGTGATAACAATTATACGACTTATGCAATCAACAGAAAAAATGTAACAAAATAGCGATATATCGGCGAGATAAATCTATTTCAAAATAAAATTTATCTAAAATCTATGCACGGTACAGATGGGCTTAATTGAGTTTTATTCTTGGGTATATTTTTAAAGTACGTAAATTTGCGGCGCCAAAATTTACCGCGCAAGCGCCGTTAAATTTAAACGCACTTAGTAAATTTCTCCGAGTAAAATTTAAAGACGCCGAGCCCGTTAAAATTTCGGCGCGTTTATCCTCACCGTCTCATCGGTGTCAAAAATATATGTCTGCGCCGCCTCCGCGATATCCTTCGGCGAGATGGAATTTATGATCTTTTCAAAGGTCTTAAAATCGGCGATCTCCTCATTCCAAAGCGCGTATTTTACGAGCGCGTCGTTCCAAAACTCGGGGCTTTCGCGAGCGGTACGCGCCGTGATGATCTGAGATTTTTTAAAATTTTCAAGATGCCGCGCTACGTCCGATCCGCCGCCTGCGATTTCTGCAAAAATTTCTCTAATTGCGGATAAAATTTGATCCGTATTTTGCGGCGCGCAGGAAAACGAAATATGAAGGCTTGAGTGCTCGTACGGGATGCGGCTTAGGCTCGAAGCGACCGAAAAGCCGTAAGTACGCCCCTCGTCCTCTCTAATGCGCTCTCTAAGGGCTTCCTGAAGCACCGAAGCTAGAGCTGAAATTTTTATCGTATTTTCAAGCGAGTGCGGGGCGGATCTGTTTATTGCGGTAAGCGCGACGTCGCTTCTAGGGGAGTTTTGATAGTTGCGCATAAAAACGTGCCGTCCGCTTAAGCTGCGAATTCCGTCGTCTTTAAAATCCTCGCGTTCGCCGCGAACGGGCAGGCTCGCCAGATATTTTTTTATGAGGGCTTCGGCGTCTTTTAACTCAAAATCGCCGCTAAGCACGAAAGTGTAGGATGCGGCGTTGCTAAATTTATCATAGATGATCTTTTTCAACTCCTCTGCGTTAAGAGCTTTGATCTGCGCGGCGCTTAGCGGGCGCATTCGCGCATTGCCGCCGTAAAAAAACTCGCTAAATTCCCTGCTAAATTTATATCCGGGCAATTTCTCGTTTCGCGCAAGCTCATCGAGCGATTTGATCTTTAAATTTTGCAGCGCCTTCTCGTCCACGCGCGGAGAGCTAAGCTCTAAGTTTATCGCTTCTAGCAGCCATTTTAGATCCCGCGAGCCGCAGCTTCCATAAAATCCATGCGAGAACGCGGAGATGTTTTTGCGGTAATTCACCTGCCGCCCGCTTAAAATTTGCGAAATTTCATAATTGTTAAACTCGCCTGCGCCGCTTTCGTTTGAAAGCATCGCGGCAAAACTACCAAGCCCGGGATGCGCTAGATTGGACATTCCGCCTCTGCTTACCGCGGCAAACGAGATGAAATCCTTGCGCGTCTTAAGCGGCTTTAAGATCACAGTCGCGTTATTTTCAAGCAGGTAGGTATAAAATTTAAATTGCGAATCAAGGCTCTTGCTTAAAATTTTGCCCTCGGGTAGGTTTTTAGAAACCAGGCTATCCGGCAGTTTTTTATGCGCGGCATGCGTATTTACCGCCTTAGCGCCGCTTTGCAGCTTTTTAAATTTAGCCTCATCCAGATTATATCCTGAGCCGCTAAAAACGCTTGCGTGCACCTCGCTTAGATCCGTAAGGCGCCTAAATTCTAAATTTAGCTCCTCTAGGCTGATCTCGCGCAGCAATTTTACCTCCAAATCACGCTGTTTTACGGCGCTAGGCAGAACGGCTCCTGATTTTACGGCATGAAGAATCTCTCTTGCAAAAAACGCGGAATTCGCGCTTTTTCTGCGCTTAAAGGCGCTGTGCCGCGAGCTGATCAAAGCATCCTTCGCAAGGGCGAAATCGCGCGCATCAAAGCCGCTATCTCGCAAGCCTTTGATTAGCCCGAGCGCCTGCGAGATCGCGCCGTCAAAGTCTCCGCCCAAAACGGCGACGTCAAAGCTATAGATCGTTTTTTGAAACTGCAAATTCGACCTGGAAAAATTAACTCGCAGCAGCGCGCCTTCGCTAGCTTTTGCCCGCTCATAAATCGTAGAGATGAGGCTTGAGATAAGCTCGCTTTTTAAAATTTTTCTCGCATTCGCCTCGCTACTCGGCGGCGCAAATTCCTCCCAAAACGAAATTTTGACGGAATTTAGCGATGTTTCGTTCGTATCGTAATTGTAAATTTTCAAACCCTGCCTAGACGGAATGCCCATATCCTGGCGAGCGTAGGAGTTTGTATTTTTAAGAGGCGAAAAATTTTGCTTTAGCAATTTTAAAATTTTATCCCTTTTGAAATCGCCCACGGCTATAAATTTCATAGACCTGGGCTGGTAAATTTTTTGATAAAGCTCCTTGATTCGCTGCGCACTTACGGATTTTACGACCGCCATATCGCCGATCGGCGCACGATTAAAATACGCGCTGCCGCCGTAAAGCTCCTCATCCATCCGCTCGTAAAGCCTTGCGATCGGCGTATCACGGCTGCGCGCCTCCTCGATTATGACGCCTCTTTCTTTTACGAGCTCGAGCGGATTGAACTCCACTCCGTCCGCAATCGAAGCAAAAATTTTAAAAACGTCCTTTAAATTTTCTTCGCTAACGGCGATGCTAAGCGTGTAAATCGTGCTGTCGTAGCCCGTCTGCGCATTTACGTCGGCGCCGAATTTCACGCCCAGGCTCTGCAATTTTTTGATGAGCTCGTTTTTGCTAAAATCGCGACTTCCGTTAAAGGACATATGCTCGATGAAGTGCACAAGCCCGCGCTCATTAGGGCTCTCGTCGATCGAGCCCGCATCCACGACCAGATAGAAAACGGCGGAATTTTTAGGCACGGAATTTTCTAAAATATAGTATTTAAGCCCGTTTGGCAACGCCCCCCGCAGGACGGCTCCGTCCCACTCAAGCGCAAAAGCTCCCGCACAAAGCAGTAAAAATAGTAAAATTTTTCGCATTTAAGCCTTTCATTTATTTCTAGTCAAATTCCGTCTCGCAGATATTTCGGCAGACTTTTCTCTTTTGGCTTATCAAGCTGCCCGCCTGCGCCATTCTGTGCTATTTTTTAGATTTGCTCGTTTGACCCGTCAGCCTGCGATATTTCTTAAATTTGCCAACTTTTAACCCGCCTGTTTGCTGTGCCAAACCCGGTCTGCTTCGCTAGTTTACCGGCTCTAGCTCCATACCGAGCAACTTCTCTCGTTTGGCGCATCGCCCAAATCGGCAAATGCATCGATCTTGCTCTGCGCTGAGGCGGCGGCGCGACAGCATAGCGGCGCGGGCGCAAATTTTAAAATTTACTTGCACCAGGGCTAAATTTAAAAAGCGCAAATCGGTAAATTTTAAAATTTTGCGCTAAACGCGGCGAGCTGCTAAGCTTTGAAATTTTATAACTAAATTTCGCAATTATCTTTCACAGTCGCTTTTATGTCCAGACGGACAAATATTTAAATTTGACATCGCTTTTTTCTTGCTGCTCGCTATTTTAATACGGAATGATCAAACAAGCCACTGACGCGCAATCTTGGCTTCTTCGCCGTATGACGTTTTGGTGCTCCGCCTATAAACGCGCCGCCCTAAACTGCCGTTTGCTACAGGATAAAATTTTAGCCTAAAGAGCATTAAATGAAAATTAGTATAAATAAAATGTGAAATTTTTGAAGTTAAAATGGAGTTTTGGATTAGATTAAAATGGCCGGGAGATAGGGATTCGAACCCCAGGAGGCTTTCACCTCAACGGTTTTCAAGACCGCCGCTTTCGACCGCTCAGCCATCTCCCGATTAAGGGCGGGTAAATCCCGCCGTAGTTCGCGCAGATCAAGACCTGCACGTGCAATTTATTCGGTTTTTTCTCCGACCCACTCGGCACCGTTATGAACCTTTTCTTTGGTCCATTGAGCCGCGTTGCGCGAGTCCTCTTTTACGCCGTGCCAAGTATTAGAGCACCCGCTAAAAGCCATCAATGCCAAAAGAGCCGCTAGTATGTATCTCATAATAACTCCTTTTTAGGATCTGGAGGCGACACCCGGATTCGAACCGGGGATCAAAGCTTTGCAGGCTCATGCCTTACCACTTGGCTATGTCGCCGCGCCGGCTTATTAGGTGGTGCCCGGAGCCGGACTTGAACCGGCACGGAAAAAATTCCGAGGGATTTTAAGTCCCTTGCGTCTACCGATTCCGCCATCCGGGCACGTTTAATACAAAACAGAATGTAAAATGGAGCGGGAAACGAGAGTCGAACTCGCGACATCAACCATGGCAAGGTTGCGCTCTACCACTGAGCTATTCCCGCGCAAAGAAATGAAATATTACCCAATGCAAGCTTAAAATTTCATTTTATAGCGGCCCTTGCAGAGAAAATTTTGGCGTAGCGCCGGAATTTAAAAATTTTGTAAGTAAAATAATGTAAAATTACAAAATCTTTTGGGGTTATAGCTCAGCTGGGAGAGCGCTTGAATGGCATTCAAGAGGTCGGCGGTTCGATCCCGCTTAACTCCACCATTTAAGCTATTCTTAAGTTTTAATCACTTCTTTTAAATCTCTTTTACTTCCTTTAAATACCGATATCTAGGGCTTTTAGTAATTTTAATTATTTTTGTTTCTTTTTATGTTATAATTGTTTTAGAATAATTCAGTTGTTTATTAGGTTAGTTAAAACCTATTAGGTCAGTTTTACAGAAAGAGCAATGATATCGTCTAAAAGCCCTTTGGCGCATATATCGCACAAAAAAACCAAAAAACGGCATAAGCGAGAGCTATATCGCAAAAATCATTAAGATGAACGAAAAATATATACTTCCATCTTTTGACGAGCGCGATATAAAGACGATGAAATATAGTGATATTTTAGAATTTTAAACCAAAATGATCCGAGCGCTAGTTATCTTGCAATGCTTCATCGCCTAATAAACGATATAGAAAAGTCTTTGCAATAAATTAATTTTAATGAAAGGAGAGATTATGTCAGTTGAAGAAGATGGCGCAGCGTTTATAGATGAAGACTACGTAAATATCGTGCCGCAGGATCTTTTAGAGCGCGGTATACGCCTAAGAGAAGAGTACGGAATTTATGATATCGCTTGGAAATTTGATGATGTAATGGAGGTGCTAAAAATCACAAGAGGCAAAGGTATGATTATCCTAGGAGGAGACGTATATCGCCTAAACGGTAATGAGCCCATAATCACATATGACAACTGGTATACCGAAGAGGAAGATGACAATGCATTCGAATTGGCAATCGAATATATCACTAAGTATCGCGCTAGAAATGGAGATGATTTTGCATATTGCCCAACTATTTGTCCTGGGCGGGTGCCCAAATGAAAATTTTAGCCTCCAATACAGAATATCTTGGCTTTTAGTCATTTTCAGATAAATATAAAAATATGCACCGAACTAAATGCCGATGTATGTGTAGATAGGATATAAAAGATTTTAGGAGTAGCTTTGAAAGACAACGAAGTAGTTTTAATACTATCGATCGAAAGCGATAGGGATCTATCCGAGACAATAAGCAGCAGCGGCATATCCACAACAAAAACCTGGCACAAAGGAGATTTGAAAATAAAAGGCTCTATTTTAAAATACAAAAATTTTGGCTTTAGCATAGAGGAAAAATTTTATGATATACCTTCTGCGGGAGATCTAATTAAAAAATTCTTGGCAGATATAAATGTCGCGAGGAGTATAAAATTACAAAGCGTAAAAAAGCTGCTAAGAGTCGTGATTTACAGCAACTGTAGCTTGCCAGGTCTATACTACGATACGGACTTGCTAAGGCTATTAGCGGGTAACAATATAAATTTAGATAATGACGTGTATTTTTTAGATGAATAAATTTGAATTGCATACTAAAATAAAAGAGCTAAAGGTGCGGCTTAAACTGCAAAAGCCGGAAATTATAACAAATCCTGTACAGAAGGATAAGTTTGTCGAGCAAGATTTGTGCAGTAAAGATCTGTGTGATTTAGACCATAGCACGATCAAACTTTTATCGGGAGATTTGCAGGTTTTCAATGACTATTCTTTCAGGTATTATATCCTGGATTTTATTGATTTTTACGAGCGCTTCGGCGATGAGGCGATTATAGAGGATATGTTTATTCAGGCATTTGCACCACCTATGCGGCGAGCACGAGCGAAACAATTTAGCAGGGATGAGGTAAAAATAATCATAGATTTTTTACAAAAACACTATGAAAATATTACAAGAATTACGCATACCAAGAAATATAAAAAGTTAAAACTCTATGAGCAAGATGAAATTTATATACCATTCAAACATTTTGAAAAGGAGATGAAAAATGCGATAAAATTTTGGGAGAAGTATTATAAGGGCAAAAATTTATAAGGATTGGCAAATGTGCTTAATAAAGACCGATTTGGGCAAATATAATGTGCTTAATAAAGACCGATTTGGGCAAATATGAGGAATATATCTATTTCTTTATAGAGAAAAATAGGGCGTATTTTAGCGCCTATCAAGAACAGATATTTCCTTTCGATATGGAGTACATACCTAGCTTATTGTGGCTGCTTGCATCTTTTGCAGAAACTACAATTAAAATTTTTGACGATTTGGACGAAAAGACAAGAAATGAAATTTTCGATTTTGTGGAAAAGGGAGCGGCAAGCGAAGACGAATACATCGGCACGGCGTTTTGCACCGGCTTTGTTGAAACAATTGTAAATATTGCGAAAGAAGACGAATATAAGATAGTTAGCAAATATTTTAGAAATGAGACACAAGAATATGCCGCCGCTTGGATGAAATTTGGCGAATAGCTAGGTCGAGTTTTATTCAAGTCATACTTTAAAACAATAAGGAGCCGTATGCCTAAACATGAATTTTTACTTAAAAAGACAAAAGAAAATATTTTCTCTAAAGGGCATAGTGTAGTAATTAGCGATGATCTGATACTTCATATTTCGCACTCTCTTGAGTGGGTACAAACCACATGGAACGATGAGGAAAATTTGAAAAAAGGTCTAAATTACTATGGCTATAGCTGGATAGAAGATAAAGCTAAATTTAGAGATATAATATGCACTTGGAGGTCGCTTTTCTTGAGCGCGGATGAGCAGATTGTTTTTGATAAAAATTGCGCGCTAAATAAATCCTCGGTTATCGAGCAATTAGACAGCCTATTGGAACTAATCGATTCGGCAATTAAAAACGATTTATATATTTTGCATCTAGGGATTTAGCAAGCGTGCCGCGATTTAATAATAAAACAAAAGAAAGACCATGAAAAGAAATTATAAAAAGATAATACCCGTAAGAGGTAGAAGGAAATTTTCGATTAATAATTTTAGAAAAATTTTCGCGGAGGGCGATATACTGCAGATCGGTCAAAGGCGGTTTTTATTTTGTAGCTGGAATAACCTGCTGCGTATAAACGGCGATAATTCGGGGAAGTTTATAGTATTGCCGCCCGAAGCTAATGCGAAAAATAATAATGGTCTGATTTCTAAAAAGTGGATATTGGAGAATTTAGATTTTGTATGTGATACCGAGTCGCCCAGAAATATAAGCATATTTTCTTATTACGATAGTTTTTTAGCCGAATACAAAAGGATAAATGATAAAATTCCTGCAAAATTTACTTATAAATTTTTAGAATTCAAAGACGATCTAAAAAATGGAGATATTATAGAGTGTCACAAGGCTTTTCGTCCATATGATCGAAAGATAAAATTTATCGTCGCAACCGATACGAAAGGATGCCCGAGACTACCCTATCTGGAGGGGTTTTATTCCGGTATGTTTGCGCCTATTGGCTATAGCGATAAAATGCACTCGAATAAAGGACGGGAATATGCGATAAGCTCGAGTTGGCTAATTAAGAACTGGGAAGCCGCCTTTGTCGGTAATTGCGATATAAGACACACTTATGTAAATTTACAAAACCGAAAAGAAATTTTAAATTTTACCGATAAGCAGTTAGAAAATTTTGTTAAAAAGAAGAGAAAGAAATTAAAATTTAAATGGAAAAAGTAGATAAGGATTTTAAATGATTGTAAAATGTATAAAAGAAGATAGGCATGAGCATCTGAGATTAAATAGAACCTATTTTGTTCATGGTATCCAATATGAAGAGGGACGGATTTATTATTGGATATTACCGTTTGAAGACGATATAGATTACAATCGATTTAATAGCGAATATTTTCAAGTAATCGATGAGACGGTGCCTACAAATTGGAAATTTGGGATGCATAAGGGATTTTTTGGATGTTTTACCGCATCTTACGAAGAGGCCGCAACCGACGAAGATCATTATGGAAGGCTTATCGACGGCGATCCAATAGAGAAGAAAATTTTTAAGAAGAGAAGAGCCGAGATGATCGATGATGTATATAATACGCATATCATCAAGGATTTTAACCGTTTCATACATGATCTAAGCTCTAATCTATCGATACAGATGAATATCGCAAATAAAGTATTGGATATAGAGATATCGGACGCAAACGCTGAGGCCAAACATCACAAAATGAATATTTTAAAGGATGACGGATATAGCTGGTATTTGATAGAATCAGACGCGAGCACCTTTAAAGCCAACTTTACAAATGATTATTTAAGACCCGTATTAAAATATCTTAAATTGTGGCTAGGCAGAAAGAATTTTAGATAACAGGGCAGAAAGGTTTAATATGGCGAGCGCATCCGATAAAGAAATTTTTATAAAAATTTTAAACGAAGATATTGATGTGTGGCGCCCGGTAAAGGCTGCTCAAATCGCGCAATATATTTTTAAAATTACCGATACGACGAATTTTGAATCCGAACTGGATGAAATTTTAGAATTCAAACAGGGCGATATTGTAAAATGCAGAGAAAAAGACGGCGATTTCTATGCTTTTGAGCTATTATAAAAACCCGCCTTATAAATAGCAACGCGCTTATCATATGGCTTGATTTAATCCCATTTTTCGCTATAATGAGCGTCAAATTTCACTCACGGGGATAGCGATGAGCCTTGTTTCTTACGAATTAAAAAAGCAAAAACTAGATGGAACGTGCAATGTGGCGCTTTGGAAGGCGCGTGGCGGCGTGGCGGCAGTAGTACTGGCGCTATTTATTGCTATGCGCAAGGATTTCGGAGATTTCTCGTTCCTGTTTTTATTGGTACTGCTAGCTCTTGCTTATCCTGCTTACAAATACCTAGCTGTGCGCATTTCGCGTAAATTTGAAGCGCTCAGTGAAGAGGCCTTCAAAAACGAATTTTTGCTTTGGATCGCAAAGGAGCTGCGTCTTACCTTTCAGCCTTTCGGCGCGTTTTTACTCGATGAAATTTACAAAAATCCGCTCCGTAAAGAGGCAAATCTATGCACTTGCAAGCACGCTATAGTGGGCAAGACGCCCGAATTTGGCATAAAAATCGGTGACATCTGCCTAAGCCGCGATTTCGATAAAAACAGAGAAAATCGGGTATTTGAGCTGGATAAAATTTTGCATCTTAAAAAAAAGGATGATACGGCGATTTTCGACGGGCTTTTTGCAAAATTTGATTTTAGCGAGACCTTCGATAGTAAAATTTTAGTCGTGCCGCGCGGAGAGTTCATCTTCGGCGCATCGGATCTGAAGCTGCTTAAAGACAGCCCGCACCTAAGCGCGTCGTTTGATGTTTATCTCAACAATTCCGCCGCCGCCGCATTTTTGCAAAACAAAAAAATTTTAGAAAACATGCAGACGATCACCGTAAATTTATTTGGTAAAACCGAGCTTTATCTGGGCGAAAACAGCCTTGTAATCGGCGTTGAAAATAGCGAAATTTTCAAATCCGCGCCGAGCTCGCAAAGCGCGAAGTTGCTCGAAAGCCTAAATAAAATGATCGAGATCGCTAAAATTTTCGCCTATCTCAAAAAGCTCGGGCAGGTAGAATAATCTACGCTCTAAATTTGAGCGAGTGCCGTTGAAATAATTTGGTTTTTGCGAAGGCTGCGCTTTTTTGCTCGTCCGTTATTAAATCAAACTACTTCGAAAGGCAAAGAATTCTTTAATAAGCACTTTCGCTTTGCTATCGACCTTAAACGCTTAAATTTTTACAAAATTTTATGGCGGCTCTTAAAAAATTCCAAAATCTCTTAAAATTTCACTGACACCCCTCGCACTCAATAGAGCGATCCGCGACGTTGTTTAGCTTCTCGCTATCTGGGCTTTCGGAGCGTAGATAGTAGGTCGATTTTAGCCCCAGCTGCCACGCAAGCGTGTAAATTTCGCTCAGATAGCCGCCGCTAGCTTTGTCTAGGCTCATGAAGATATTTAGGCTCTGGCCTTGATCAATCCATTTTTGGCGGATGGCGCCCGCCTTTACGAGCAGGCGCTGATCGAGCTCGTACGCAGGCACATATGCCTGCCACGTTTTCGGGCTTAAATTCGGCACGACGACCGGGATCATGCCGCTTAGGTTGTGCTCGAACCATTTGCGCTTATATACCGGCTCGATCGTCTGCGTGGTGCCTACGAGTATGCTGATACTCGATGTCGGCGCGATCGCCATCAGATAGCCGTTTCGCATGCCGTCGCGCTTTACTTTCTCGCGCAGTCCGTCCCAGTCGCAGCTGCTCTGCTCAAAGAGCCCGCCGCGCTTAACGAGCGCTTTGGCGTTTTCGTTCGCTAAATCGATCGGGAAAATTCCTTCACTCCACTTCGATCCCGCAAAATCAGGGTACCTGCCCTTTTCTACGGCTAAATTTGAGCTTGCCTTGATCGCGTTAAAGCTCACGTTTTCCATTATCCTATCGATCAGTTCGAAGTGCTCGTAGCTGCCCCACTTCACGCCGCGCTCGGCCAGCATCTGCGCTTCGCCCATTACGCCGAGCCCTATCGCGCGCGTTTTTAGATTGGTGTGTTTGACCTTGGCGTGCGGGTAAAAATTTAGATCGATGACGTTATCGAGCATCCGCACGGCGATCGGCATCACGCGAGCTATCTCCTCGCGGCTGTTGATTTTGCTTAAATTTACGCTTGCGAGGTTGCAAACCGCCGTCGCGCCCTCGCTGCAGCCCTTTTCTACGATAAAAATTTCTTTGCCGCCCAGCGTGTCTAGCGCGGTGATCTTTTTCGCCTTTTTTACGATGCCCGCGTCGGTTCTTACATCTTCGTTTTCCTCAAACAGCCTCTCGCTGCCGTCGGCAAAGACGACTTTGATTTTGTAGTGGTTCGGCGCCGTGTTTTGAAAGATCTCCGTACATAAATTTGAGCTCCTGATCAAGCCTTGATGCGCGTTTGGATTGATGCGGTTGGCGTTATCTTTGAAGCACAAAAAGGGCATGCCCGTCTCAAAATAGCTCGTTAAAATTTTCTTCCAAAGCTCCTTTGCCAGGATGGTGGATTTTGAAATTTTATCGTCGGCCTCGTATTGCTCGTAGCGCGCCTCAAATTCCGCGCCGTATAGATCGCTCAAATCGCTTACTTCTGCAGGATCGAATAGCGTCCACTTGCCGCCGCTTTGAAGCCTTTTCATAAACAGATCGTTTATCCACAGCGCGGGAAAAATTTCATGCGCGCGGCGCCTCTCCTCGCCCGAGTTTTTGCGCAGATCTAAAAAGTCGCTCACGTCCATGTGCCACGGCTCGATATACACGGCGATAGCGCCCTTGCGCGTGCCCAGCTGATCGACGGCGACGGCGATGTCGTTCGTGATCTTTAAAAACGGAATGATGCCGCCCGCGGCGTTTTTATGTCCGTCGATGCTACCGCCCATCGCGCGCACCTTGCACCAGTCCCAGCCGATACCGCCGCCGAATTTGCTCAGAAGCGCCATCTCCTTGTAGCTATCAAAAATCCCTTCGATATTATCAGGCGTGCTTCCCACGTAGCAGCTGCTTAGCTGATGGCGCGTCGTGCGGGCGTTTGAAAGCGTAGGGGTCGCGAGCATGACTTCAAATTTAGATATAAGATCGTAAAATTTCTTCGCCCAGCTCTGGCAATCAAGCTCGTTTTGCGCAAGGAACATCGCGATCGCCATAAACATCTGCTGCGGAAGCTCGATCGGCGCGCCGCTTTTATCCTTGATGAGGTAGCGATCGTAAAGCGTCTTGATGCCGAGGTAGTTAAACTGCAAATCGCGCTGCGGCTGCAAGTAAGAATTTAGATCCTCTAGATCGTATTTTTCCTTTAAGCCGAGCATTATGCGACCCGCCGCCTCGCCGCGAGCGAAGTAATCCTCCAGGCTGTTGTAGCCGCTAAAGCCCGTTACCTTGTGATATAGATCGTATAAAAATAACCGCGCGGCGACGAAAGTCCAGTTCGGGCGGTCCACGTCGATCTTCTCGACTGCGGTTTTGATGAGGGTTTGCTGAATCTCCTCCGTGGTGATCATATCGCGAAACTGGATCTTTGCGTCCACCTCAAGCTCGCTAAGGCTTACGTTTTCCAGACCCTCCACTGCCTCGCTCGTGTATTTTTTAATCTTGCTTACGTCAAGTTCCTCGGTTCTGCCGTTGCGTTTGATTACTTTCATATCGTTCCTTGAAATTTAAAAATGCAAATTTAGCGTTAGTTTCCCAATATAAAATACGTCGTCAAAAGAGGCGGCGTAATAAATGCCGCTCATCTCCGCCGTCTTTTAAATTTACGCTAGCTGCGCTGCAAAAGCGCGCATTATAGCCAAAATTGCTTAAGCCTATCTGTCATTGCAAATATGAGATTTTGGCTTGTAAGTTTTAAAATTTAGCGAAGCGGGCGGCAATGATATGGTAAAATTCGAGCGAAATTTTATGGCGCCGCTGCGAAATTATGCAGGTAAAAATTTACGCGAAGCTTTGCGAAATTCTGCGCCGAGAAAGTAAGAAATAAAAAGAGCTTTGCAAGCGGATTTAAAATTTGCTCGCAAAGCTTAAAAATTTAGTTGTGCGGTAGTGGGATAGGCTTTCCGTTTAAGATCATAGAGTTGCTTGCTTTATCGAAGCTAAACTCCATCTTAACCCCATCTCCATCAGGCTTAAGAAACTGCGAGCCGTAAACTTCCGCCATCGGCGCAAAATCGCGCAAGCTGTCATAAGGCGATAAGAAGTCCGTGATGGTCGTATTTATCGTAGCTTTGCCATCCAAGCTCATACGCTTAAAAAGCTGCGTCTCGTCGATGTAGCCGCCTACTAGCGCGCTTGCGTTAAAAGCAAATTTCTTACCGAGGCTATTTTCAAACGAAAAATCATTCACGTTGATTTTCATATCATCTTTTAGCAGCTTCATAAAAAGCTCTTTATTTTCCGCTAATTTTTCGCCTTCTTGCGGATTTGAGACAACAGACAGATATTTTTCGAAAAGTGCGGCGCTAAAGCTGGTATCGACGCCTAAATGGATGTTTCGCACTAGCACATCGGCGATCTTTAAGCTTTGGGCTTTATCGCTTTCGTTGAAATTTAAAATTCCATCTTTTACGCGGTAGCTACCTTCTGTGCTCATATCCGTAACTACGACGAAGCGCTGCTTATCTACAGTTACGACGAGCTCTTTTGTGCTGCCTGCAAAATCTATGTCATTCAAAAAGAGCTTGGTTATATTATCGTCTAGATCTTGGATGCCGTTTTTAAAGTTTGCCTCATAGATAAGATCCTTTATATCAAGACCCGAATCCTTGCCGTCGTCTATAAAAATTTCACCGATTTTAAAACCCAAGGCTTTTATCGTTTTTCCGCTCATATCGCTCGTGCCGTTTAGGCTAAGGCCTGCAAGACGCCCCATTCCGCCATCTTCGAGCACATTTATATCGGCTAGCTTTGCGCTAAATTTAACCTCTGTAGGTCCGTAGTTTAGATGCGTGCTAAGCGGCGCGTCAGTCTTAAACAGCTTCTTGCAAGGCTCTGCGTAATATGGCGTCTTAATCGTTAAAATTCCGTCGCTCTCAAATCCATCCGCAGCATTTTTTACGCTATGCTTGATAGTGTAGTCATAGCGAAAAGCAAAATCCTCCGGGAAAATTTTAGCAGGATCCGGCTCGTCCGTATCGTTGCTATCTTGCGCGCCTGCTTTTTCCTTTAGCTTGCTAAAGCCTTCAGCAAGGCTTTTTTGCAGTTTCTCTTTTTTTACTACGCCTTCGATAAAGCCGCTTGAGTTGCTATCTCCCGGATAAAATTTAGCGCTTTTAGTCTCGAAAATTTCGTTTCTAGCGATAAATTCCGCAATCTGCTGCTCAATCGCCGCGCTGGCACTCTTGCCGACCGCACCGTCAACCGTTTTGGTTATGCTATCGTTTACACTTTTAGCTACGCCCGTTTTAGCGTCCTTCGTCGCTACAAAAACGCCCACTATAAGCGCTACGATGACCACTAAAGCCGCGATGATCTTTTTCATCATCTCTCCTTTAAATTTAAAATTTATTTAGGTGCGTATTTTGCCGTAAATTTCTAAAATTTTCAAATTCTAGCTTAGTGTGCTTTAACCTAAAAGAAGTTATAATCGCGGCATTAATATCAAAATTTAGGAAAACTTATGGCAAAACAAACGAAATATATTTTCGTCACCGGCGGAGTGCTGAGCTCGCTGGGTAAGGGCATTGCGGCGGCGTCGATCGCGACGCTTTTAAAGCACGCGGGGCTTAAAGTGCGTATCCTAAAGGCGGATCCTTATATCAACGTCGATCCCGGCACCATGAGCCCGCTGGAGCACGGAGAGGTTTTCGTCACCGACGACGGCGCGGAGACCGATCTGGATCTTGGGCATTATGAGCGGTTCTTGGATGAAAATTTAAGCCAAGACAACAATTTCACCACGGGCAAAGTTTACAGCTCCGTCATCGAAAAGGAGCGCAGGGGCGATTATCTGGGCAAAACGATCCAGGTTATCCCTCACATCGTAGGCGAGATCGTGCGCCGCATAAAAAAGGCGGGCGAGGGCAACGACGTGCTGATCGTCGAGATCGGCGGCACCGTGGGCGACATCGAGGGACTGCCCTTTTTAGAGGCGATCCGCGCGATGAGAGTGGAGCTGGGTAGAGTAAATACGATGAATATCCACCTCACGCTCGTGCCTTTCATCAAGGTAGCAGGCGAGCTCAAAACCAAGCCCACACAGCACAGCGTAGGCGAGCTGCGCCGCATCGGTATCAGCCCCGATATGATAATCTGCCGCTCCGAAATGCCGCTAAATCGCGCGCTTAAAGATAAGATCGCGCTAAGCTGCGGCGTGGATAAAAACTGCGTCATCGAAAGCCCCGATAGCGCGAGCATCTATCAGATCCCGCTTGCGTTTTTGAAGCAAGATATTTTAACGCCGATCGCGGAAACTCTAAGCTTAAACAAGCTCGAAGTCGATATGAGCAACTGGGACAGCCTCGTTAAGCGCGTCATCGTGCCTACGAACGAAACTACGATCGCCTTCGTCGGCAAATATATCGATCTGAAAGAAAGCTACAAATCCCTCACCGAGGGGATCATCCACGCGGGCGCGACGCTTGATACGCGGATAAGCTTAAAGTGGGTAGATAGTGAAAAAATTGAAGCGAGCAATGTGGATGAAATTTTCCGCGACGTAAACGGAATTTTAGTCGCGGGCGGCTTCGGCTCGCGCGGAGTAGAGGGTAAAATTTTAGCCATAAACTACGCGCGGATGCATAAGGTGCCATTTTTGGGAATTTGCCTAGGGATGCAGCTTGCGATGGTGGAGTTTGCGCGCAACGTCTTAAAATTGAAAAACGCCAACTCCTCGGAATTTGACCCTCAAACCGAAGATCCGGTGATCTACCTCATCGACAGCTTTATCGACGCAAGCGGCAAAAAGCAGATTCGCACGCACAAATCCCCTATGGGCGGCACTATGCGGCTGGGCGGCTATGACTGCGACGTCAAAAAAGGCTCGCTTTTGGGTAAAATTTACGGCGAGCAAAAGACCATCCGCGAGCGCCACCGCCACCGTTACGAAGCCAATCCGAAGTACCGCGCCGAGTTTGAAAAGCACGGGCTTATCGTCTGCGGCGAGAGCGACGGGCTTATCGAAGCGGTCGAGCTAAAAAACCATCCGTTTTTTCTGGGCGTGCAGTTTCACCCGGAATTTACCAGCCGTCTAGTGCGCCCAAATCCCGCTATTTTGGGCTTTATCGAAGCATCTATAAAAAATGCTAGGTAAAAATGAGATAAGGGAAATTCTAAAATCGAGATTTGCGAACGATCGGCATACTAAAATTTCTGAAATTCCCTTACCCTGCGATCTGAAAGATACCTATAAGGCGGCTTTGCGCATAAAAACTGCCATCGAAGAAAACCAGCGCATAGCCGTAGTCGGCGATTATGACGTCGACGGTATCGTAAGCACCGTCATAATGAGCGATTTTTTCAATCAAATAGGCGCGGAGTACGTCATTAAGATCCCGAACCGCTTCACCGACGGATACGGGCTAAACAGCGAGATCATAGGCGAGCTTGAGGATGTAGATCTCATCATCACCGTAGATAACGGCACCTCCGCGACGGAAGCCGCCGAAATTTGCGCCCAAAAGGGGATCGATCTCATCATCACCGATCATCACATGCCCCCGCCCGTGCTGCCAAGAGCTTATGCGATAATCAATCCGAAGCAGCCTGACTGCACCTTCCCAAATATCGAAATTTGCGGCGCGCAGGTAGCGTGGTATCTCGTAGGCGCGCTAAAAGAAACCCTCGGCGTGAACTACGATATGGCAAGCTCGATGGATATCCTCATCATCGCCATAATCGCCGATATGATGGAGCTGCGCGACATGAACCGCGCGCTTTTGCGCTTCGGTATCAAGCGGCTAAATAGCTCAAACCGCGCCTGCTTCAAGGCGATTAAAGAGCATTATTTTAAAAAGCACTTCGAATTCGACGATATCAGCTACACGATCGCGCCGCTTATCAACTGCACGGGGCGTATGGACGATGCGACGATGTCGTATAACTTTTTATGCGCCAAAAATATTAGAGAGGCGAACCACTACCTAGAGACGATAAATTCCATCAACAACTCGCGCAAAGAGGAGGAGAAAAGCCTCTACGACGAGATCGTAAAAAGCGTCGATCCGAACGACAACGTCATCGTCGTGTGGGGTCCGCAGTGGCACGAAGGCATCATCGGCATCGTCGCAAGCCGCCTAAGCAAGACCTACAAAAAGCCCGCGATCGTCTTTAGCGTAAGCGACTCGCGCGCCAAAGGGAGCGCGCGCAGCATCGGTAAATTCGACATTTTAGAGCTGATCTCCTCGCAAAGCGAAATTTTAACGACCTTCGGCGGACACAAGGGCGCTGCGGGCGTGGGAATCGATCCTGCGCTGCTTCAGGAGTTTAAGCGGCGCGTAAATGAGCGCATTACGCCTAAGGATCTGAGCGATTTTAGCGCGCAAGACGATCTGCTGGGCGAGCTGGACGCGTCGCAGATAGACTTCGAGCTGCTTGAAATTTTAGAATTTTACGAGCCGTACGGGCAGAAAAATCCTCGCCCGCTCTTTTGTATCAAAGGCGCGCGTGCCCGCAATATCAGGGAGATCGGCAAGGAGGGCAAGCATATCAAAATGGCGCTTGATAAAAACGGCGGCAGCGTCGAGGCGCTGTTTTTTAACTACGACTTTTTGCCGCGCGCGGGCGAGCGGGTCGACGTGATCTTTACGATTAGCAAAAACAACTTCCGCGGCACGATCACGCCAGAGCTCATCATCAAGGAGCTAGCTCCGAGCGAAAGCTAAATTTTAAAATTTAGGCCGGCTTGGCGTGCATTTCGCGCAGGACACGGCCTTTAAATTTAACTCTCGATCTATGAGCTAGGCCGCGCATTGCGCACTCGGCGGGTTCGCCCTACTACAGCGCCCGTCTACTCTACTCGCCCGATATGTATTGCACGCTCGGCGCGACTTTGAAATTTAATGCGCGAGCTATGGATTTGACTTGCGATGCGAGCTCAAGCGTGCGATTTCGGGCTCGGTACGGCGCGCAAACGCGATGTGTTATTTTCAGCTCCCGCACGGTTTGCAAAACAGACGAAATTTTTGTGCGCGGTAAAAGTAAAATTTAAACGTTTCTAAATTTTAAAATTTTGCGAGGGCGAGTGAAAATGGTCTGAAACAGACAGAAGAAGCCCTGCGAATGGAATTTCGGATAAAATTTTATAAAGCGGCGGGCGGGCTAAATTTAAAATTTGACCCGCCCTAAACTCAGAGGCTAAAAAACCACTACTAAAAACCACTTAAACGGCGCGGGTGCCGAGATCGCGTGCGGCAAGCCCGCAGGCATTACGATGCTTTGCCCCGCTTTTACGCGGTGTTTCTGCCCGTCGATCGTGAAATCGCCCTCACCCTCAAGCACGTAAACGAACGCGTCGCCATCGGATTTATGCGAGCTGATCTCCTCGCCGCCGTCGAAGGCGAAAAGCGTCATATTCAGCGCAGGATTTTGCGCGAGGGTGCGCGAAATCACCTTATGAGGGGCCACTTCGACTAGCGAAGCAAGCTCTACGGCCTTAGCGGCATCGATATTTTTGATGTGTTGCATAAGCTCTCCTTGAAATGAAATTTGATCGATTTTAGCCAAAATTTGGCAAATCCGCTTTGATGATTATCAATCCGGATCCGCGCTGAAAGGATTTTTCAGAAAGATCGGGATGAAATTTATCAGATATAGCGCGACTGCGGCGATGAAAAGCGCCGAGGGGATCATCACGTATAAAACAAAGCTCTCGCCCGCAAAAACGGCTCTTAAAGTCCCCGCGCTCAGAGCCAAAACGAGCGCCGCGCGGCTTAGGCGCGGGAAGTTTAGCGGCGAAATTCCGCTGTGGCGCTGGCCGGCGATCATTCCCACGAAAAGTATCGCTCCGTAGATATAGCAGATCGCGATGACGTGCAGCGGCGCGGCAGCGTATCCCCCGCGTATCAGCTCCCAGCCCAACCACGCATAGCCCGCCGCGCACGCAGCTTGCAACGCGTAGTAAAACGCCATATAGTGGCGGCTTAGAATTTCGACGTAGTGAAGCTCGCGAAGTTTCGCCAAAAACAAAAACCCAATGCCAAGCGCGATAAATCCGCACGCCGGCTCGCTTAAAAATGGCGTCGCGAGCGCCAAAGCGAAGGCGAGGAAAGCGGCTAAATTTTTGTAGATAAAATTTGGAATAAAAACGGCGTCTTTGAGCCCCGCCTCTCTTAGCGCTTCGTTGCCGATTACCACGCTTATGCGGTAGCTTACGACGGCGATTGCCGCGACGTTGATATGCACGAAGCTAAGCAAAAACTTCTCATTCTCGCTCGCGCCATAGGCGGCAGAGCAGGCGCAAAACGCCGCAAGGACTGCCAGGATGCTAAAATTATTCGAGTTTTTATCCAGCCACAAAAGCCATGCCGCAAAGATGAAAAATACCGCCCAAAACAGCGCCGTAATCGCAGCCGCAAGCCGTAAATTTAAAAAGCTCGCGATAAAAGCTGCGATCAGGCAGGCGGCAAAGGCGAGCGAGACGGGCTTTAGCGAGCCCTCAAAATTCGTCCAATCGGGCAGCGCGGTAAGCAAAAACGCCGCGTAGATGCACGAAGGCGCCAAAAACAGAAAATAAAATTTATGAGCGGCGACATAATCGATCGCCAGTGCATCGGGTGCTAAAAAGCTAAGCGCGCCTAGCGCCGCAAAAAAGCAGGCGCAAAGAACGAAGGCGCGCATCGGATGGGAGAAAAAATTTCTCGCGCGCTCACCTTTAAATTTAGGCGCGTAAAAGCCTAGCCGCTGCGCCGGGCACGGCTCGGAATTTTTGAGCTCCTGCGACGAAACGGGCTCAGTTTGGTTTTGCGTGGAATTAACTTTGGAATCCTGATCGGAATTTTTAGAGCTCTGCGAGAAGGTTTGAACAGAACTCGGCTCGGCATGGCTTTGCGCGCGCGCGGATTTAAAATTTTGACTTTGATCGGAATTTTTGGCGCTTTGTAAGAAGCTTAGCGGGAAATTCCGTTCGGAATTTTTAATGTTCTGCAAAAAGCTCGGTTTGGAATTTGGCTCGTAGTTTCTGCCGCTTTGCGAAAAACCCTGAGTGGAATTTTGATCGTAGCTTTTACCGTTTTGTGAGAAGTCCTGCGCGAGGTTTTGATTTTTGAAACTTTGCGCAGGATCCGCCTCTAAATTTCGATCGGAATTTTTAGCGCTCTGCGGGAATTTCGGCTCAAAATTTCGGCCCGAATTTCCGAAACCTTGCATAGACCCAGCTTCCCTGCCGCGAGCGAAATTCCAAAAATTTCGTATAAAATTTAAAGCGAAAATTTTGAAATTTTGTGCGGGCTCTGTCTCTAGGCTCCGAGCAAAATTTTTAAAATTTTCTGTGAAATCGGGGGCGGAACGTCTGAAATTTCGTGCGGCTTCGCAGCCTCTGTGCCTGTGCCAGAGGCTAGGTCTGCACAGCGTGCCGGCCTCGCTCTCAAAGTAAGAACTACGCGGCGCGAGAATTTTACTTTCGAAGCCCAATCTGCGCGGTGTGGGGGCTTCGCGCCCAAAACCCGTCAAATTGCGCGGATTAGCGCTCTTGTCAGCACCTTCGCCGGCGCGGATTTGCTTTTTTAAATTTACAAATTGCGAGGCAGCGAGGTTAAATTTCTTTAAATTTACGGAGCCAAAATTCTTAAAATTGCACGCGTCGTGTAAAATCAAAAAATTCCGCACCGCACAAAAGGTGCCTAGAGCGGGATTTTGCTCGCTACCTAGCCCACTTGCATCGCAAAACAGCGAGCGATAGGCGCTCAATCCGCACGCATCAAAACTGCAACGCGGAAAGGCGTCTCGGTTCGCGCCAAATTTGTAGTACAAATGAACGCCCTGCTTCGCGTCAACGCGCCGCAAGTAAGTACTCGCGCTAGAGCCGCAGTATGCATCACCGCTAAATTTCGCCGAATTTCGCGCGGCAAAATCGCAGCGCCCTGCGCCGTTCAATAGCACGCTCACGCTATAATCGCAGTTCGCACGGCTGCGCAGTTCGTATTTCGGTGTGATAAAATCGCAGCGCCCTGTATCCTGTGAGAGGCTGTGTCTGCCCGCGCCCGGATCGCGATGCGCACCAAAGCTCCGTTTGCTCGCGCATAGGCCGCAACGTAAGTTTAAATTTCGTGCGGAACCTCCCTGTTCGCGCGCACTAAATATAAAATTTCTATTCATAATAGCTCACTCCCCTAAACTGCTCGCTTACCACGCGCTCTTCGTACTGCTCGTCGCGCGCGCTTAGCGGTTCGTCCAGGCTCACGATGCGCCTAAGCCCCATCCCTTTGGGCTCAAGCTCGATGATCTCGTGGCTTA
Organism: Campylobacter gracilis; assembly: GCF_001190745.1. Lineage (NCBI taxonomy): Bacteria > Pseudomonadati > Campylobacterota > Epsilonproteobacteria > Campylobacterales > Campylobacteraceae > Campylobacter > Campylobacter gracilis. Next base: position 2,201,879 of record NZ_CP012196.1, read on the forward strand.
GGCGTGCGGCTTCGAAGCGGTCGTGGGTCACCAAAAGGCAGGCAAGCCCCTCGTGCTCGATCTTTGAGACCAAAATTTCGATCAGCACGCCGCGCAGATCGCGATCTAGACCTACAAATGGCTCATCAAGCAGCGCCAGATCGCAGCCGCTAAGGATAGTGCGCAAAAACGCCGTGCGCTTTTGCATGCCGCCGCTTAGCTCGCGCGGGAATTTATTCAGATCGCTCGGGCTTAGCCCGATCTTTGCGGCAAGGGCGTAAATTTCGCTCACGCCCGCGGGGCTAAAAATTTCGATATTTTTAAGCGCCGTGAGGTTCGGCAGCAGGCGGTTTTCTTGAAACAAAAAGCTGATTTTCTTAAAGCCGTTTTCGATCTGCCCGCTTTTTTTATCCTCCAGCCCGCAGACCAGCCGCAAAAGCGAAGTCTTGCCGCAGCCGCTCGGGCCAAAGAGCGTCTTTACTTCGCCCGCGCGCAACTGCAAGGAAAAATCTGAAATTATAACGTCGCGCAGAATTTCGTAGCGCAGATTTGAAATTTTTAGCATCATCTGCTCCACGGCATCAGTAAAATTTGAAGCGGCTTGGTCACGAGATAATCGAAAAGCGCCGTAAAGGCTATGGCTAGGCACACATACGCCATGACCTCGACCGTATCGATATTGACGCGCGCTTCGGCGATCTTTGCGCCGATGCCGTCGTTCGCGCCCAAAAGCTCCGCCATTACAAGCACTTTCGCGCCGTTGCTGACCGCGACGTAAATCGCAGGGAGCAGCCGTTCGATTAGATGCGGCGCGTAGAGGTAGCGCAGTTTTTTAAAAAAGGAGCTTTTGTAGCTGTCGAAAAGCTCGGTGTATTCGGCGCTCACGCTAGCCATCGCCTGCGCCGCGGACGCAAAAGTCATCGGCGCGACGACGATAACGACGGTAAAAAGCACGCTTGTATCGCCGAAATGAAACCAAAATATCGCAAGCACGATCCAAACGATGGGCGGAGTCGAAAGAAGCACGGTAATTAGCGGATTTAGAAAGGCTCGCAGGCTTTTGAAATACCCTGCCGCAAGCCCGCTGCAAATCCCCGCAAAAAGCGCGAGAAAGGTGCCTGCAAGCGCGCGCTTAAGCGACAGGACTAGATCGTTTGCGGCGAAATTTTTTAAAATTTCGCACGCCTTAGAAAAAACAGCCGCGGGTTCGGGCAGGATGAGCGGCCCGTAAGCCTCGCTCGCCACCTGCCAGACGGCTATGAAAAAGCACACCGCCCCTAGGCTCGCAAAGCCGCCCCATAGATAGTCTATGACGTAAAATACGGGGTTTTGAGCTTTGCGAATTTTATCGATTTTTAGCATAGAAAAAACTCGTCCTTAGGCATCGCGCCGCCGATGAGCTTGGGGTTAAATTCCATCAAAATTTCATAAAATTTCAAAAGCTCGTCCTTGATCTCGCTAGGCTTTTTGACGCACAAATTCGACATATCGATGCTCATAAATATCGCAGGCGGCGGCGTAGGAAAGAAATTTGTCCCGATCGCCGCGGCGCTTTGTTTGTTTGCTTTGATCCACGCAAGCGCGTCTGCCAGATCGGCATTTAAAATTTCAAAATCTGCCTTTCTCGCGGCGTAAAAATCGGTATCGGCGATGATGCCTGCTTGCGGGATGATGGGCTTTACCGAAAACGCCTGCGCCCACATATCGCTTAAATTTGCCCCTCGCTGCACGGCGATGCCTGATACTTTGCCCTTTAAGATCATAGCGCTTGCTAGTGGCTCGACCGTGATCGCGACGTCGTAGTCTTTGGCCAAAAACAGCTGCGCGCTCTCTGCGGGGCTAGCGGTGTAGTCGATATTTAGCCCGCCAATGCCCTGCTTTTTCGCTATGGCTCGCACGATGATGTCCAGCATATCGTTTTTAAAAGGCATGACGATCTTTTTGCCCTTCAGCTGCGCAAATTCCGTTATCTTCTCGCCTTTGCTCATCACGAAATTTAGCCCCTCGGTGAGGATATTTACCATGCCGATCTTGCGCCCTTGATTTGCGAGGTTCACCCCCACGTTGCTAGGGCTCATCATAACCTTATACTCGCCGCTTGCTACGCCCGCGCGAAGCTGATCGGGATCGCGCCAAAGCTCAAGCTTCGCGTCGTATTTTTTGCCGATCTGCCCCTGCATGCACGCAACGCCGATGATGAGGCTAGGCATCGCGGGCGCGCCGTAGATAGTAAAAGCTTCCTTTGCAAAAAGAGGGCTAGCAAGCCCGCTAGCCGCCAACGCAGACGTTAGTTTTAAGAAATTTCTTCTTTGCATATTCTCCTCTTTTCATTCCTGCCAAACGGCAAGATTTTGATAATCGATGTGCAATTATATCAAAAATAGGAGTGATTCGGTTTGATTAAGCTCAATAGTCCGGTTTTAAATTTTAATGCGTTAAAATTTAAAACGCCCCGCAGCGGTAAAATTTTATGCTAAAATGGAGAAAATTTCAATTCAAGGACACAAAATGAGAAGCGACATCATCAAAAAAGGCTATACGCGCGCGCCGCACAGAAGCTTGCTAAGAGCGACGGGATAAAGGACAGCTATAATGGATGTTTTCGCATGCCAATAACTGCTTCAAAATTAGGTATTTAAAGCTATCCGTAATTTAAAAATAGTTATAATTTAAATTAAAAAGGCTTGCAATGGATTATAAAAAAGCATTTTACTCAAAACTAGAAGACTGCTACTTGGGTGCAAAGATCAAGGATACGAAAGATAAAAGCGGTTTTGGTAATCTTTTAAGCATAAAAGAGCGATACTTTGAGCATATTAAGCAAATTTTAGATAAGCGAATTCCGTCAACGGACGATTTTGACGAACACGAAATTTATAACAAGCTTTACACATTTTTCGACAGTTATCTAAACGAAACCGGCACGCCGTTTTTTACCGATACGCCTATTTATAAAAATATCTATGCAAAAATTTACTCAAATTCTAAAGACACGAGCCTATTTTATAAAACGCAAAATTTATACTACGTAAAATCGGACGTTATATATAAAAGTATGACGCTAAGCGATGAAAACGCTAAATTTGCAGTGGAATTTAACGCAGACGAGTTTCGCCGCTCAATCGATAACGTAAAATCAAAGCTAATTTTTAAATTCGCCGGACTAGACCAAGGTGCGAATTCACAGGCGCAAACTTCGCTAATCAAAATAAACGTAACGAATCAAAGCGAGCTATTTAAGGACTTAAAAAGCGTTTTTAAGCAAGGAAGCGGCGAATTTACGGACGATTTCCTAAAAGAGATAAAATTACTTAAAATCGACGAAGACGAGCTTAAAAAGGTATTTCGTAGCTACAAAAAGCAAAACGAAGTGGATTTTTTTATCCATAAAGACGCCGAGAATTTTTTGAAAGAGCAGTTCGAGTTATGGATGTTTAGCCATCTTTACGGCGATAGCGAGACACATAAGTGGCAGTCTTACGCGATTGAGAGATTACAAAAAATCCGCAATATCGCATTTGAATTAATCGAGATCATCGCCAAATTTGAAAATGAGCTAAAAGCGATTTGGCTAAAACCGAAATTCGCCAAAAATACTCAATACGTTTTTACGCTAGATTTAATCCCTAATTTCGATGTTTCGCTCGTTACCGACAAGCAAATTGCCGAGTGGAAAGAGTTAAATTTAGTCGACGTTAATTTCACCACCGATACCTTAAAAACAGAATTTGAAAAGTTTAAATTTCTACCGCTCGATACGAAATTTTTAAGCAATAAAAATAGACTGGATTTGCTTAGCAGGTTTGAAAATCTAGACGAAATTTTAAACGGCGAACTAGTAAAATCGGATAATTTTGCCGCGCTAAATACTCTGATGCCTCGTTATAAAGGTAAAATCGATCTCATCTATATCGATCCACCGTTTAACACGGGCTCGGACTTTGAGTATAAAGACCGCTTCCAAGATGCGACGTGGCTGACGTTAATGCAAAACCGCCTAGAGCTAGCACGTGAAATTTTAAGCGATCGCGGGAGCTTTTATTTACACCTTGATGAGAATGCCGACTTCTTAGGCAGAATGCTTTTAGACGAAATTTTCAATTTTGATGAGTGTAAAAAAATAACCTTTAACACAAATGCTACAAAGGACGAGGAAGCTGATTTGTTTGGTTATAAAAGCTTTGGTAATAATTTTGCGCTAAAGAGTTCGACTATATTTTTTATAAAAAATGGAAATAGTATATTTAATAAATTATGGAAACCGAACAGAAACATAAGTCAATTAAATTTAGGTCAGCTAGATCTAATAGCTGTGGCTAAAACAAATTGTCCCAAAAAAATAAAAGACTATAATTTTTTAATTGAACAATATGAAAACGATAAATTAAAATTACAAAGTGTTGATATTTCTAATGAAAAAATATATCCAGTAGGTGATATATGGAACGATATATATTCTTTTACGCAATCAGAGATGAGAGTTAGTGAAAATATTTCTTTTTATAGCTCACAAAAACCAGAACATATGATTAGACGTATTATACAAGCCAGCTCAAATCAAAACAATTTAGTTTTAGATTTTTTTACTGGAAGCGGAACTACTTGTTCGGTAGCTCATAAACTAAAAAGAAGATGGATCGGCATAGAAATGGGAAATCATTTCTATGAAAAGTATTTAAGTTTTAACAAAGAAAGCAAAACATTTGAGTATAGACTTGGCTTATTAGGTAGGATGAAAAATGTTTTAGCAGGAGATAAATCTTTTTTTGCTATGAATAAATCCAGAAGGTCGTCGCTATCTAATATCATTGGCTATAAAGGCGGTGGAGCGTTTAGATACTACGAACTGGAAAGTTACGAAGAGGCTTTAAATGAGTGTGAATACGCACTAGATGAGAACGGTGTAATAGATTATCGCAGATCACGTAAGCTCATAAAGAAGCTAAATAAGGGTGAAAAAGTGTGCCTTGATATGGTCGGATACAGAGGTGAATTTGACATTTTTTTGAGTTATTCAAATTTGACTGGCGCGAAAATCAAACGAATTTTTGCGCGTGACGACGTAGAGTGCGCGGAATTTGAAAACGGTGAAATAATGCAAAAAGATGACATCGATATGGCAAAATTTCCTAAAATCCGCGACCTAATCTGGTGGGAGTAAAATAAAATGAAAATCTTGACCGATAAACTAATCCTAGCCGAAATTTTAAAAGAGCGAAATTTGAGCGCGGAAGCAGACGCTCTGAATTTGAGCGATTTTTCTAAATTTAAGCTCACCGATTACCAACAAAGCGCGGTAAAAAGTGCGCTAAAAATCTTAGAGTTTTATTACGCAAGCCATCAAATTCGAGGTAGCGATAGTGCAAATTTGCACAGTTCAAATAATCAAAGCAAATTTAGCGAGCGCGAAATTTTGCTTAAAAATTACCGTAAATTTGGCGCAAATTTAAATACACACGAGATTAATCGCGCCAGTTTTTGGATGGCGACGGGAAGTGGAAAAACGATCGTAATGATAAAACTGATTTGGGCGATTTCGCGGCTGATTAAGTTTGATATTTTACCTAAAAAGCCAATTTTACTTCTTGCGCCGACCGAGCAGATTTTAAGCCAATTTAAAGAGCGAATAAATGAATTCAATCGCTATCAAAATGAGCAAATATACGCGCGCGATTTAAAAGATTTCGAGAGCGCGAATTCCGGGCTAAATTTATACGATACGACGCTTTTTATCGCCCGTAGCGATTTGCTGGAAAGTACCGAAAACACGAGTAAAAAAGATGCAGGTAAAAGGCTAAATTACGCAAATTTTAAAAATGAAAACGGCTGGTATATTTTACTAGATGAAGCGCATAAAGGGGACAGCACCGATTCCGTGCGAAAAGGCTACATAAACGAATTAGCAAGCGGTAAAAAAGACGAATTCCCTCGCGGATTTATCTTAAATTTTAGCGCGACTTTTACGGACGGAATTGATCTAAAAACCTGCGCATTTAACTATAATTTACAAAAATTTAACGACCAAGGCTATGGCAAAAATATCGCGATATTTGAAAATAAGCTAAATTTAGATGATTTAGAGCAAATTTTGCAAAGCTTTATAATTTTTACGTCGATTAAGATTTCAAATCGCCGAATTTCGCGAAGATTATCAGATGCCCTTTATCATGCGCCGCTAATCATCGCTGTATCGGATAAAGTAAATACGCAGGATGCCGGCATAAAACGGTATTTTGAGGCTATTTGCAAGGTGCTAACAAACGACGTAGATATCCCTAAAATAGTTGAAAATTTAGTCCAAATTTTAAATCAGCTTGAATTTGTTTTCGGCGGCGAGAAAATTGGCGATGAATTTATAAAAATAGTTAAAAATGTCGATGCAAAAACTATGCGTGAAGAGCTATTTTACTCACAAGGTATTTCAAGTTTAGAGGCTTGCATAATCAAAGGCAATGATAAAGAGGTGGCATTTAAAAGTAAAAACGCCGGTAAGCCTTTTATGCTACTAAATATCGGCGATACGAAAGGTTGGAAAAAAGAGTATCTAAACGAGCTTGGCGTGCAAAGTGAAATCGATGTAGATAGCGGTTTTTTCGCACATATTAACGAGCGAAATTCTCCGATAAATATAATGCTTGGAAGCAAAGTTTTTAGCGAGGGCTGGGATAGTAACCGCGTAAATTTGATAAGTTTTATAAATATAGGCTCGCGCTCGGCAAAAAAATACGTAACACAAACTATAGGACGAGGCGTTAGAATCGAACCTTTTAAAAACGAACGACGACGTTTGCAATACACAAGTAATTTTGCAGCTTTGGAATTTGATGAAAAAGAAAGGTTAAAAGAGCTTGCAAGCGGTCCAGAAACACTTTTTGTTTTTGCTAGTGACCCGAAAGCGATAGAGGCTATTTTGAGCGAATTGGAGCAATTTAAAACCGGTGAAATTTTAAAAGGCTTTAAAAAGTCGCAGACAATCAAACCGTTGCTTTTACCCCAATATGAAGACGAAGCCTGCGAATCAAAGCCCTATGTAATTTCACGCCCCGATTATAAAAATTTAAACAAGTTTATAAACTCTTACGATTTGGACGTTTTACTACTTAGCTCGGAGTTAAAAAGTCCCGATTTAGGACTTAGCACAATAAATAAAACGCTTAAAAAAGACGAAAAATTTATAAAAATTAGTGGAGCGACCGAAAAATTTCAAAACCCGAAATTTACACTATGCGAAATAGATAAATTCCATAAATTTAAAAATAAAAAATTAAAAGGTTTTAAAGAGGTTGAAAATGAAATTTCTCATTTTACAAAATTTAGCACGACGTTTGACAAAGACGAAATATCAAAGATTAACGAAGCGATTTTAAATTTATTGAAATCTAAAAGCGAAGATGAGCTTATAGATGAGTTAGAAAGCAAAAAAATTACGTCTAGAGAGTTTGCTAATTTAATAAAACAAAATAAAAAGGATTGTAAAATTTTAGGCTTTAAACTAGATGCTAATTTGGCTCGCCATTACTATAATCCACTTGTGATAGATGCCGATAATAAAGCGCAAATAGTATATGCGATAAGCGAAAAAAGCGAAATAGAATTTTTGGAGGATTTAAAGACCGGTCTAAATGCGCTTGACGGCTTTGAATGGAATTTTTGTAAAATAGTTCAAAACGTAGATGAAATTTACGTGCCGTATTTTGATGAAGAAGAGCAAATTTGGCGTAAATTTTATCCCGACTTCATATTTTGGCTAAAACAAGATGAGATTTACGAGATAGTTTTCGTCGATCCAAAAGGCCTAAAACACGGCGAAGGTGCGAGATTTAAAGCAAATGGGTTTGAAATGATTTTCGGCAGTAAAAATTTAGAATTTAATGACAATAAAATTATTGTAAAACTCGCCTACTACAATAAAGACCCGCACATCCCACAAGGGCTTGAAAAATATGTTTTTTCAAGCATAAATGAAATTTTCAAAACCGAGCGGAAAATTTAGTTTTATTTAGTTACAATCGGCACAAAAAATTTAATTAAAAAGGATCAAATTTGAGAAGCGACATCATTAAAAAAGGCTATACGCGCGCGCCGCACAGAAGCTTGCTAAGAGCGACCGGGCTAAAGGACGAAGACTTTGAAAAGCCGTTTATCGGCGTAGCAAACAGCTTCATAGAGATCATCCCGGGACACTTTTTCCTCAACAAATACTCCGAAATTTTAAAAGACGAGATCCGCAAAAACGGCTGCGTGCCGTTTGAGTTTAACTGCATCGGCGTGGACGACGGCATCGCGATGGGACACAGCGGGATGCTTTATAGCCTGCCTAGCCGCGAGCTGATCGCAAACTCGATCGAAACGGTGATGAACGCCCATGCCCTGGACGCTCTGGTCTGCATGCCAAACTGCGATAAAATCGTACCCGGCATGGTGATGGGCGCGCTTCGCGTGAACGTACCGACGGTTTTTGTTAGCGGCGGCCCGATGAAAAAGGGCTACACTAAAAAAGGCGAGCCGATCGACCTGTCTACGGCGTTTGAGGCGGTGGGTAAATTTGAAACCAAAGAGATCAGCGCCGAGGAGCTAAAAGAGATCGAGTGCGCCGCCTGTCCGAGCGGAGGCAGCTGCTCGGGGATGTTTACGGCAAACTCGATGAATACGCTGTGCGAAGCGATGGGTATCGCGCTAAAAGGCAACGGCACCGTGCCTGCGCTTACGCCAGAGCGCGAGGAGCTCATCCGCAAGGCGGGACGCCGAATTTGCCAAATCGCGCTGGATGAAAAATACAAAATCCGCAATATCGTGAATGAAAAATCGATCCAAAACGCCCTAGTCGTCGATATGGCGATGGGCGGCAGCAGCAACACTGTGCTGCACATCCTGGCTATCGCGCGTGAAGCGGGGGTAAATTTACAGATCGCGGGGCTCAACGAGATCAGCCGCAAGATCGCCCACATCGCCAAAATCAGCCCGAGCTTGCCAAATATTCACATGGAGGACATCGACCGCGCGGGCGGCCTAAGCGCCGTAATAAATGAAATTTCGCGCCGCGACAACGGGCTACTGGGTCTAGACGCGCTAACGGTAAGCGGCGAAAGCCTAGGCGAGCGTGTCGGAGCTAGCGCCATAAAAGACGAATCGATCATCCGTAAGGTCGAAAACGCTTACTCGCAGGTCGGCGGGCTGGCGATTTTGTTTGGGAATTTAGCCGAGCAGGGCTGTGTCATAAAAACCGCGGGCATCATAGGTGAGCGCAAATTTAGCGGCAAGGCCGTGTGCTTTAACAGCCAAGACGAGGCGATAGAGGGCATCTCAAACGGCAAGGTAAATAAGGGCGACGTGGTCGTCATCCGCTACGAAGGGCCGCGCGGAGGTCCCGGCATGCAGGAGATGCTAAGCCCAACGAGCCTAATCATGGGGCGAGGGCTGGGCGCGGACGTGGCGCTGATCACGGACGGCAGATTTAGCGGTGCTACGAGAGGGTTAAGCGTCGGACACGTAAGCCCAGAAGCTGCCGAGGGCGGCATGATCGGACTGCTACAAGACGGCGACATCATCGATATCGACGTAGATATGTACGCGATCAACGTACGCCTAAGCGAGGAAGAGATCGCCGCGCGAAGGGCTAAATTTAAGCCGATAGAAAAGCCACTACCGTTTCGCTGGCTACGAATGTATCGCAAGCTAGTAACGAACGCTAGCAACGGAGCGATTTTGGAGGCGTAGAATTTAAAATCGGCAGGTATCGTAGTTTTAAAAATTTAAATAAGGAATGATTTTTATGTTTGAGGGAAATTTTACTTATAAGGATTTGAAACTAGTAGATGATGAGATAGACGCGCTTTCAAATTTTAAAAACCTAAATAAACAATGGTGCCATGCACATAACATAAATAAAATTATTGATAAATTTAAGCATAAAATAAGTATAGGATGGGGAATTGAGTGTATAGAGAACCTCCTGACAAAATGTATTAAATACGAAAACAAAATCGATAAAATCAGATCGTATGTGAAAGACATAATGGATAATAAATATAATCTTTTATCAGAGGAATCAAAAAAGGATATTGATGAAATCTATATTTCACTAACTTACCTTAAAGAAAATGGTATAAATTCTATAAGTATATATACAATAAAGAAGCTATCAACTGATTATGAAAAAATACTTAGAATATTAAAAACACAAAAAGAAATTGCTAAAAAATCAATAAAAACTATAGATATTGAGGATAAAAAGAAACTTTATACAAAATTTCTTAAAAACGAGAGTGAAATATATAGAATTTATAATAATTTACCGGATAAATTTATCAAAGACAAAAAAACATATATAAGCCATGTTTCAAATTCTATGTTAAGCGACGCAAAAGAAATCATAGCAAAAGGTATAAAATATAAAATATTTTCTGTATTAAATTTTGTAGTTTTTGGAGCGCTTCTTTGCATACCATATTTTTTAGAGCTAAGAAGAGTGCCGGAAATTTCTATAGGCAGCATACCTATATCTTTAGTTGCAGTTTTTGCTATTGCTGTATTTTTGACTTTATATTTTTGTATTCTTGTATTTTTACAAAATTACTTTTTATTTAGATGCTGGTACGAAAGTAAAAATAAAATCAAATACTGTTTTATAGGAGTAGATTTTGTTGCAATACTATTAATGGCCCTTTTTCCACTAATTTATTACATATTAAATTTATCGTATTCTTCACATAGATGTCTTAATGATATAGGTTGTTTATTTGGAAGATGTCTAGGTTTGCATGCAATATTACTAGTATACTTTTTTTGTAAATTTTGGTGGGATAATAAAGATGAATTGAGCAATATTTTTCTAGCTGCTTTTTTAATATTTATTTCCGATTTGCTAATATTGATAGCTATTTATTTTAACTATGCAGATGAATACATTCTTATAGTGGTTTCTATGGCGATTCTTTCTTTTTTAATAAGACTTCTTCAAATTAGTAGACAATTCGCATACAGAGTTCTTTTATTTGTATTATCTTTTATGGCTTTAGTATTTTTACTATTTGCTAGTAATAGTGGATTTTTTGTTAGAGTTGTAGGTCTGGCGAATTACCAAACCGACTTTGATATCAAAAAAGAAAATATACCGGAATACGTAAATTTAGAAAATATCAATAAATGCAAAAATACGCAGGATAAAGACATAAATTTTATAAAATATACTTGCATATCTGACGAAATGCCAAGTTCGACGGTAAAATTTAAAAACATCCTCGTAAAAGTAAAATCAGACGGCAGATATTGGCTAGAAGTCGTAGCAAAAGATCAAAATAAAAGTAAAATAAATGATTATAGATTTTGGATTTCGGAGAAAAATATTATAAACTAAATAAAATACTGTTAAAACTTTATACTAATTTTAGTAATATCAAATTTTAACTATATCTTCGAATTTATCATTCGCTATTTCAAAAATCGCTTTGATATTTTCCTTCGTATAGAGCTTATCTTTGCGCCAGTTTACCGCGTAGTCGTAGGCTAAATTTACAATCTCGTCTAGCGTCTCGCCTTTGATGCCGACGATTTTTATGGCGAACGAGGTCAAATTTCGCCTATCCGCGAGTAAAGTCTAGATATTTCGGGTGATCGTAGGCAGTTTGTTAGCAGGCTTTGGCGCACATTTGGCATTTGGTTGCAGCCTACTTAATTATTTCACTAGACCGCCGTATTTCTCGCTACGTACGTGGATCTTGCTGTGTTTATGGTGTTGGCGTCTACACCAGGATCAAGCAAGCAAATTCATTAGGTTACATATAGACAAACCGCATTGCCATTAAGTTTTAAATCCTAAATCTACAAATCCCGCGGATCGGCGATCTTACCTGCGACGGCGCTAGCTGCGGCGACGGCGGAGTTTGCCAGATATACTTCGCTCGTTCTATCGCCCATGCGGCCGACGAAATTTCGATTGGTCGTGCTTACGCAGCGCTCGCCCACGCCCAAAATCCCCATATATCCGCCCAAGCACGCGCCGCAGGTCGGGTTACTCACGACTGCGCCCGCTTCCACGAAAATATCCCACAGCCCCTCTTTTTGCGCGGCTAAAGCAATCTTTTGCGTCGCAGGCGTGATGATGAGGCGGGTTTTGCGCGCGACCTTGCGACCTTTTAAAATTTGCGCGGCGATCCGCAGATCGGAGAGTCTGCCGTTGGTGCAGCTGCCGATAAAGACCTGATCGACGGCGATGTCATCGCGCACCGCCTCGCGCACGCTCTTGCCGTTGCTAGGCAGGAACGGATACGCAATCACCGGATCAAGCTTGCTAACATCGATCTGTAAAATTTGCTCATAGTTCGCGCCCTCGTCGGAGTAGTGAAATTTCGGCTCGGCGCGCAAATTTTTATCCGCCAAAAATTCCTTCGTGATCTCATCGACCGCGACGATACCGCTCTTGCCGCCCGCTTCGATTGCCATATTGCAAAGCGAAAATCTGCTATCCATATCCAGATACTCCAGCGCGTCGCCACAGAATTCCAAAGCTTTATAGCGCGCGCCGTCCACGCCGATGAGGCGGATCACTTCTAGGATCAGATCCTTGCCGTAGATGTGCGGTGCGGGCTTGCCGTGAAAGATCACTTTGATCGTAGGAGGTACTTTGAACCAATTCTTGCCCGTTATCATCGCGAAAGCTAGATCGGTGCTGCCCATGCCCGTCGCAAATGCCCCAAGCGCACCGTGGGTACAGGTGTGGCTGTCCGCGCCGATGATGACATCGCCGGGTACTACGAGCCCCTTTTCAGGCATCAGCGCGTGCTCGATACCCATATCCTTTTCGTCGAAGTAGTTTTTCAAATCATGCTTGTAAGCAAACTCGCGTGAAATTTTAGCTTGGTTTGCACTTAAAATGTCTTTCGTAGGGATGTAGTGATCCATCACGATCGCAAAGCCGTCCGGGTTGGCGAGCTTTTTTGCGCCGCTAAGCTCGAACTGCTTGATCGAAATCGGCGTCGTAATGTCGTTGCCGATGACCATATCAATGGTGCTTTCGATGATCTGTCCCGCAAAAACGGCCTTGCCCACGTGCTCGCTAAAGATTTTCTCCGTGATCGTCTGCTTCATAAAATCTCCTTTGTATCGGTTAAATTTGCGCGATTTTAGCTAAAAAATCATAAATTTTTGCAATTTTATGTATAATTGAGCCGCAAGGAGCGAGACGATGGAAATTTTAGATATTTTTGCAAACCGCAGAAGCGTAAGAAAATATACGGATACGCCGCTTGAGGACGAGGCGCTGGATAAAATTTTAAAAGCGGGCCTGCTTGCGCCGTCGGGGCATGCACGCCGCCCGTGGGAGTTCATCCTCGTGCGCGACAAACGGATGCTTGAGCGGCTAAGCGCGTGCCGCAGCAGCGGAGCGAATATGCTAAAACAGGCCGCGGCCGCGATCGTCGTGATCGCAGATGAGCAGAAACAGGACGTCTGGATCGAGGACTGCTCGGTAGCGCTAGGCTACATGCATCTTGCCGCAAGCGCGCTAAATCTCGGCAGCTGCTGGGTGCAGGCAAGGCTGCGCGCCGCCGCGGACGGACGCAGCTGCGAGGAGTTTTTGCGCGAGGCGCTGGGCTTTCCGCCAAATTTCAAAGCAGAAGCGATACTAGCCCTCGGCGTACCGCAACAGCGCCCGAGCCCGCACGATCTGCAGAAGCTAAATTTAAGCAAAATCCACAAAGAGAAATTTTAACGCGTATGAAGTATCAAAACTTAATTCAAATTTGCGAGTACCTATGCGCCAAACGCTTCCTTTCGCACATTAAGCGCGTAGGGGATAACCTTTTTAAAGTCTGCTTTGACGGCAACGAGACGCTGTTTTTTGATATGAATAAATCAGGCTGCAATATCCACGAAAATGACGCTTTTACCGAAGGCAAGGTTTACGCGGCGCCCTTTGACGTGCTACTTGCCAAGCGCTTCGTAAAATCGCGCATCACTTCCGTTAGCGTGCCAGAAAATAATAGAATTTTATGCCTTAGCGTAAGCCAAAACGCAAGCTACAAAACCCAAAGCTCAAATATCTACTTCGAATTTACCGGGCGTTTTACAAACGTAATAATCACCGATGAAAACGATGTGATTTTAGAGGCGCTACGCCACTTCGAGACGGAATTTAGACAGATCAAGGTAGGAAGAAAACTCCGCCATCTGCCGCCTGCAAATATTAAAGAAGCCCCCGTGCCAAAAATTTCGGACTTTAGAGCATTTTTCCGCGCGGAATTTAACGCGCTAAATGCGGATCGCTTAAACTCGCTCAAATCCGCAAAAATCACGGCACTAAATAAAAAGCTAGACTCGGTGCGCGAGGCTTTAGGCTCTTTGCAAAGCAGCGCCGAACTACTGCGAAGTGCCGAGCTTTTAGGTGCGAAAGCTGCCTTGCTAAAGGAAAATATCTATAAAATTCCAACTAGCGCGCGAGAATTTACGCTGCAAAAAGAAGACGCCGAAGCGGTAGAATTTAAACTGCAAAAGCCTGCAAGCGCCACTTTGGGCGAGCTTTACTCCGAGGCAAAGCGTCTGCGCCAAAAGGCTGCAAATATCCATATCGAAGAGCAAAATTTAAAGGAGAAACTCGCGTTTTATGAGAATTTAAAATCGCTCGTCCTTGCTGCACAGGACGCACACGAGATCGAAATTCTAATGCCTAAGCGCACGCAAACTAGGCAAAAAAGCAAGGAAAAAAATAGCGAATATGTAGCGAACTTTTATCTAGGAGATTTTAAAATCAGCGTCGGTAAAAACGAAAAAGGCAATGAGCTCTTACTAAAAAATAGCTCCAAGTCCGACCATTGGTTTCATCTTAAGGATATTCCAAGCGCACACGTCATCGTAAAGACAAATAAGCAAAGTCTAAGCGAAGAGGTGATCGAATTCGCCGCTAAAATTTGCGTGAGCTTCAGTGCAAGCGGCAGCGGAAAATATCTCGTCGATTACACCAAACGTCAAAATGTCAAAATCAACGAAGGTGCTTTCGTAAACTACGTAAATTTTAAAACAATCAGCGTTTTAAAGCCGTAATAAGCGAGCTTGCAGTATAATTATTCAAAATAAATTCCAAGGAAATTCTATGAAGCAAAGAATAATCACGGCAAGCATTTTACTCGCCGTATTTTTAGCTCTAATTCTCATAAACGCCAGGTGGCTAAATTTCGCCGTATTTGCGCTGATACTCGTGCTGGCGTTTTTTGAAAGCCTCAAATTATGGGGTCTGGAGGAAACAAGCAAAAAGTGGCTCGCGCTGGCGATCGCGTTTTTTGCGCTGCTACCATTTACGCAGACCGACGAACCCTTCGTCTCAGCGCTAAAAGTTAGCATCCTGATGATCCTATGCGTCGCCTCTGTCGTAGCCTTTACCAAGGGCCCTAGCCTAAAGATCACGCTTCCTTTTATCTATCCCGTTGCGCCGATATTTTTTATGTGGGCGGCTTATGATGATTTCGGGGAAGTTTTTCACTTCGTTTGGCTGATCTTTATTATCGTAGCTAGCGATAGCGGCGCATATTTTATCGGAAGAGCCTTTGGCAAAACTCCGCTAAGCGCTAGCTCGCCGAATAAAACCGTAGAAGGCGTGCTAGGTGGTCTTGCGCTCGCGCTTATCGTTAGCCTCATTTATGCGCGCATCTTTACCAATATGCCACCGCTTGAAATTTTAGGAAAGACCATCATCATAGCAATTTTTGGCGTGTTCGGCGATCTGTTTGAGAGCTACCTAAAGCGCGCGGCGGGTCTTAAAGACAGCGGCGCGCTCTTTCCCGGACACGGCGGGATCTTAGACCGCATCGACGGCTATATGTTCGGCGCAATCGCGATGGCGATAGTCTATTCATGGTAGTTTTAGGCTCCACGGGCTCTATCGGCACAAACACCCTAGACGTAGCCGCGCGTAGCGGCAGTATGATCGAAGCGCTTAGCTGCGGGCGCAATATCAAGCTTTTAAACGAACAGATCGCAAAATTTCATCCAAAGCTCGTCTGTATCGCGGACGCGCAGCAAAAAAGCGAGGTAGATCACGAGCGCGTATTTTGCGGCGCGGATGGAATTTTGCAGATGCTTGCGGAGTGCAAAAGCACGACCGTGGTAAACGCTCTCGTAGGCTTTGCGGGCATGATGCCTAGCCTAAAAACCCAAGAGCTCGGAAAGAGACTGTGTCTCGCCAACAAAGAAAGCCTGGTCGTCGGCGGGAAATTTCTGCAAACGGATAAAATTTACCCGATCGACAGCGAACATTTCGGACTGAAATTTTTACTTAGCAACGCTAAAACCCCCGTTTCGCGCCTAATCATCACGGCTAGCGGCGGCGCGTTTTATGACGTGCCGCTAACGCAGCTGGGTTCGCTCACGCCGCAAAACGCCCTCAAGCACCCCAACTGGAAGATGGGCGCGAAGATCACGATCGACAGCGCCACGATGGCGAATAAGCTCTTTGAGGTGATCGAGGCGTTTTGGCTCTACGGTACGCGCGAGATCGATGCGCTTATCGAGCGCACCTCGCAGATCCACGCGCTGGTCGAATTCGCAGACGGCTCTACGACGGCGCATATTAGCAGGGCTGACATGCGGCTAGCCATCGCGCACGCGATGTTTAGCGGCGACGTACGGGAGCAGATCGCCGCGCCCGTAGATCTGTGCTCGCTACGACCGATAGAATTTAAACCGATCGACGAGATGAAATTTCAAATTTTTACCCTCAAAGACGCGCTGTTAGCAAACCCCGATCTCGGCATCGTCATCAACGCCGCAAACGAAGCGGGCGTAAATGCGTTTTTGCAGCAGCGGTGCCGCTTCACCGACATTGCGCGTGTCGTGCTAAAGTGCGCGGAAAAATTTAACTCGCCTAGCGTGACGGATGCGGACGCGCTTGTAGCGGTGGATGCGAGCGTGCGAGCGTATGCAAACGAACTGCTGAAATAAGCTTTCCTATCGCGAGATTTTTATATACTGCGACTTGAGCTTGACGGCAAATTTCAATGCGCACGGCTCGCGCAAGTAGCTGTAAAATTAGCGGTATCTAAACAGCGCGCGCCTATTGCGCCGTATCGGGTGCAGATTTATGCTGTGCCACAAGGTTGCACCGTTAAATTTAATAAATAGAGGTTTAGCGTGGATATTAAAACCGTCATAGATTTAGAAAAGCAGCGCAAACAGCTTAAGAAAAGTCGCAAATTTTGGAAAATTTTAAGTTATCTCGTAGCGTTTGCGGTTTTCGGTCCGATGCTTGCGCTCGCATTGATAATCATCTTTCTCGATTTTCCCAAACTCGATCTTGGCGTAGAAAGTTTATTTCTTTTAGCCGCGTCTATTTTGGCAATAATCGGCATGCGGGACGAATTTTACGAGTGGATTTTCGAGCGCAAAACCGAGCGGTTTTTGATGCGTTACAAAGAGCTTTATCTCAAGCCCTATATCGAAAGCCTGGGCTTTTCGTATAAAATGGGCGCGCTTTTTCAGGAAAAAGAGGTAAGGGCAAGCGAGATATTTGACGGATTTGATAGATTTCGCGCGGATGATCTGGTTTGCGCGAACGTGGACGGAGTGGATTTTATGTTTTGCGACATAAGGCTGGAAAAGGATGTTGGCACGGGAATCCCATTTATTTTTAAAAATAATTACGCCACATCTTTCGAAGGACCCTTTTTTGTGGCAAATTTTAATAAAAAAGTCCGCTCCGACGTTTTTGTTTTCTCGGACGTGGCGGCGCCCGCAGGCATAGATTTACCGCCTTCGGGGCTGCCGCGCGGGCTATGGAGCAACCGCAAAATTCCGATAGATAATGCGGATTTCAATGCAAATTTCTCGGTTTACGCAAGCGATACGGTGGCGGCTATGTATATCTTGACGCCTGCGCTGATGGAGAAAATTTTATCTCTTAAACAGCTTGTGAAATCGAACATCTCGCTGAGCTTCAAGCAAAATAAAATTTACATCGCGATAGCTCGCGGCGCCGATAGTTTCGAGCCGAGCTTGGATCAGCCGATACTCAATGCTCGCATCGCAAAGGATATCAAAGCGGATCTGGACGCGATGTTGCAAATCGTAAAAATTCTAAAGTTGAATGAAAAAATTTGGACATCTTAGCCAGGCGCAAGGCGGAGCGAGGCGAGCGAGCGAAATAAGGTGGGACGAAGCGAGTAGATGAAACGAGGCGGGGTAGAGCAAAGCGACTAGATAGAACAAAGCGGGGCAGAATAAGCTGCTCGGGCAAAACACGCGAGTGTCGTGCAAGCGCGATAAAATTTCACGCGGGATTGCGAAATTTTAGTAATGGTATAAAATTCCGCGTGGGATTGCGAATTTTAGTAGCGGGATAGAATTTTGCGCAGGGTTTCGGCAAGATGATGAAATTTCGCGTAGAATTCGACGGGGTTTTACATCGCGGCGAAATCTTATATAGAATTTCGGCGGAATTTTACGAAAAATTAAAATTTGCTTGCTATTGAGAGATTTTTTTGATATACTGCCGTTTCTTTTTGGCCCCGTAACTCAGTTGGTAGAGTGTCACCTTGACATGGTGGAAGTCGTTGGTTCGAGTCCAATCGGGACCACCACTTAAGCTATTTTTAAGTTTAAATCACTTCTTTTTACTTCCTGCTTAAGTTGTTTTAAAATTTTAATCCACTTCATTTTCGCGCACAGCACCTGTCTTAGATTTAGTTATTCCGACATCTTTCATTTTTATTTTAGATATAATTTTTCCAGAAATACTATGAGATCGATTAAGCGATCAATGAGATAAATTTTATCGGCAACCGATTAAATTTAGAAAGGAGTATCGGAGATATATGGGACAGTATGTTATAAAAACATTAGATTACTGCGCAGAAAAGGGGCTGCGGCTACAATGGGAAAAGGACTTCGCGATCTCCGTCAATACTCTTGAAAACGAAGTTACTATAAGGGCGAATAAAAGCGGACTCATATCTCTTGCCAGGCATTTGCTTACTTTAGCGCAAGATTCTGCGCCGAAACATTCGCATATACATCTGGATGAGTATAATTCGCTTGAGGAGGGCTCGGCGGAACTTATAAACCAAAAAGATACCGAGCGATAAAGATAAATTTTTATGCTAAAGGAAGGCGACAATGAGGGAGAAACACATTGTAGAGTTATTATCCTCCGCAATCGAAGGAGACGGGATCATATCCGTAGTATTTAAATTTTTCCATATAGATTGGGGATACACGCTAGAGGAGCTCGATCTAATTATAAATTTTGGTATAAAAAATGGCGATCTCCTTATAGAAGATATGCATGATGAAAACAAGCACTACGACAAAATAGATTGGCGGCTAGATAATGTGTATCAAGAGATCGTTGTGGTAGATATTTACAAATATATGCCATTGCTATTTTCTAAACATCCGACGGTACCGGATCCTTATAAGCAGTTCATTACGGAATGAAATTTGCGTATGACAGCACGGATAAAACTATAAAATTTAAAGGATCGGACAGTATGGCACAAAACGTTATAAATAAAGCAGATCATAACGAAAAGGAGCAGCGCAATGCTAGATAGAATTGCCTCTTTTTTGACAGGCATAATGTGCTTCTTATATCTTATAAATTTTACGGTACATAAACATGTAAAGATAGGCGAGAAATATATTAAATTTGATGATGCGGGTATTTTATGGGCATTGCCCGCAACTGTATTTTTAATAGCGGGTATTTGCTTCTTTTACCTCGCCTTCCGCTCTGAAAAGAGCATAAAAAGATACCCAGAGTATATGTGGTGTGCAGACTGCAGTAAATTTTACCGATACGAGGATGTCAAGGATACGGATCAAATTTGCCCGGACTGCGGCAAAAAGCTTACTGAGTATAATGACGGCGACTACTGGAAAAGAAACGCTCCTCATCAAGGTGCTAAAACTCCGAAGATCAAAAAGCGTAAATTTAAAAAGAGATGAAATTTTGATTTGTTATAGAGGAATATATAAAAATGCTAAATAGAATTTTTGCATTAATCGGCTTTTTTGCTTTTTTCGCATGGGGGCTGACGGCCGCTTTATTGGAAAAAGTCGATATAAAACCCGGCTTTATGGCATCGGTAAAGCTTGAAAGCACATATCTGCGTATCATCATAGGAATTTTATGCTTTGCGACGTGCGCTTTCTTTTTATATCTCGCATTTCGCCCTGAAAAAAGCGTAAAGTATTATCCTAAATTTATACGCTGCAAAGGGTGTCTTAAATTTTATAATTTCTCGGACGTTAAAGATAGGAGCGTTTGCCCTAAGTGCGGAGGCGAACTGCAAGATTATGCCGAGATAGAAAAGTGGAATCAAATAGAAAAGAATAAAAAGCTTGAAAGATATTATAAATTTGAAAAAGAGTGGCTAAAGAAGGTGAGCCATGATAAAAATAATTGATGCGCAAGCAAAATCAAAAAGTCTTAGGAATAAAAAATGAGCGCTAGGATAGGTTTAATACTTTTTGGCGCATTTTAGACGGATATGATTTTAGGGATTGACTAAATTTTAAAATTCCAGCTAGATCCGCTTTGCGAATTTGCCGTTTTAAAAACAAACGCCGCCAAAGAATCTAAATTTAAAACCGAAATTTTACCGCACCCAGCAAAACGCTCGAAATTAAAATTTCATCCAAACTACGCCTAAATTTTAAAAAATATATCTTTAATCTTTGAAATTTATTATTATTTAATCAAGAGAAATTATAATATAGCATTTGCAAATCATTCGCAAAATCTTAATTTTAAATAGGGGAGAGTGATGTTTAAGAAATTTTATCTTTCAAATGCCGCGATCGCGCTAAGTTTGTGCGCTGCATTGCAACTAAACGGAGCCGAAAATAACGCTACGTCCGCAAATATCAGCGCGCCTAGCGCAGGGGCGGTAAATTCCGCAGCTCATAAAAGCGCTTCCGGCGCGAACGCCACAAAGCTGGGCACCATCGTAGTTACCGCGACAGGTTTTGAGGATATGCTTAAAAACGAGGTTCGCAACGTCTCGGTCATCACTGCGGAGGATATGGAAAATCGTGGCTACCGCGATCTGCGCGAAATTTTAGAAAAGGCACCGGGGGTTAGCTTTCACGGCGATACGGTCGATCTGCGCGGACAGGGTCAGAAGGCAAATACCTCCGTAAAGGTCCTTCTTAACGGAGTCGCGCTCAATATGATCGACACGACGCCGACGAGCATTCCGATCGATCTAGTTCCGATCGAAGATATCGAGCGCGTGGAGATCATCCCCGGCGGCGGTAGCGTGCTTTACGGCAGCGGCACCAGCGGCGGCGTGATAAATATCATCACGAAAAAAGGCGCCAGATACCCCTACGCCAATATCTCCACCAAGATCGCATCGTATAATTACAATGATCTAAATTTGGGGCTCGGCGGAGGCGTGAGCGATAATCTGTTTCTAAAAACCGCCGTTAAGGGTTTTAAGCAGCGCGGATACCGCAAGGGCGAGAAAAATACCGGCTACTACGGCTCGCTCGGGATGCATTATAAAATTTCGGACGATCAAAGCATCTCTTTCGATCCGAGTTTTTATCGCGCCAGAACCTATTCCGTGCCTACTCTGGGTCTTGCCGAGCTTAAAGCGGATCGCCGCCAGCAGGGAGGCGAGAGAACCTTTACTAAAAGCACGCGACTAAATTTTGACTTGGATTATGCGGTGAAATTCGGCGATAGATTTGAAGCAAATTTACAGCCTTATTACCAAGATATTAGAATTTTGCAAAAGGGATTTGTGATGAAAGATCGCAAAGAGGGGGCAAATTTAAAAGGCAAGCTCGACTACGACAGCGGCGAGTTCATAGCGGGATATGATTATCTCAAAAACAAGGGCTTCCGCAGGATAAATTTTGATGCCGCGATGAATCCTATGATGAGCCTTTCGCAGCTTACGATCTTTGATATGCAGAAACTTACCCACTCGGTCTATGCTTTAGAAAAGCACAATTTCACCGATCTGTTTTCGCTTAGCGCGGGCGGTCGGTTTGAGCGCGCCGAATACAAAGTAGATCGCGAGGTCTCTACGACGGTGCGTAGGATGGGGCGCATCTTTCATACACAAGAAAGCACACACGTAACGGATGATAAAAACAACTACGCTTTTGAGATTACGCCGAATTTTAATTATTCCAAGGATGGCAACGTCTATTTTAAATTTGAGCGCGGCTATATCTCGCCGGGCCCTAATCAACTCATCGACAAGCTCGGTCGCAACGGCCCTTACGTGCTTAATAACCTTAAATCCGAAACCTTTAAAACCTACGAGATCGGTCTTAAGGATCTTATCTACGGGCAATACGTAAGCGCTACGATCTTTTGGACCGATACGAAAAACGAGATCATAAACGAAACTTTGGGCAGCTCGATCACCGACGGTTGGCTTTTTATTAATATCGACGAGACGCGCCGCAAGGGCGTGGAGCTGTATGCGGAGCAAAGTCTGCTTTCAAATTTAAAGCTCAGCGAGACCTTTTCATACGTCGACGCCAAGATCCAATCCGGTGCGAATAAAGGTAAGCAGGTTCCGTTGGTGGAGCGCTCGAAGTTCGTTTTGGGCGTCGATTACGAGCCGATTAGAAATTTGACGCTGATGAGCGATTTTAAATATTTCTCATCATCGCACGACGCCAACCACGATAGGATCGACTCGCGCACGATCGTGGATCTGGGCGCTGCGTACCGCTTCGCAAGCGGATTTTTGATAAGCGCGGGAGTCAAAAACGTCTTTGACGAGGAGTACAATTACAACCAAAATTTACGCGCAGACGACTATACCCCGGCTCCAGGGCGCAACTACTACGTGGAGTTTAAATACACCTATTAGCGCGCGTTTAAATTTAGGCGGGGTTTTGAGCTGCGGACTTTAAAATTTACGGGCGAAATTTAAAATTTTGCCGCGGCACGCTTTGCCGTCGCGAGATTAAATTTAATAAAAGGAGCGAAGATGAAACCGGACTATAAAAACTGGGTGCCTAAGGGCATGATCGCGTCATTTGCCGCGGGTGCGGGCGTGGCGTTAGTTTTGTTTTTGATTTTCGGTGTTTGCGGTTTGGGTGTTAGTGGTGCGCTAAGAGGCGTGCTAGCTGGGCTTTTCGGCGCAGCGACGCTGGTTTTGATCGGCTTTACGATCTACTGCATCTTTTGGTACCGCGCGTTTGATTACGGCGGCAAGCGTCAGCTTTCGCGCGCGATCGTAGAGGGCACGGCAAAATACGTGGATCTGCCTGAGGGCGGTCGCGGGCTGGACGTAGGCTGCGGCAGCGGCGCGCTAACGATCGCCGTCGCTAAGCGCAACCCGCACGCATCGGTGCTAGGCGTAGATCGCTGGGGCTTTGAGTACGCGTCTTTTAACAAGCAGCTGTGCGAATCCAACGCGCGCGCCGAAGGGGTGCAAAACACTAGCTTTGAGCAGGCCGACGCCACGCAGCTACCCTTTGAGGACGGCAGCTTCGATGCGGTGGCGAGCAACTACGTCTATCACAACATCATGCGCAAGGATCGCCAGGCGCTGCTTTTAGAGACGCTCCGCGTGCTTAAAAAGGGCGGCAGCTTCGCGATCCACGATCTTTTCTCGCGCGGAAACTACGGCGATATGGATGCTTTCATCGCGCATCTCAAGGAACAGGGCTATGAGCGGGTTGAGCTCATAGATACGACGCAGGGGCTTTTTATGGGGCCGCGCGAAGCCAAATGGCTGATGCTAGGCAGTTCAAAGCTTCTGGCGGGTAAAAAATAAAAAGCCTTCGTAATTGCTGCTTTACTATTGCGGACATCTTTTTTAGCTCAGCTATTAATATGTCGTCCAGGACGGCTGAGCTTTTTAAATTTAGCCCAAATCTCGCTCACGACGAAATGTCCGTCCTTACTAAAAGGCTTAACCTCCGGGTCGAAAAACATCTCGCTGCGCGCCCTTTCGCAGTATTTTATATAGTTTGCGTGATAGACTATGCCACCCGCGTCGGTATCTTCGTAGTAGATTCGTATTTTCACTACATTAAACCTCGTGATTCAAAATTTACCTTAAGTTTAATTATTCTTGTAAGACCTTTTATTTCTTTAATAATTGATAATTCCGAAATAAACTTAATTTTTTCACTCAATCTAGCATCTAAAGGTAATTCTGGAAAATCTTTACGCATCAAAGCCTCATTCGCTTGAAAATAAAATCTCCTCCTCATATCATCCATATTTAATACGATATAAAATACTCTTTCATTATTGCTACCAGAACTATCGTTTTCAAAGTATATCCCGCAATCTGCTTCGTTTGTTTCAGAAAAAAGCTTATCAGGGAATTCGTCTTTACTTATAAGATTTATCAAGGCTCCTTTATCATTCGTGGCAAATAAAAAAGTATTTATTTTTGGGATTTCTAGGGCATTATTATGATGAAAACAATCTTTTAACAATTCGGTATATTCATCAATACATATTTCATGACAATCTAAATACTTTTTAATGTACGTTTTTACTTCATTAAAGTTGCAATCGTTTTGTTCTATAGTATTAACTATATTGTTTATTGCTTGTAGCATATTATTTAATACTGGCAATCTAGAATGCGATACTATGTTTATGCCCTGTGCCCAAGCTAGATTAGTGGCCTCTTCATCAAAACCACTTGCAGAGAATATTATGGGAATATCCAAAAATCTATATTTGTCATTTCTTTGTGAAGATATGTAATTTTCAGATATATCCTTGTACGTTCCTATATATTGCCTAATAAAGGATTTATCTACTTTTTTATCCCAAAATTTACACTCTGTTAGCAATCTTATCGGAAAAACAAACGGTATATTTTTAGAATAAATTCCTACAAAATCAATTTGATGATTAGTTCCTCTACCCTCTATTTCCCCATCTTCAGATACTATGTTGCCGTTCAAAATACCAGAACAATCTTTTTTGCATTTTACAAACCCATTTTGTTCTAACCAATATGAAATAAAAATTTCATATAGATATCCACGCATTTGAGCTTTTTTCATACCACAATTCCTATATTAATTTTTATAACAATACTATCACATTGTTCTTTAATTTATTCCACATTAAATAAAACTCATACATATTTCTCAACCTTTTTTACTATTAAACTCTAATATTTTTGCTAAATTTTGTTTAGCTCTTTAAAAAGCTCCGTTAAGCAACTCTTTTACGCTCGGCTTTAATAAATTTCTTTAAAAATTGCGTTTATATTCTAGCAAACATAAATTCTGCCTTTGCCGATGGCTTGTCTATTTGTGAAAGTGGAAAAATTTAGCGTAAAATAATAGAAATATCAAAAAAGTGGTGGTAAAACGAGTAAAATTTTACAAATGCGAGATCGTGTGACAATATGTGCTAGACGAAATAAAAGTTTTATGGGCGAGCAATGTTGTAATCTTGTGGTCTAAGATGGGCCTGGAAGGATGGCTTGCTGCAGGAGGCGTACGAAAATCCGGCGCGGATGTGGTGCAACCGTAGCTCATCAAAGAAGGCTACGGCAAATAGAGGATCGTAAAATTTGGTGACGGTAACCGCAGAGATAAAATTTTATCGGATTACACAGCGATGGAATTTTTAAAATTTTGCCATGGAATTTATCAAAATTTTTGTGAAGTTTAGTCGGCTCATCGGAAGTTTTAAATTTTACAATTTTAAACCTGATATAGACTAAAGCAGCCGTAGTCGGTGCGCACGACCAAATTTTTGTTACCGTTTGAATTCTCAAATTTCGTCTCGCATCGCTTTACGACGTGCTCCAGCTCAAAGCTAAGCGTCAAATTTGCGCTTTTTAGATCAACGATGTGAGCCTTACCATAGCTGATTAGCGCGAGCCGCAAACCGTCCGCGCTAACGCAAAGCTCGTCCGCCTCGGCGCATTCGCCTCGCAGCCATGCGGGCTTAAGTCGCTCGCCGCTTGCAGCGTCAAGGCAAACTAGCTTGCCCGCATAACGCTCCTTACCCAGCACCGAGCCGTCCGCCAAAAAGCAAATTTTATCAAAAATGCCGAAGTCGCCTTTTATCTCGTTTAAAATTTCGCCGTTTAGCGTGCTTAAAATTTTGATCTCGTTTTGCTTGCAGTGAAGCGCCAGCCGCGCGCCGTCATCGCTGATCGCGGCGCAAAGGGTCGGCGTATAGTTTTTCATTTCGGATTTGTACTCGCTAAGAGGCGAAATCTCGCCGCCTCGAAAAGTAAAAATTTGACCGAACATCGCAAACGCCGCCGTATCTTTTGCCGCGCAAACGAAACTCGTAAATTCTTTGCCGTTTTTAAAGCTCAGCCGTTGAGAGAGATCGCTAAATTCGCCGCTTGCTGGATCAAATTTAAAGATAAAATGATCCAGATCCAAAAGCAAAACCTCGCCCGCGCGCTCAGCCTGCCATGCAAGCGGCTTTGGCAAAATAATATCCCCTTTTATCGCGCCTTCCGCGCCCGCAAAGGCTAGCGCGCCCGTGTATCCGCCGCCGATATAGACGTGCGAACTCGCCTCGCCCGCTTTTGCGCCCGCGTTTTGCAGGACGTAGCCTTTCTTTAGGCTCTCCCACTTCTTTTTCACGCAGGCTTTTTGCGCCTCGTCTATACTGGCAAACTCCTTTTGCGTCTGCCTCGTTTTGCCGTTTTGACGCTCTCGCTGAGTAAAATTTGACCCTGCACGCGCAAATTTAGGCGATCGCCGCCGCTTAAATTTATTAAATTTTTCATTTTCGCCCTTGTGAATTAGTTTTAAAAATTATCGCAAAGCGGCGCTTAAAAGCCGCTAAATATCGATAACGCCGAGGTGCGAGAGTAAAATTTTAACCCCGATTAGGATTAAAATCACGCCGCCTAAAACGAGTGCCTTTGAGTGTAGATATTCGCCCGTTAGCTTGCCTGCGTAGCACGCCGCGACGCACAGCGCGAAGCAGACGAGCCCGATGACGCTACAGGCGTAGAGTATGTTTATCTCGCCAAAGGCAAACGTCATGCCCACAGCCATCGCGTCGATGCTGGTAGCGATCGCGCCCAGCACCAGCTCCTTCGTGCTTAGGCGTAGATCTGGCTCGTCCTGCTCGCGATGGGATTCCGCGATCATCTTAATGCCCAAAAACGATAAAATTCCAAACGCGACGAAGTGATCGATTTCTGAGATAAATTTTACGAAATTTATCCCCAAAGCGTAGCCTGCTAGCGGCATTATAAACTGAGCCGCCGCGTAGAAAAATGCGACGCGAGCGATCTGCGCAAATTTAAAATTCGGATATTTCGCGCCGTTTGAGATACTAAGCGCGACGCTGTCCATCGCAAGCGCGAAAGCGATGAGTAAAAGCTCCATATTTAGCCCTTTCGGTATTATAAAAGCGTTGATTATACATTAAAATTTTCGAAATAAAATAATCAATCTTTAATTAGGGAAAAACTTTGCTTAAAAAATTAATCTTTTGTTTATTGCCGCTATTTGCGACTGCTAGCTGGGAAGAGGTCGCCGTAAAGGGACTGGACGTGATGCTTAGTGCGGGCGCGGGCGATAGCGAAAATTTTAAAAACTCACTAAGCACTTTGATAGAGCGTGCTGCAAATGAATACGAACGCACTGGCGTACAGGATTACGAGCTCGATCTGCCTAGCTACATTACCGAGCGCGCGGGCAAAAAAAGCATCGCCGTGCAGAATATGCAAAGGCTGGCGAGCAAGAAGCTAAGTCTTGCCATAGAGCCGATCAAAAAGCTCGTACTAGCTAAAATAAAAGATATGTCCGAAGCCGATACTAAGGCGGTAATGAGCGGCGAGGTGCTATTCAGCCACTATCTGCGCACCAACGCCTTTGATGAAATTTACGAAATCATTCGCCCTTTGGCACGTGAACTAGGAGCCGATGCGAGCTTTGCTAAAAGCTTTAAAAGTGCCGTCGGACGCGAGCCTGGAGATGATTTTAGTAGCGAATTCAGCAGCGCCTTTATCAACGAAAGCTTCGATTTTTTAAGCAAAAACGAAAGGGAGTTTCGCAAAAACTCGGGCGCGATTTTAAACGCCATAAAGACGATCAGATAGGCGCGGCTGCACCAAGATCTCAGCGAAATTTTACTTTAAATTTATGAAAAATTCTATCTCGGAGCTCGCGGAAAATTTTAATTCAAAATCCGCTTTAAATTTCGCGACTCTTTCGCCAAATTTAAAGTCCGCGCAAATTCCGAGCTGCGCTGAAAGCAAAGCTTTAAATTCCGTAAAAGTCTCCACAATAAATCTTCGCGAAAATTCCGCAAGAAATTTCAGACGAAATTTTATATTACATTGTACGAAAAATTTTACTTGCAACGGCGCAAATAGCGCGAGTTCACTAAGCCGTGCTAGCGCCGCGAATGATCCAAATTTAAGCTCCGCAAAAAGCCTCGCCGCCGCCCATACGCGACGCTACGAGAGAAATTTTACATGGATCCTTGCAAATGATCCGGGAGCTGCTCGCACGCCTCGGAGCTTTGAATTTAAAAATTTAAAGGTGCGGAATTTCGCGAAGAAATCTAATTCGGTAGAGAATTCTAGCTCCGCTCGAAGCTTAAATCCCGCGCAGAATTTCGATTTCGCGCAAAGCTCTGATTCTACACAGAGCCCTGCTGCCGCGCAAAATTCTGCCTCTGCACAAAACTGCACGCAAGGCTCAAATCCCGCGCAAAGCCGCACGCAAAACCCCGCTCCGCCTAGCAGGCTGTGGGATCTGGGGCTGCTTTTCGTGGCGATCGTTTGGGGCTGTACCTTCGTGCCGGTTCAGCGTGCGCTGCATAGCGGCGACGTTTTTAGCTTTTTGTTTTGGCGCTTTTTGGCGGCGAGCATTTTTACCTACCTCGCCTGCCTGCGCTTCGGCGTCAAATTTGACCGCGGCACGATAGAGCGGGGTGTGTTTTGCGGGCTGATGTTATTTTGCGATTTTTCGTGCCAGACCATAGCGCTTGATTATGCGCTATCATCGACGGTAGCGTTTATTTTGGGGCTTAACGTCGTCATCGTGCCCTTTTTAATGCTTGCGTTTTTCGGCAAAAAAGTCGGTCCAAGCGCCTTTGGCGGCGCGGTCGTGGCGCTTTTGGGGCTGTATCTTTTAAGCGGAGCAAGCGGCGCGGTGGGATTTGGCATAGGCGAGCGACTGACGCTAGTTTCGGCGTTTGCATACGCGCTTCATATCGTTTTTACGGGCGTCTGCGCGCGCAAAAGCAATCTCTACGGCTTTGTGATCGTGCAGTTTATCTGCGTCTGCGTTTGTGCGCTGATCGCGGCAGTTTTTGTCCCGCACGCGGAATTTGAAGGCGAGATAAAGGTACTTGGAAATTTGATCTTTTCGCCGGACTTCGATTTTGT
Organism: Campylobacter gracilis; assembly: GCF_001190745.1. Taxonomy (NCBI): domain Bacteria; kingdom Pseudomonadati; phylum Campylobacterota; class Epsilonproteobacteria; order Campylobacterales; family Campylobacteraceae; genus Campylobacter; species Campylobacter gracilis. The sequence goes on from NZ_CP012196.1 coordinate 2,231,170, forward strand.
TTTCGCGCTGGTTTTAACCTCGATCTTTGCCACCGTCGCGGCGTTTGTGATCCAAACAATGGCGCAAAATCGCGGCGTAAGCGAGATAAAAACGGTGCTTATTTTCGCGCTGGAGCCCGTAGGCGCGGGCATAATGGGGTATGCTTTCGGGGAGAAGCTAAGCGCGCTTCAAATTTTAGGCGCGGCGCTGATACTAGCAGGTATCCTGCTTAGCGAGCTGGGCGGGCTTTTAGGCGCGAAGTTTGCTAAAGATCGAGCTTGCGAAAAAGCAGACTGAGGCGACTAGGATTATCGAAGCGCCGCTGGTTAGATTGAGCTTAAAGCTCAAAACAAGCCCCGCCGCGCAAAAAAGCGCCGATAGCCCGCAACTTATCGCCATCATCGAGCCTAAGCTTTTTGAAATTTTTTCGGCGATAAAGGGCGGGATCGTCATTAGCGAGATCACCAAGATTAGCCCCACGATCTGAATCGACGCGACCACCGCGAGGCTCGCCATCACTACGAGGACGTAGTAAAAGACGCTCGTATTTACCCCGCGCAGCAGGGCGAATTCCTTATCGAAGCTGATCGCTAAAAACTGCCTGTAAAAGCATGCTGTAAGCGCCGCAAACGTCGCGCCGCAAATGCCGATGAAGATTAAATTTTCGTGATTTATCGCTAAGATCGAGCCGAATAAAAAGCTCATCAGATCGGATTTGTACCCAGGCGTAAGATCGGCGAAGATTATCCCCAGCGCCATCCCAAACGCCCATATCGCGCCGATTACGGCGTCGAAGCGCTCGGTGTTTCGCAGCGTGACGTAGGCGATGAGCAGCCCCAAAAACAGCGCAAATACGCTAGCTCCCAGCACGGGCGAGATGCCTAAAAATAGCGCGATGCCGATGCCGCCGTATGCGCCGTGCGCGATGCCGCCTGCTATGAAGCTCATGCGATTTATCACGACTAAAGAGCCCACGACGCCGCAGACTATACTGACCAAAAGCCCGCCGAGTAGGGCATTTCGCATGAAATCATAGGATAGAATTTCAGCCATTTTCGCCCTCCTTGCAGCAGCATTCGTTAAGCGCGAGATCGACGGCGCAGAAGTGCCCGTGCTCGCGTCGCAGGTGATCTAAAAATTCCGCTCTGCCCCCCGGATCGATCTCATGAGTATGCGCCGAGCCGTTTGCGACGTAAAGCGCGCGGTTTGCATAGTTTAGCGCAAGCTGCACGTCGTGGCTGATTAGAATTATGCCGCAGCCGCTCTCGTTTAGGGATTTTAAAAGCTCGTAAATTTGGACCTGCCCCATCGTGTCGATGCTCGCTAGCGGCTCATCAAGAAGTAAAATTTTAGCCTTCGCACACAGCGCCCGCGCGATGTAAACGCGCTGTCTTTGTCCGCCGCTAAGCTCGCTGATACGGCAGTCCGCAAGGTCTTGCATGCCTACGCGCCCCAGGGCTTGCATGGCTTGCTCGCGCTCGGATTTGGAGTAGAAGCCTAAAATTTTCTTATCTATCAGCCCCATTAAAACGACTTCGAGCACGCTTATGGGAAAGCTTTTGTTTATCGCGATGAACTGCGGCACGTAGCCCATTTGCGCCCTGGCAAGCGCGGGAGATCTGCCTAAAATTTCGATCGTGCCCGAGCTTGGTCGCAGCAGCCCCAAAAGCAGCTTTAAAAGGGTGCTTTTGCCGCCGCCGTTGGGCCCGAAAATCGCCAGAAAATCGCGCAGCTCGTAGCTTAAGTTTATATCTTTTAAAATTTCGCGTTTTTCGTAAGCAAAGTTTAAATTTCTTATCGTCACGTCCGCCATGAACGCCCTTTCACCTAGATTTTGAAAGCATTTATTATAGCCCAAATTCGGAAAAATTGCCAAATTTTGCTATTATTACAAAAAATTTAAAGGCTAGCGGTGGAGAAAATCGGCGAAAAATCAGATGAAAATAGCTGGGATAAAAAGTCCGAAAGTTACGCGAAATTTAACGGCGAGCTAGGGGATTTCGGCAAGCGGGTATTTGAGATACTGCGCGGTTGGGGCGTGAGCTTTGCGGGCAAAAGCGTGCTCGACGTGGGCGCCGGCACGGGAGTTTACTCGCTGTATCTCGCGTCGCTAGGCGCCAAGATCACGGCGATCGATAGCTCGGAGGGGATGCTGCGCGAGCTAAGGCGCAGCGCGGAGGAGTTTGGCATCCCTTTGCAAAACGTATTAAATTTAAGCTTTGCGGAGTTTTGTGAGCGGCTGAGCCGCGATGGTTTTGCAGATGCGGCGGGCGAAGATTTTAAAATTTATCCGCGCCCGCAAAGTAAAATTTCAAACGTGAAAGCTCAAGAAAGCGCTGCGCGGGCTTTAAATTTGAAAGACGCTATGAGCAAAACCCGCGAGAGCGAAAATTTTAAAATTCCCGTAGTTTTTGATATCGCGTTTCTTACGATGAGCCCTGCGCTAAAAAGCACGGAGGATTTTGAGGCGTTTTTAGCTTTGGGCGAGCGCAAAATTTATCTAAACTGGGCGAGCGAGCGCAATTCATCGATGCTTGCGCCGCTGTTTGAGCGCTTCGGCACAGGAGCTAAAAGACTTGCTACCGCCGCCGAAAAATTTGAGGCGCTACTAAAGGCGCGCGACATCAAGTTTAAAAGCGAAATTTTAACCGAGAGGCGCGAGCAAAAACGCAGTCTGCAAGAAGCTGTGCAAAACGCTGCGTGGCACCTGCATATGGACGGCGCGGAGGCTAGCGAGCGCGAGATCGAGGAGATTTTGAAAAAGTGGGTTAGAGGCGGGATGATAAACGATGAGATCGAAGCGAGTTTTAAGCTGTTTTATATTTAGCCTGGTGCCGCTTTTGGGGCTTTGCGGCAATCTTTTTACGCCGCTTGAGATGCCTAAATATGACCCGCAAAAGGCGCGGCTGGGCGCAAAAATTTTTACCGATGTAAGATTTAGCCGCAAAGGCCGTTCCTGCGAGAGCTGCCACAACTTCTATCTAAATGACTCAGGCGCTTCGGTGCGCGATGGACGCGTGCCTACGCTCATAAATTCTTATTATTTTGATCGCTACTTGGGCGATTATAATTTCGCGGGCTTTGAAGCTCGGATCGCGGTGTCGGTTTTTAGCGAGAATGAACTGGACGCGAGCGAAGATAGAATTTTAGAGCTTATCAGGAAGAATTTAGCCTACAAGCAGGCTTTTGAAAGTGCTTACGGCGAGGCGAATACGGCGAACTTCATTGATGCGCTGAAGGAATTTTTAAAGTCCAAAACGGCGATAAATTCCAAATTTGACCGATTTTTGCGCGGCGAGGTTAAGCTAAATGATGCCGAATATAACGGATATGTGCTTTTTGTGCGGCTGTGTTCGGCATGTCATAACGGCGTTAGCCTAGGCACCGGCAGCTTTACTAAAATTCGCCCAAGCGTAGAAGAGGAGGATGCGCCTAGACACAGGCTCACTTCTGACGGATTTGAGCTGCGCCGCGTGCCTAGCTTGCGCAATATCACGCAAACTGCGCCTTACGTAAACGGGCAGACGGATTTGCGTCTTGCAGTGCGGCAGATCGCGAAGGATCTGCTAAAATACGATCTTAGCGATGGGGAGCTTGATGCTTTGATGAGCTTTTTAGCTACACTTAAGGGCGAGATGACGGAGGCGCAGGATGAAAGATAAGATAATGTGGGCTTTGATGGTGGGGATTATGATATTAGGCATAATCATCGCCGGGAATTATTTCTCGTCGCTAAGAGATGTAGCGAGATTTAGCACGATTTCGCGCGAGCTAGCTTTGATCGATAATGCCGACAACCGCCTAAATATACTATTTGATGCAAAGATCGCAAGAAGGGACTTTTCTATCGCAAATGCTGATATGCGTGGCATCTATCAGGTGCTGCAAGCTCTGCAAAAAGATAAAATCATCGATAAAATCGGACTTAGCAGCGATGTGCGCGCGATCGGAAGCGCTTTTAGCGATAAAATTTCGCTTTTGGACGAGCTTGGGGCTTTAAATTCGCAGAATTTAATCCTTTTTCAAAGCCTGCAGCAAAAATTTTTATCCAGTGGCGCAAATGCACAAAGAGCAAATCTCTACTCTCAAATTTTAGGGCTTAACTATAAAAATCGCTCCGAAATTTCCGCTTTAAAAAGCGCGCTAGAAAGCGCGGATGCGTCAAGCCCAGACGAAGCTGCGTTTATAGGAATCGCGCGGCAAATTTTAAGGAATTTCGAGCGTCAAAATATCATCGTAAGTGATAATCTCTCGTTGCTTAACGAGCGCTTCGCAAGCCTGCGCGAGCGATTTTCTTACGCTAGCGAGGAATTTTACGGCTCGTTTATGCAAATGACGATGCTTTACACGGCGGTGTTTTTGTCGTTTTTACTGCTTACTTACATCATAAATTCCGATGCTTTGCGTAGTAAACGCGCCCTCGCGCCCTATCACGCGCTATGCGAGCAAGCAGGCGAAGCGATAGTTTTAGCAGATCAGAGCTTTAAAATTTTATACGCCAATAAAAGCGCGCTTAGCTTAAGCGGCTACGAACAAAGCGAGCTGCAAGGGAGCGATCTTGGAGTTTTGATGCCCAAAGATAAAGGGATCGAACTTCCTGCGATGGTAAATAAAGGCGCCAAAGATACGCGCCTGCTTCGTAAAAACGGCGAGCTAGCCGATGTGAGCCTAAGGCTATCAAATATCGCAGCTGCATCCAAGCCGCCGCTATATGCGCTTTACGCTCATGACATCGGCGAGCGCGAGATTATGAAGCTAGCTCTTGCGAGCGCAAAGGAGAGCTTAAACAATCAAGTCTATATCGATCATCTTACGGGCCAGGGCAATGAAGCAGCGCTATATGAGCTAATAAACGCCGAAAAAACGGGCGTAGCGATCTACATCACTATCGTAAATTTTGCAAATTTACGGCTTTTTTACAAGGCGGAGACGACGAATGAAATTCTGCGCTCCTTTGCGCGTACGCTTGCGATGTGTATCGAATCGCACGAGATCAAAGCTAGTATCTTTCGCATCCAATCGGATGAGTTTTGCCTATTTTACGAGGGGCTAAATGTCGCGCGCGATGTGGAGATCATAAATAAATATTTCACCGATAAGGTCTTTAATCTCCATACCACCGAGGGCTTTGCCTCCGCGCCTTTAAATATCACGATGGGCGTAAGTGAGCGCGCCGACGTAGCGGGTGGTGCAAATAGGGTCTTTCAGGCGGTCATGGCGATGTATGAGGCGCAGAGCAAAAACGAGCACGTAGGCTTTTACTCGCGCCCAAATGCGATTGAGGAAAAATATTTGCAAAATCAGATTATGATCAACACCATTCAAAACGCGATCAAGAAAAATCAAGTCTTTGTACTCGTCCAGCCGATATTTGATATCACCCACCGAGATCCTAGTGGTAACACATACGGCACCGAGGGCGGCGACTACGTCCCATTAGTATATGAAATTCTAATCCGTCTAATCGACCGCTCGGGAAAGACGCGTTGCCCGGGTGAGTTTATCGACATCGCAAAGCAGACCTCGCTCTACATCCCGCTAACTCAGGTCGTAATAAACGAGGCCTTTCGCTTGCTAGACCGCTTCGCAGGGACTTGCTTTAGCATAAATCTTTCATATTTTGACATCGCAAACGAAGGCATCAAGGAGCTTTTAGAGCGCAAGCTCGCATCCAGTCCAAATGCTTCAAATTTATTTATTGAAATTTTAGAAAGCGAGGAATTCGACGATTACGAGAGCCTACGCAGCTTCATAGCCGTAGCCAAAAACTATGGCTGCAAGGTCGCGATAGACGATTTTGGCAGCGGATACTCCAACTACTATAGAATTTTAACGCTCGACGTGGATTACATAAAGATCGACGGAGCGCTCATCAAAAATATCGCAAACGACAAAAACTCGCGCGCTATCGTCGAAACGATCGCTAACTTCGCGCGCAAGCAGGACTACGAGCTCATCGCCGAATACGTAGAAAACCACGAAATTTCAATTATCTTAGAAGAGATGGGGATTAAATATATGCAGGGCTACTTCTACAGCAAGCCAATGGAGCCTTCGAGGATAAAATTCTAACCTCATCTCGCCGCAGCCTTATAGCTAGCCTTTTAAATTTATGAGCCAAAGATCGCCTCCGTAAAGTAAGAAATTCTGATTTAGCAAGCCGCCGCTTTAATTTATAGGAATTTATCCTGGCAAATACTACGCGGTTTTATCGCAAACTTATGGCGTGCCTTATAGCTAGGATTGCCATAAAAGCTTGCGCGTGGCAAATTAAGTGAGAGCTAAATTTAAAATTTAATAGCGGATTTATGGATAAAATTTTACGAAGTCCAAAATTTTAAAATTTCAAGCCGTAGAATTTTTAAATTTGAAATGCGTTAGCTACAAATTTAGGGCTAAATTTTAAAATTTCGTAGCGATAAAATTTTAAATTCCGCGCCTTAAATCCGCCTGCAAATTTTAAAATTTTATGGCGCGAATTTCGATCCATTCGTTTTATAACATTTCGCGCGAGCTTTGCAAAATAAAAATTTTAACGAGCTTTGCTCTAATTAGCGATAGAGCTTTCAAATGCAGGCGGAATTTTTAAGTGCAAACTTTCCCGCTTCAGCGCAAGAAATGGCTTAGCTTTAGATTTTAGCGCATTAGCTCAAGCAAATTCGCTCTAAGCCTTCATACTCCCCGTATCCTTAAATCTTTGATGCCACGACAGCGCCTCGCTTAGGATGTGCGGAGTATGCCCTGCACAGGGCTGCGCGCAGGCGCGCTCGAAATAATCTCTCAGCGCGTCTTGGTAAATGGGATGTGCGATGCTTATCATCGCGCGAGCCCGCTCACGAGGGCATTTACCACGCAGATCGGCGATGCCGTACTCGGTGATGATGACCTGAGTATCGTGCTCGGTATGATCGACATGGCTTACGAAGGGCACGATAGCGCTAATCGCGCCGTCTTTAGCGAGCGATGGGCTCAAAAACAGCGACAAATATCCGTTACGAGCGAAGTCACCGCTACCGCCGATGCCGTTTTTCATCTGCGAACCCATGACGTTAGTGGAGTTTACATTGCCGTAGATGTCTGCCTCGAGCATGCCATTCATCGATACGACGCCGAGCCTTCTGATAAGCGCTGGCGAGTTGGAGACGTCTTGTGAGCGCAGTATGATGTGCTTGCGGTAGAAATCGATGTTTTTTTGAAATTCCTCGACGCCTGCGGGGCTAAGCGATAGCGCCGTGGCACTTGCAGTGCCTACGACGCCTCTTTTGATGAGATCTAGCATGCCGTCTTGAATCACCTCGGAGTAGCACTGCAGCCCTTGGTAGCCAGCATCTTGTAACGAGCTAAGCACGGCGTTAGCGACGTTGCCGATGCCCGATTGTAGCGGCAGTAGCTTCTTTGCGGGAAGTCTGCCGCAAGCTTCCTCGTTTTTTAAGAATTTTACGACGTTGCGCCCAATCGCACTTGAAATTTCATCCACGGCGGTGAAATTATTGACGCGATCATGCGTCCTAGCCTCTATGACAGCGACTACTTTTGCGGGATCTACATGCATGTAGGGGCTGCCTACGCGATCACCTACATGCTTGATCGGCAGATCCTCGGCATGCGGCGGCAGGCGCAGATCCGTAACATCGTGAATACCCTCCAGCTCAAGCGGCTGATAGTAATTCACTTCTAAAATCACGCGATCGGCGATATCGAGCCAGGCTTGGTTGTTGCCTAGCGATGTAGACGGTACGAGCTCACCGCTTTCTTTAATCGCCACTACTTCGATCACAGCAAAGTTTAAATGTGGAAAAAAGCCCGCCTTAAGCTGCGCGGCAAGGCTTGATAGATGCACGTCCGCGTATCGCACGGCGCCGCTATTTATCGCACGGCGCATATCGGTATCCGTAAAAAACGGCGCGCGAAAGCTCACAGCGCCTGCTTTTGCCAAAACTCCGTCTAAAAGCGGATCGGTCGATGCGCCTGTAAAAATTTCGATTTGATAGGGCTCGCCTTTTTCGTGCAGCGCCGTCGCTCGTTGCGCCAGGGCTTGTGGTAGCGCTAGCGCGCAGCCCGCCCCAACAAAGCCGCTAAAGCCCACCGATGCGCCGTTTGGGATCAGCTCGCAGGCTTTCTCGGCGCTCATAACTTTTGATTTTAGATATTCGTTTTGCACGCGTGAGTTCATTTTCCGTCCTAGCCGTGATTTGGGCGAAATTATAATATTTTTGCGCTAAATTTCAAAATCTAAATTTCGTGCGCGAGCTAGGCTATAGAGCAAAATATGAGGCGCGGTCGGTTGGGATACGCCGCCAAACGCCTCCGATCAGGCTTTTTGCTTCGGCAGTTTGAAATACGCGCTTGCACAAGCGCTCGGTAAATAGGGTTTTAAGCGTGATTGAAGCTTGATTTGATGATCTCGCCGCGATACCATCAAACGTTCATCGCGCGCCAAATTTTGCGGAATTTAGGCGCAAAATTTACGCATAATTTGTGGGCCGCGATATTTAAATTTAAGCTTCCTTTTGCAATTTAATCGCTCACCGCACTTAAATTTAAATCTCCGCCTCGCAATTTTAAAATGGGTGTTTTGAAATTTATCGCTCGTGGCGTTTAAATTCCGCGTCTAGCAAGCCTTGAACCCATATTTGAAATTGCATCGCTTGCGGTGCACGCATTTGCCCGCCACACCTGGGTTTTAATCCGCATTAATTGAAATTCCCTCTGTCTGAAATTCTTACCTCTTCGCACAAGACGGCAGTTTAAAATTTCAAATTTCGCGCTTTTTTGGGAGCGGTTCGACGTAGATACGCAAAATTTTGATATTTTACGCTTGCGAAATTCTAAAAAATTATATCATCATCACGGTTAGATTGCAGATTTTGTTTAAATTCTAGTTCTTAAAATTATAGCTCCAGCCGTTACGCACGATTTGCAATCCAAAGAGCCTTGTTACACAAATTCTAATCTCTGCTGGCCTAAAAATCGATGCCGCTTACGACGCAAATTTAAACGCGTTTTAGAATTTAAAATTTAGTCTGCCTTGTCACCATTTTCGGCCGAGCTTTATAAAATTTCGGTAAATTTTATTTTGCTAAAATTCCCAAAATTCTACCGCCGCAAAATAGGGTGAAATTTTATCTCTGCGGCTTGCCGTCGCCGAATTTTGCGACTATCTCCTCGCTGCAGCTCTCCTTGGGCGCCCAGCCATCGCGCTTCATCCGCGCCAGATTGTCGCACGCCTCCTGCGAGCCGCCTTCGCAAAGCTCGTCGTATATCACGAGACTGCGGCACTGCCCGCTCGCGAAACTCTCCAGCGCCGCGGCATTGCCCAGGCAGGCTCGCTCGCGCAGATCGCTCATCGCGCGCCCACCTGCACCGCCCATTTTATCTCCCTGCTTCCGCTCGGCGAGGGTGGCGAGCTCGCAGGCGTCTGCGAAAAAGCCCTGCGCTTTGAGGCGGTTTCGCACGACGCCGCGACCGCCCAGCTCGTATCTCATCGCCGCTTCGTAGCATGCGGCGGCGTCCTTTTTACCGCACTTTGCTAAAAGCGCGCTAGTTTTTGCGCCGCTAAATTTAAACTCTTTGGCTTTGCCGTCCGCGTTTGCCAAACTAAGCGCCAGCGCCGCCGCCAGCGCAAGTTTTAAAGCTTTCATCTCTGCTCCTTTTTTCGTTTATCTGCCGTCCGCCCCGATTTACTGCTTCATTGCACCACATCCACGAAAATCGCTCATTCGAAGCAGAACGGGGCTGCTACGCGGTGATCGGCGCCTTTAAATGCGGATCGCACGCTCATCTAGGTGCGAGTTGTAAAATTTAAGCTTTCGTGCGGCGAAATTTGCAAAGCGTCCGGCAATCTACGCGGTCTAGCCCTAAAAAGCAATTCTGCGCCGCTCAAAGAAGCGCTTTGCCTCTTCCGTACTAATTTTTCGGTAGTAGATCGAGCACCGCGCAGGCGCGCTTGTTGTGCATTTTGCACGCCCTATCTAGCGCCTGCCCCGAGAGCTCAAAGCTTTGAGAGGTGCCGATTCCTTGGAGATATTTGACCGACAGCTCGTAGCATGCCTCGCTGCTGCCGGCATCGCACTGCTCGCGAAAAAGCTCAAACGACGCCACGACGTCCTTCTCTACGCCCAAGCCGCGCCCTAGCGCATCTGCGTAGAAAAAGCACGAGAGCTGATCTTTGCGCTCGCAGCCGCTTTTCAGACCGCGCGCGACGCGCTCGCAGGAGCCTTCGTCGCTTTTTACGATGCAGCTTTGCAGATCCGCCCGCGAAATTCCGTCCGTTTGGATGACCGCATCGGCACTGCTTTGCGAGCCGGCGCTTGCTTCGCCGCTCTTTAGAAAGTGAGCGTTTTGCGCGGCGGTCTCGCCGATACTCGTTGTTTTGTCTGCTTTGCCCGCCGCAGAAATTTTATCTACTCGCGCGCTCTCGTCGCAGTTTGCTGCAAGGGCGCAAAATAGCGCTAAGAATAGAAATTTTTTCATACCCGCCTCCGTTAAATTTAGCGCCATTTTAATCAAAAATGCTGAATTTAAGAGAAATGCGTTCTACTCCAAATTCCAGCTCCGTGTCGCAATGTGTTTGGAGCGCAAAATTTAAAGCGCGGCGCCGAAGCGATCGATCATAGGCTCTTTAGCGCCGCAAGTACGTTTTGCGCGTCCTGCTCGGGTTCAGCGATGCGACTAAAGCGCTTTATCTCCTTGCCGCCTCGGAAAATCAGGGTTTGGCGGTGGTAAAATTTCTTCCCGTCGCCGGTGGTGAAAGTCTCGAGCCCAAGCGGCGCTTCAAGCTCGAATTTTTCGTCGTTTATAAACTCAAACGTAGCGCCCGTAGCGCGCTTAAACTCGCTCGTGCCCGCCTCGCCCATGCTGCCTACGGCGATAAGCTCGAAGCCGAGGGCTTTTATCTGCGCAAACGCGCTCTCGTAGGCCTTGCACTGAAGCGTGCAGCCAGTAAGGCCCGCTACGCCGCGCAACTCCTCCGGCAAAAATTTGCCGCTGTCGCCCATTTTCGGGTAGGTAAAAACCACGCAATTTTTCGGTAAATTTATCATCTCTCGCCTTTTGATCGAAATAGGTCGCAAAAATAGCATAAAAAATCTTAAACCCGCTTAACGGATGAAATTTTAATAAAATTTAGCGTAAAATAAGGGGTAAAATTTCGGCAAATCAAATTTGGAGTTAAATTTTGGATATTGACAGAGCGATAGAGGAGCTGGCAAAAAAGCAGCAGCAGTGCAAGATAAAATTTCTAAAACCGCTGATTTTATTGCTATGCATCGCAGTTTTTTCCGTCGGCTGGTTTATCCACGGCTTGATCCAAAACGAATACTCCTCCGCCGTGCTGATGTCCGCGATGATCCCGATAATTGCGGTAAGCTGCTTATGGGGGATTTTTGATGATTCCATCGCCAAGTGGGAGTACAACGCCTTTTATAAAAACGCCTTCATTCGCGCCATCATTTCAGATATCGACCCCGCCTTTAGATACGAGCCGCAAAGCGGCATAGACGAAGAAGAGTTCCGCAAAACGGGCATCTATTCGAACAATGAATTCGTAGCTGAGGATCAGATAGACGGCGTGTATAAAGGGGTAAAATTTAGCCTAAGCGAGGCGATAAAAATCTATGAAACGCGAGAATCTATGAGGCTTGTAGAGTTATCCCAAAGATCCAAGAGCGATCTTTCTGCGACTTTTTTGCTATCGGCGATCGCGCTTTGGAACGCTTGGAGGCTCGGCGAATACGTACAGGCCTTTAGCGGCTCGGTTTTGGTGTGCGAGTTTTATAAGAAATTTAAGGGGCAAACCATCATCGCGGACCGCTCGCCAGGCACAAAATTTTTAGGCGATCAGGAGCTGATGGACGACGTGATTTTCGGAGAAGAATTTCGCGTATTCGCAAGCGATAAGATCGAGGCGCGGTATCTTTTGACGCCTAGCTTTATGGGGCGTCTAGGGGCTTTGAAGCTTAGGCTTGCGCCCAATATCGCTCTTAGCGCGGCGTTTATGGACGGCAAATTTTATCTATTTTTAAACGGCGCGAAAAACCGCTTCGAAGCCGCGCTGTTTTCGCCGCGCACTACGCTAAGAGACGCCGAGCGGATAAAGGCTGAGGTTTTACAGCTTCTTGGTATCATTGACGAGCTGCGTTTAAATGAAGGATTTTTTGGCGGCGCAAGCGAGAGCGGCGAGCCCGCAAATAGCCCGCCACCCGGCGGCGAAGAGCTGCAGAGATTGCGCGATAAAGGCTTGAGCTCGCGCGATCGCTGATTTGAATTTTAAAACGCCATCTCGCGGTTTAAAATTTAACGCTTTTAGTAAAATTTCAATTTCATTACCTGCGTCTTTAAATTTAGCGCTTTTTGAAATTCGGCGTCTCTTGAAATTTAATGCGGCGCAAGCGAGCAAATTTTACCGCTTGCGGCAGTAGCTTGAAATTTTAAAATTTGATCTCGCACACGGCAAGATATGTGATGAAATTTTACTCGTTGTTTCCCGCGATCGTTTCGATTAGTTTGCGTTTGTTGCGGCGGTTGTAAAGCACCGACGAAAGGAGCGATAGCGCGATGAATAAGATCCCCACGGTGCCGGTTATGATTTCGCTTACTTCAAATTTCAGCTTGGCAAACATTATAAACGCCAAACACGCGATGGCGTAGTGCGCGCCGTGCTCCAGATACGCGAAGTGCGACAGCGTGCCGCGGGCGATGAGATACAGCGTGATGGAGCGCACGAACATCGCGCCCGCGCCGAGACCTAGCATGATGATGAAGATATTGTCGCTTAGAGCAAACGCCCCGATCACGCCGTCGAAGCTAAAGCTCGCGTCCAGGGTCTCTAAGTATAAAAAGCCCGCAAGGCCGTTTTTTACGCCGTCCGTGCCGAAAAGGCGGTCGAAGCAGGAGATGAGTAGATAGAGTAAGATCGCGCCGAAATACGCCGCGCCGAGCGTAGCCGAGCCCGTTTTAGCAAGCAGCACGAGCCCTGCGGCTAGAGCGATCAGCGTGGGCGCGTTTGGAATGCGCTTTAAAAATCTCACGAGCCCGTTATTTTCGATTATGCCTAGCCAGTGTAGCTCGCGCTGCGCATCGAAGAAAAAATCGCAAAAGACCATCAGCAAAAACGCGCCGCCGAAAACGTAAATTTGCGCTTCGTTCTCGCTTAAAATTTCATGGTAGCGCTGCGGCTGCTTAAGCGCCAGCACGAGGGTTTCCCAAAGTCCAAGATGCGCGCTTGCGGCGACGATTAGCACGGGGAATAAAAATCTCATCCCAAAAACTGCGATCGGAATACCCCAGAGGATAAATCTACTCTGCCACACCGGTGCCATATCTTTTAGCACCTTGGCATTGACTACGGCGTTGTCGAAGCTGAGGCTGATTTCGAGCACGCATAAAAGCACGCAGATGTATGCAGCACCCGCGCCGCCGATGTAAAACGCGATAATTACGGCGATGAAGCTAACCGCAAAAGATGAGTAGAAATACTTCATATAAATTTTATCCTAGCCGATTTTTTGCGCGATTTTAGCAAAATTTAGCCCTAAATTCTATATAATTGCAAAAATTCCAAAAAAGGCAAAAGATGCTTACCAATCCCGTATTTATCAGTATCTGTGTGATGTGCGCGCTGTGCTTACTGAGGTGCAACGTAATGCTCGCGATCCTAATCGGCACGATATGCGCCGTGCTCTCAAGCAAGATCCCGCTGGGAGATGCCATAAATTTATTCATAAACGGCAATCCCGAAAACGCCGGCAGCCTCGGCATGGGCGGAAATTTAGAAACCGCACTTTCGTATCTGCTGCTAGGCGTCATCGCAAGCGCGATCTCAAAGACCAACTTAACGGCGATCTTGGTGCGCGCGGTGGCAAATTTAATCAGCGACAAAAAATACGTATTTATATTTTCAATCGCCTTTTTTGCGTGCTTCTCACAAAATTTAATCCCCGTGCATATCGCCTTTATCCCGATCTTGATCCCGCCGTTAGTTAAGATCATGAACTCGCTAAAGATCGACCGCCGCGCCGTAGCGTGCGCACTGACGTTCGGCTTGCAGACGCCGTATATGGCGCTGCCGCTGGGATTTGGACTTATCTTTATGGGACTAATCGAAAAAAATATGAACGCAAACGGCATCGCAGTAAGCCTAAGCGACATATCGAGCGTAATGTGGCTAAGCGCCGTGCCTATGCTCGCAGGTCTCATCCTAGCCGTGATCTACTACCGCAAGCCAAGAGAGTATGCCGAAACCAAACAGAGCCTGGATGCGCATTTTAGCGAGCTTAAGATGGGTATGCACGAATGGGGCGCGCTAGCGGGCATCGCGGTGTGCTTCGCCGTGCAAATTTGGATCAAATCGCTTCCGTTTGCCGCGCTTAGCGGAATTTTAGTAATGCTTGCTAGCAAAGGCATCGAGTGGAAGAAGCTCGATAACGTATTTGACGAAGGCGTGCATATGATGGGCTACATCGCGTTTTTGATGCTGATCGCCGCAGGATACGGCACGATCTTAAAAGAAACCGGCGGCGTGGATGAGCTGGTGCACGTAGCGAGTACTTTAAGCGGCGGCAAGCTCGGCGGTGCGCTGCTTATGATCGGTATCGGACTGCTAGTGACGATGGGCATAGGCTCGAGTTTCGGCACGATCCCTATCATCGCTACGATTTATTGTCCGCTAGCCGCGCAGCTGGGCTTTAGCACTGCAGCGACGATCTTTATTATCGGCGTGGCAGCGGGTATCGGCGATGCGGGCTCGCCTGCGAGCGATAGCACGCTTGGGCCTACCGTGGGGCTGAATATCGACGGCGAGCATAGCCACATCTGGGATACCTGCGTGCCGACCTTTATTTTCTTTAATATCCCGCTTATCATATTCGGCATAATCTTTTCGATGATGCTTTGAAATTTTATAAAATTTAACTGCGCGGCGTTGCCCGTAAATTTATAAATTTACGGACGCAAATATTTTTAAATTTAGCCGTGCGGCTTTGCTTTTAAATTTGCCTGCGCGATTTTGCCAAAATTTATCTGCGCTGCTCGCACGCGGTTTGCTTAAATCTAGCCGCTTTAAATTTAATCGCTCGCGGCGCGTTGATAAAAATCATTGCTAAAATTTGAAATTTCGCATAAAATGGGCGAAATTTCATAGCAAGGAGCGGTGGTGGAGCAAATTTATCCTTACGTGCAGATCGTGCATCTCATCTGCGCCATTATCTTTTTAGGCTATATATTTTTCGATGTCGTGATTTTTTCGCGGCTTAAAGGCGCGCTGGGCGCGGATTTTGAGCGCGTTAAAAAGGCGATCGGCTCGCGCGCGATTAAGATTATGCCGGTTTGCCTTTTTACGCTGATAATCACCGGCGGAATGATGATGAGCCGCTGGGTCGGGAGTGCTAACGGCGGGTATTTCGGCACGCCGCTTCAAAAAATCTTTATGCTAAAAGTCACGCTCGCGCTCATCATCGCCGCGTGCGTAGCGATAAATTTAAGTTGTCGCGCGATGGGAAAGCCCGCGCCTGAGTTTTTACGAGAAAATATCCACAAAATCGCCTTTGTATTCGGCTTCATCATCGTGCTTTGCGCCAAGCTGATGTTTGTAGTATGATTTATGGTACAAAATTTAGCGCTGGCGGCGTGACTTTTATCGCGAAATTCTGCAGCGTAGCAAAGATTTAATTTCGCTTGCTTTTGAATTTTGTCGTTTGCTAAAAATTTTAAAATTCCATTTTGCTAGGCGGGTGTAGAAATTTAAGAATTTTAAATCCTGCTATGTTTGCGCCAAAACGCGAAATTTTAAAATTTCACTCCTTTCTTGTGCTGTTTTGTCAAATGCAACCTGCAAGATTTAATCTCATAAAATTTTAAAATTTCATCGCAAGCTTTAAAACGCCCATAAAATTTTTAACCCAATCCTACGCTGAAAATTTTGTAAAATTCTGTGACTTTAAAATTTTGCAAAATTTTAAAAATTTTAAATTTTACCGCTAGGACGCGGATGAAAATTCTAAAAAAGCTCGCGTGGAATCGAAGCAAACAATGAAAAAGCGAATTTATTTGGCGACTTTACTTACTATTTAATAATCATTAAAGATATAAAAAGCTAAAATTGCTTTTCGCCTGCAGGCGAATTTAATGTCTGCTTGCCATTCGGGCGGAATTTTGAGGTTTTCCGTAGCCGTGGCAATGGTTTTGAAATTATTTATGAGAAAGGAAAAAGGATGAAGAAATTTATCTTAAGTCTGCTTGTCGCAGCTTTGGCCAGTAGCGCGCTTTGCGCAAGATCGCTCTCCGAGATCAAAAGTAGCGGAGTGCTTAGAATAGGCGTTTATGACGCGCAGCCGCCGTTTAGCAAGATAGAAGACGGCGTGCATCAGGGCTTTGAGGTCGATATGGCAAACACCATCGCCAAAGATATGCTTCCATCAGGCGGGAAGGTGGAGTTTACCTCCGTGCTTGCAAATCAGCGTATAAAATTCCTACAAGAAGATAAGGTGGACGCGGTTATCGCAACTCTTACCGTAACTCCGGAGCGCGAGAAGCAGATCGATTTTACGACCCCGTATTTTAGCGTCAATATAGGCATTTTGACCCGCGTCGAAGATAAGATTAAATCCTTAAATGAATTGCAAGATAAAACTATTTTAGTTCTTAGCGGCGGTACCGCAGAAACATACTTTGAAAAGCAAGGCTATAATATCGCCAGATGCGATAACGCAAACGCTTGCTACAAGGCGCTAAAAGCTGGACAGGGCGACGGGTATGCCGATGATAACCTGGTCGTGCTGGCTTATCCGGTATTAGATAAAAAGGTTGAAGTAAATATCAAAAATTTAGGTACTTCGGATTTCTTAGCCATCGGTGTGAAAAAGGGTAATTCGGAGCTTTTGGATTTTCTAAACGGCGAGCTAATCAAGCTAAGCAAAGAGGGCTTTTTCAAAAATTCGTTCGATAATTTCATCGAGCCTTACTACAAAGGAACTGCAGAGAAAAAGTATTTCTTGCTGGACGATCTTTATAGCTTGCTATAATTTTTAAAAAGAGGGGGACGCTATGAAAAAGATAATCTTGGCGTTAATGCTGGCTGTGTGCTCGCTTCTTAGCAACACTTTGACTCAAATCAAAGAAAAAGGGGTTATTCGAATCGGTATAGATGGCTCGTCTCCGCCGTTTAGTGTCGCTAAAGATGGCGGATATAGCGGCTTTGAGATACTCTTAATCGAAGGACTTGTTAAAGAAATTTTCGGTGATAAAGGCAGCAAGATACAATATGTCGTAACGGTAGGTGATGACCGCATAAAAGCGGTACAGGATAACAGAGTCGATTTAGATATCGCGCTAATCTCGGTTACGAAAGAGCGTGAGAAGCTAGTAGATTTCTCCGATCCATACTTTAGCGTAAATATCGGCGTGCTAACTCGTAGCGACGATAATATCAGAAAAGTCTCCGATCTAAACGGAAAGACTATACTAGCGCAGCCCGGCACTACTGTGTTTGATTACTTTACGAAACAGGGCTATAACGTAGTACCGTGTGCGAGCGCGAATGAATGCTTTAATGACCTAAAATCGGGTAAGGGCGACGGATACGGCGATGATAATCTACTTGTATTTGCTTATGCCGTAGTCGACCGCAAAGTCGAAGTAAATATCAAGAATTTAGGCTCGACGGACTTCCTGGCCATCGCGGTGCAAAAGGGCAATACTGAGCTGCTTAACGCGGTAAATGCGGGATTAATTGAGCTAAGTAAAAAGGGCTTTTTTACAAAAATTTTTGATGAGAGTATTGAGCCTTTTTATAAAGGCACCATTGATAAAAAGTATTTCTTGCTGGACGATCTTTACAGCTTGTTTTAATTTAAAGTGGCGATGGATGGAATTCTATTCGATTACGAAATTTTAGTAAAATTTAAAGGAATTTTATGAAAAAGATTATATTTGCGTTGTTAATCGCTTCGTGTTCGTTATTTGCTAACTCTTTAGCGCAGATCAAAGAAAAAGGGCTTATTCGCATTGGGATAGACGGCTCACTGCCGCCACTTAGCGTCTCCGAGGACGGCAAATACAGCGGTTTTGAAATTTCGCTTATTGAAGAGCTTTCAAAGGAAATTTTCGGCGATAAGGGCGGCAAAATCGAATATGTTGTAACTCTAGGCAACGACCGTATCACAGCCGTGCAAGATAACAAGGTTGATTTGGATATCGCAGCCATCACGGTTACGAAAGAGCGCGAGAAGCTAGTGGATTTTTCAAATCCCTACTTTAGCGTAAATATCGGCGTGCTAACCCGCACCGATGATAATATAAAAACCGTAGACGATTTACAAGATAAAGAAATTTTAGCAGAGCCCGGCACTACGGCGTTTGATTATTTTAATAAGGAAGGCTTTAAAGTTATCTCATGCGCTAGTTCTAGTGAATGTTTCCGAGCGCTAAAATCCGGTCGCGGCAGCGGCTATGCGGACGATAATATGGTAGTTTTGGGCTATTCGGTTGTAGATCGCAAGGTAGAGGTAAATATCAAGAATTTAGGCACGACGGACTTTTTAGCTATCGCGGTGCAAAAAGGCAACGATGACTTGCTAAACGCCCTAAACGACGGGCTTGTCAAGCTCAGCAAAAACGGCTTTTTCAAGAAAATTTTTAACGATAGCATCGATCCCTTTTACAAGGGAAAGGCTGAGAAAAAATATTTCTTGTTAGATGATCTTTATAAAATGTTTTAATTCAAAAGGACGAAATATGAAAAAAATTCTACTAAGTATTTTGCTGGGTGCTGGCGCGCTTTGCGCTAACTCATTAGCAGATATCAAGCAAGCAGGCGAAATTCGCATAGGCTTGCAAGATTCCCAGCCTCCGTTTAGCTTCGATGATAACGGCACGCTGAAGGGCTTTGAAGTTGATTTGGCAAATGAGCTAGTCAAAAATCTATTTGGCAATAAAAAGATCAAAATCGACTTTATCTCCGTAGCATCTAAAGATCGCGTTCCCTCACTGGAGCAAAACAAAGTAGATCTCATCATATCCAAGCTCACCGTCACAAAAGACCGCGTTCAGAAAGTCGATTTTTCTTACCCGTATTATTCAGTGCAGATCGGCGTGCTAAGCCGCAAGGATGATAATATTTCAAGAATCGATCAGATCGCGCATAAAAAAATTCTAAGTGTTAAAGGCACAACTGCCGAGGAGCACTTTAAAAACGCGGGTTATGAGATTGCGACATGTGCCGATGCCAATGAGTGCGTCGCCAGACTAAAGGCTGGCGAAGGCATAGGCTTTGCCGACGATAACACGGTCGTGCTCGGATACGCTAGAAACGATGCCGCGCTTGATGCAAAAATCATTAACCTTGGCAAGGTAGATTATATCGCCGTTGCCCTATCTAAGGGCAATACCGAGCTACTTGATGCGGTTAATAGCAGCCTGGTAAAAATGTATAAAGCAAAATTTTTTCACAAGGCTTTTGACGAGGATATCAAGCCATACTACGGCGGCAAGATCGATAAAAAGCACTTCACACTCGATGAGGTTTATAGCCTGTTTTAAATTTAGACGTATTTAAAATTTTAGGCGCCCTTTGACATCCAAACATACACGCAGCTGCGATATTTGATCGCAGCTCGTTTTTGCCGTCAAGGCTTCGGCGGCAATTTATAATTTAAATTCCGTATTTTTACGGATCCGGTTGCAATATAAAATTTTATGATATTTTGATATGCGGTTGTGAAAGGGCGCGGCTTATAAAAGATAGCCGGTCGTGCGAAATTCTAATCCGAGTAGTAAAATTTTATATCCTTTTTCAGTTGCGTCGGCAATATATTAAATTTAGCCCTAAAAATTTTAGAAAAATGCGATAAATTATTGTATCCGACCATTTTGGCGGCTTCGTTTACGCTGATTTGATCTAGACTCAATAGCTCTTTTGCAATCTCAAGTCGCTCATTTGTCAGCATCGCATAAACGCTCGTGCCGAAATATGCTTTAAAATCCCTTTTTAGTGCAAATTCGTTCGTAGCGCAAAGATGAGCGAGTTCTTTAATGCCAGGTGGATTTTGCATATTTTCGAGTAATATTTTCTTTGCTTTTTGAACTGTTTTTATGCGATTTTCATCAAGGCTAAGCGCATTTTCGGGCTCATTAAATTTATGAAAACTTCTATAAAGCATCTCTAAAATTTTACTTTCCATAAAAATTTCGCGTATTTTACCATCGTATATCGCGGCATTTTCGAGCTCTTTGAGGATGATATTTTGCACGGCGCTTGTTTTAAATTTCTTCATGCAAACGGCTTGATCTAAATTCAAATTTTTTAAAATTCCCAGCTCATTTGCAAAAGCGGTGCTAAGCGCTATGCAGGAGCTTTTATAGTGTTTATTTTCAAGCTCGTGAACGCCACGCAATTTGCTTTGCATAGTTCCGAGCCAAAACTCACCTTTATTTAAAACGAATTGATCTTTATCCGATCTGAAGCAGATAGGATTTTCGCCAGTATTGAAAAATAAAAATGAATAGCGGCTGCCCCGTTCGTGGCGATGCAAAAGGGAATCTCTGCAAATTATATCGCTGCTATAATATCCTATCTCTCCGCCCGTATAAAAGGAGCTAAAGTCGAATTTTATACTTTCGCTTTCAAGCTCAGTTTTGTTATACCCACATTGCTTGGACGGCTCAATGTCGTTAGATATTTTTTGCAAAAAATCGTCTAAACTTATCTCTTTACTCATCTTATCCCTTTAGCGTTTAAAATACTCCCTCTGCCGTTTAGTATTTCTTGATAATGCATATCTTATTATAGTAAAATGAGTTTAAATTTTAATAAGAAAAGGATCGTTTGTGCGCGCAATATATAAATTATCGCTGATCGTTGCTATAGCGACAGCCGGGATATCGAGTGAGTTAGAAAAACAGGACAAAAGCGTAAATTTGGGTGAAATTACCGTAGTCAGTGCTACGGGCTATCGGCAAAATATCCAAGACGCACCCGCTTCCATCTCCGTTCTCACGCGAAAAGAGATACGAAAGCGCAACTACCAAGATATCTCCGCGATGGTAGAGGATTTGCCAAGTGCCTTTACCGCAACGCTAGGCGCTGCATCGAGAAAAGGCATAAGCCTAAGAGGCCTATCTCAAAAATATACGAAAATTTTAAT
Organism: Campylobacter gracilis; assembly: GCF_001190745.1. Lineage (NCBI taxonomy): Bacteria > Pseudomonadati > Campylobacterota > Epsilonproteobacteria > Campylobacterales > Campylobacteraceae > Campylobacter > Campylobacter gracilis. The sequence continues at coordinate 2,252,287 of NZ_CP012196.1, forward strand.
CGACGGCAAGCCTGCGACCAGCGATAGCGCTTATAAAGGATTAAGAAGTATTGGCAGCAGCCAGAATTTCTTGCCTCCCGCAAATGCGATAGAGCGCATAGAAGTCATCCGCGGTCCTATGAGCTCGCTTTACGGCAGCGACGCTATGGGCGGAGTAATAAATATCATAACCAAGGGCTTTTCAAATGAGCTTAGCGGCAACGTAAACGGATACTATACTTTCGCTAAAAAATCGCAAATAAAAGGTGATTATCAAACGGGTTTTTATCTAAACGGAGCTATCGTCCCGGACGTACTAGGTATCGCACTTTACGGCAGATTTTTTGAAAAGATAGAGGACAAAGAGCCTTATGCGAATAGAAATAATGAAGAGACGAATATGGGCGCAAAACTGATGTATAACATAACGCAAAACGATGAGGTAGCGCTTGATTATCGTAAAGTAAATAATAAATTTAGGCGTACATACGGGCGTACGCGAACAACCTCGGGAGGCAATAACGATATTGCGAAAGAGGATATGAAAGGCTACACTGCAAGCCTGTCTCACCAGGGAAAATACGATAAGTTTATGATAGATAGCTATGCAAACTACGATAGCATGAAAGAAAGCGGCGCCCAGGATCTGCATCTTAGAACGACTACGCTAAATTCTAAAGGCTCATATTTTTTCGATTCAAATGCTTTGAGTTTGGGCGTACAATACCGAAGCGAGAGATTAAACGAAGCCGCTACTACCGCAGATGAGGCAAATGTCAAAAGATGGGATTATTCGATCTACGGCGAGGATGATTTTTATCTAACTGACGATTTAACGCTAACCGGCGGAATCAGATATAACCGAGATAAAGACTACGGCGGCCATATATCTCCGCGCGCTTATGCCGTTTATCGTTTAAACGAAAGTTTTTCTATTAAAGGCGGCGTTTCGACGGGATATTCAACTCCGGATATTAAGCAGCGTAGTGAGGGCCTTGCCTTGCCGTTTGCAGGAGGCCAGGGAGCGCAGATAGGTAGAAGCTCTTTAAAGCCCGAAAGCAGCATAAGCTACGAAGGCGGGTTTTCTTACGACGATAATAATAAATTTAACTTTAGCGCTACTGCGTTTTATACCGAAATCAAAGATGGAATTTCTACCAAATTGATTTGCCGTCCAAGACCGGGAAATCCTTGCGTGCATAACGGCAAAACTTACAGGCGCGGTATTTGGGATACTATAAATATTGGAGAAGCTGAGGTTAGGGGTCTAGAGCTAAGTAGCGATTATCAAATTTTAGATAATTTGAAGCTGCATGCAAACTACGCCTATACGAAATCCGAGCAAAAAACGGGTAGCGAGAAGGGCAAAACCTTAAATAATTTTCCAATCCATTCGGTAAAGCTAGGATTTGATTACGACGTAAGCTCCAAGCTAAACTTATGGTCGCAAATAAATTATTATAGTAGGACGCGCGATAGCCTAAGCTACGATGAGGATATCCGCTCATACACGCTTTTTGATCTGGGCGCGAACTATAAAGTTACAAAAGACGCAAGTTTAAATTTTACGCTTTATAACATATTCAACGAATTCGTACTAACGCGCTCGGGAAATTATCAAATGATGGTCGTAGACGGGATGAAGGCGCAGGTTGGATTTAACGTGAATTTTTAAATTCGCGGCGCATAAAATTTCGTCTGCGGATTTAAAATTTAAGGAAATTAATGGCGATTCTAAAAAGGAAAAAATTTTGGTTCAATGTCCATCTTGTTTTGACGCTTATATGCTGCGTACCGATCTTAATCATAGCCCTTAGCGGCGCTATTATCTCGTATCACGACGAGATTATAGATGCGTTAAATCAAAGCAAATCTTTCGTGAGTCCGAGCGGAAAAGATGCCCTCGAACCCGCCGAAATTTTAAATATTTTCAGAAAAGTCAAGCCCGGTTTTACGCTCAGTTATTATAGGATTCCTCAAAACAAAAACGAAGCGATTAGGCTTTCCGGTACAGATTCTAGCGGCGAGTTTAAATCATATTTTATAGATCCTTATAGCGGCGAAATTACTTCGGAAAACATAGGCGATACGTTTATCGGCGTAATACTAAACCTACATACCAATCTGGGATTTGGGCTAAGTAAAAACGAAACTCTGCGGCTAATAGGCAAAAATATTGTGGCGCTTAGCACGGTTATGTTTATTTTAGTCTTAATTTCAGGCGTGGTGATCTATTATCCTAGCTTTAGAGGAAAGATTTTACGCGCATTTAGGATAAATTTTAAAGCTAGAGGTTACACGTTTTTATATAGCTTGCACGGCGCGGTCGGAGTTTTGCTGCTGCCCGTTTTACTTACGATAAGCGCTAGCGGGCTTTATTGGTCGTATGATTGGATAGCCAAAATCACCAACAGAGCGCTAGGGGAAAAGGAAATTTTTAGAAAAACGAGTTTTACCGAAGTGCGAGGATTTTCGCTTGAGGATGAAGATAAAATTTTAAATTTGCAGACGGCATTTGATATTTTTAAGCGTGAATGCGGTGAAAACTACGAATTCTTTAACATCATCGCCCAAAAAGATGGAGAAAATTTTATGATCTTTTATTTCGATAAAGGCGAAAAGAGCGAAGAGCATATGAATACGATGAGTGTAAACGTTAAAAAGGGCATCTTGCGGCATGCTCGCTATGATGATACGAAAAGCACCATGCCGCGCCCTTTTGCTATACATAAAGCCGTTTTGAGCGTGCATTCGGGCTATATCTTTGGCGAGGCGGGCAAGTTCTTGTTCTGCGTGGCGGCTATTTCTGTGTTATTTTTTATAGTTACGGGGTTTTGGATGAGCATAAAAAGAATTGGCAAGAAAAGATAAATCCATGAATTCAAAGCGGAGAGATAGCTTATCTGCAGCGTAAATTTAAAATTTTATCCGAAGCGGTATCGCTTCTTTTCAGTTAATAAAATTTTATATACAGCGCTTTGAAATACTGCGTGCAGAGTCTTTGTGGGCCTTGTGCCGCATCTTGATTTTGTTAAATTTGCTCCGGCGTTTCAACCGCGCTTATTTGCCGCTCATAAAATCCCTAATATTTTGCGCGATCATCTTTATCAGCCGTTTGCGAGCCTCGATGCTTGCCCATGCGATGTGAGGCGTGATGACGACGTTGCGGCGATTTTTCACGCGCAGCAGCGGATGATCCGCCCTCATCGGCTCTGTTTGAAGCACGTCAAGCGCTACGCGCAGGCCTCGCTCGTCCACGGCGCGAGCCAGCGCCTCCTCGTCCACGATGCCGCCGCGGCCGAAATTCATCAAGATCGCCCCCTCTTTCATCTTTGCAAGCTCCGCCTCGCCGATCAATCCCGCCGTTTTTTCATTTAGCGGGGCGTGGATCGAAATAATGTCGCAAGCTCTCAAAAGCGCGTCCAGGCTCACTCTGGCAAACTCGCCGTTATCGTTTGCGCCGCTGGTGGAGTAGTATCTCACGTTCGCGCCGAACGCGGCGGCGATGCGGGCGACCTTTTCGCCGATCTGTCCAAGCCCGATGACGCCGAATTCCTTGCCGTAAATTTCGCTGATCGGCGCGTTAATGTGAGTAAAAATTTCGCTCTCGTACCATTTGCCGCTGCTGCCGTAATCCGCGTAGTATCCGAGCGCGTTGGTTAGCGCGAACAGCGACGCGAAGGTCTGCTGCACGACGCTGTTCGTCGAATAGCCCGCCACGTTTTTCACCGCGATGCCGCGAGCCTGCGCGGCCTGCATGTCGATGTTATTCGTGCCCGTGGCGCTGACGCAGATCAGCTTAAGCGCGGTTTGCGCCATGATCTCGTCCGTGATTAGGACTTTGTTGGTTATGACGACGCCCGCGCCGGCTAGTCGCTGCGCAGTTTGCGCGGACTCGGTCATCTCGTAGCTTTCAAACTCGCCCAAGCTTGCGATCTCGCTAAGATCGGCATCGCTTCCCAGCGTCGCGGCATCCAAACATACGATCTTCATATTTTCCCCTTTGCGTTTTAAAATTTTCAGCCGTAGCCGCGCAGTCAAATTTAGCCGTTAAATTTCCTCGCGCGATCGGAGCGCGGCGCTTAAACGGCAAATTTTAACCTCACGAAATTTAGCTATTGCGAATTCTGTCCTCGCGAAATTTAATGCTCGCAGCGCGCGGGGCGTTAAATTTTAAAATTCTAATTTCGCGCCGAAGCAAGCGGCAAATTTTACTTCCGCTGAAATCTGCGTCTAAATTTAAAATTTCAATTTGTGCCGAAGTGAGAGATAAATTTAATCGCCGCCGCTCGCATTTAAATTTTAAAATTTAACTCGCGCAAAACTTGCTCTACGCGGAATTTTAGTTCACGTGAATTTGATCTGCTCAAAATTTTATCCGTGCAGAATTCTAGTCGCGCCGCTACATTAAATTTTACCGTAGTCTCTTAGCGTTAAATTTCGCCGCCGCCCAGCGATAAAAATTTACCGCCGCGATAGCCTTGCTGCCAAAGCTATCGCCAAAATGCTCCGCCCTAAAATTTCTCAAATTTTATCAAATTTCCGCGCCGCTACTTTGCGTCCTCGATGTAGTGCCCTACAAATTTTGAGAGATTATTGAGTATCTCGCCGCCTTTGCGGAAGCCCAGTGCGCAGCCTTCATAGGCGAAAAATACTCCCGCTTGGTAGCTCTGGGCGCGCTCGTCTTTATTTAACTCGTAAAATTCCTGATATAAAAATTTCTGATTTCCGTATTCGCCGCCGTTTTCCTCTATCTTTTTGCCGTCGGCGTCGAAAATCGCCACATTCGCCCCCTCGCGCGCCAAAAACGGCTTTTTGATCATCTTTTTGCCGATGATCGGCGAAAAGGAGCTTTGCAGCAGCAGCGGGTGGTTCGGATACAGATCCCACAGGATTTTCATAATCCCTTTGCTTTGGAAAAGCAGCGTGTATGCGGGGTTTAGGATGATCGCCTTTTGATTTTGCACGATGTTTTTTAAGATGAGCGCGAGCTCACCCTCCTCGATCGCGATCGCCTCCCAAGGGATGAGCTTGAACCAATACTCGTAGTTTTCGCCGTCAAAAAACACGCCCTCTTCGTCGTTAAATTCCACCTCGTCCACGTAGGCAAAGCGCGTCTTAAAGCCCGCATCCTCCGCGGTCTGCTGCAAAAGCTTCGTCGTCTTTTCGTCCTCGACGTTGCCCGCGACGCTGCTAAATAGAATTTTCCACCCCTCGTAAAATTTGGAAAAGTCCTCGAGCTCGCCGTCAAGCACCACGAGCCGCTTGAAATTATCGCGCAGCGCGTCGTAGAGGTCGTTGAACTGGCTCGCCTCGTCCATGCCGTTTTCTTTGAGCATCGCCCACTGGATGATCGCCGTCTCAAACACCGCCGTGGGCGTGTCGGCGTTAAATTCTATCAGCTTGATCGGCTTGCCGTCTAGCCCGCCTGCAAAATCGAAGCGCCCGTATAGGTGCCAGTGCACCTCATTTTCCCAGCTTTGTTTGATGAGATCGACGAGGCTGAAGGGGACGCCGAGCTCGTGGAAGAGGTTGTTATCGATGACGTGCTGCGCGGCCGCGACAAACATCTCGTATAGCTCGTTCGCCGCTTCGTAGTACGCATCCGCCTCCGCAGCGCTCACGCGTACGATCTCGTCGCTGACGTAAGGGGTCTCGTCGGCGTCCGTATGCCAGTAAAAGCCGAGCTTTTCGAGATATTCGTTGCTTAACGGCGTTATCTTTTTTAGTTGCATTTTTATCCTTTTTTTAAAATTTTAACTCATTTGTGCCGCGATCTTTGCGGCTTTTGCTAGTTTTGATACGCATACGTCTTCGCGTAAATTTAAAGCGCGCACGGCAAAATTTAATTAGCGTAGATCATGCGCGGCAATCGTGCGCAAATTTAAGCTGCATGAGATCTGCGGCTAAATTTTAAATGGCACACAGACGGTACGCACCGGGCGCGGCAGAAGCGATGAAATTTAGTCAAACTTCAATCGTGCGTTTTTGAAAAATCTGCGTCAAATCAATGCTAAATTCGCGCAAATTTTAAAACTCTACGCTCTAAATTTAAACTCGCTGCGCAAAGCCGCCGTATGTTTCAAAACGTGCTTAGCCGCCGAAAAATCCACCGCTCTTGCCGCCCTTGCTTCCGCCGAAAAAACCGCTTCTGCCGCTTCGCGCCTTATCGTTTTGCTGCTTTGCTTGATTGAAGCTATCGACGCTTCTAGAATATGCGCTCGGGCTTTTATAGGCGGTTTGGCGCTGGCTTTGGTAGGCGGGGTTGTTAAACAGCTTGCCGCCGATCCACGAGCCGATGATGGCGCCTGCGGCGCTTGCCAAGATCGCTTCGCCCAGGCTCATGCCGCCGCTGCTAAGCTGCGCGTTTTGATTGGTTAAATTTGAAGTGCCGGCGTCGATTTTGGCGTTTTCCTCAGCCAAAAGGGCTTTGGTTTCTTCGTCGCTTAAAATTCTCTCCGTGCCGTCGAGCGATTTTAAGATGATCTGGGTCTTTTCGCTCGGGAATTCCTCTAAAATTTTATATTTTCCCGGCGCGACCTCTTCGAGCCTGACGAGCGCGCCTTCTTGCAGACGGACATTTTGCTCCTGCCCCCTATCGTCGCAGCCTGCTAACGAGCCCGCCATAACGAGCCCGAAGCCGCTTACCAGCGCATAGCTAGCGATTTTGCGTAGTTTCATTTAGATCCTTTCAGTGATTTTATATCTAGGCTTTGATTTATCAAAAGTTCATTTCCCTCGACGCGGATAAACTCGCTCTTGCCGATATTTTCGATGATTAGACTTTGCGCTTTTGGACGCTTTTTGCGTTTGAGCGATTTTACGAATTTTGCAAGGCTCGTCCATTCGCTACGATCGAAGGTTTTTTCTTTGATTTCGACATCGTAGGGTTTGGCCTCGCGGCTTTTGCTCGAAAGCAGCGGTTTATCGAAAAACGACAAAAAATACCTGAGCTTCTCGTCGCGCTCTTTATACATCAGCTTGATTTCATCTTTTGAGGCGATTAAAATTTCCTCTTTTTCTTTGTGAAGTCTGTCCTTATCACTTTGCAGTGCTTCGATTTTGCCCTTTAGCTCGGAGATTTCTTTGATGAGATAGTCGATGAAGCTTTGAGTGCCCGCCCCGCCGCCAGTACGCGAGCTTTTCGCAGAGCTTTGCGAAGCGGGCTCGCTTTGTTGCATTTCATCATCTAAAAGCACGTAGCGCACGCCGCCGTTTTCCTCGGCGCGCAAGGAATTTCTGCGGATGCGGTTATAGACGGCTTCTTTTGAAATTCCTAAAATTTCGGCTGCTTCGCCGATCGAGACTTTTTTCATACAAAGATGCCTTTTAGCGTTTTAGGTAATTATTGCTAAATTTGCCTAAAATAGGCATTAAACGCTTCGTTTACAAAGATAGACTCCGCTTTACCGCAGCTGGTGCGCGATAAAATTTCGCTCGCTTGCGCCTGCGCGATATAAAATTTCGCTTCGCTTGCAAAGCCGCGTAAAATTATTTTTTGCTGAGGTTTTAAAATTTTAGCTCAATAATGTTGCTTAATTAAGTATATTTTTTATACACTTACAAAAATTTTTAGTATTTCAAAGGAGGCGAAATGCCCGAATCGCCTAAATATAAAAAATCCGAAATTCGCTGTAAGCTCATTTTAGACGCGGCGCTGGAGCTGTTTTTAGCCAAAGGCTACGAAGCTACGAGCTTAAGCGATATTATCGAGCTTAGCGGTGGCTCGCTATCGTCGGTTTATAAGTATTTTGATAACAAAGAAAGCCTATTTTTGCGCATAATCGAACTGCAAAGCAAAAAGCTCGACGAGCGAATGAACGAGCGCATGCGAATCAACAAAGACCTAAAATTGCGTGAGTATCTGCAGGAGTTTGCAGGGATTTATCTGGAGTTTCTTTTCGCTCCGGAGGCGATAAAATTCTACCGACTGATACTTTTCAGCGGCTTTAACGGAGCGCTTAGCCAGAGCCCAAAAATCTTTTTAAAAAGCGGCGTGCTAGGTTCGCCGAATGCGCTGGATGAGTATTTGGCGGCGCATGCGGACGAGTTTGCGCCCGGACGCACGGCAAAAAGCCTAGCGCTATATTTTTGCTTTTTGCTTAGAGAGCCGCATTTTAGCAGGCTGCTATTTTTCGATGAAAAGCTAAATTTCAAAGCGAGCGAGCTAATCAAGGACCGCATCGATATGTTTTTGCTAGGCGTAAAAAAACGCTAGTGGCAGAATTTTACAGCGCAAATTTCGCGCTTTCGCGCCTTTAAATTTTATGAGCGGTTTGGGACTTAGAATTTGATTCTATCCGTTACTAAGCGCTATAAAATGTCGCATATCCCGCGCTTAAAATTTTAATTCTATCGGCGCACAATTTTTAAAACGATTGGGGCTGAAATTTTTATTTTCCGCATTAAATTCTGTGCCGAAGTTAGAATTTCGTCGCGAAATTTCGCGCCGCTTGCCTGTGCCTTTAAATTTGTGCCACGCAGATTTTAAATTTAATAAAACCTCTTATAATCCCGCGAAATTTCAGATCAAAAGGATAAAAAATGGATTATGATATCATCGTAATAGGCTTTGGCAAGGCGGGCAAAACCCTTGCCGCAAAATCCGCCGCACTGGGCAAAAAGGTCGCTCTCATCGAGCGCTCGCCGCAGATGTACGGCGGTACCTGCATCAACGTAGGCTGCATCCCGACCAAGCGGCTAGTTACGGCGAGCAAGGAAGCAGGTTTCGTAAATTTTGGCGTGCTCGGAGAGTATTTCGTGCTGAGCATGCAGAAAAAGGACGAGCTCGTAGAGGCGCTGAGGGCGAAAAATTTAGCTATGCTAAAGGGTAACCCGAATATAGACGTAATTGACGGCGAGGGCTCATTTACGAGCGCGAATTCCGTGCGCGTGCTAAGCCCTGACGGGCAGACGCGTGAAATTTCAGCAGAAACGATCGTCGTAAATACGGGCTCGAGGGAGGTCGAGCCTAGCTTTGAGGTAAACTCGCAGATCGCTTATAGTAGCGAAGAAATTTTAAATTTAAAGATCCTGCCGAAGCATCTAGTAATCATCGGCGGCGGATTTATCGGGCTTGAGTTTGCTTCGATGTTTGCGGGGTTCGGCTCTAAAGTCAGCGTGTTGATGCGATCGAAATTTATGAAAAACGAGGATGAGGACGTGGCTGCCAGCGTCAAATCCGCTCTGCAGGCCCAAGGCGTGGAGATTATCGAAGGCTGCGAGTTTTTGAGCTTAAAGGGCGACGAGCTAAAATTTAACCTCGCGGGCGAGAGCAAGGCGGTCACGGCGGATGCGTTTTTATACGCCCTCGGTCGTCGCGCGAATACTGGCGAGCTAAATTTAGCCGCTGCGGGGGTGCAGACGGACGCGCACGGCAATATCATCACGAATGAGCATCTGCAAAGCTCGGCTGCTGGCATCTACGCAGCAGGCGACGTGCGCGGCGGAGAGATGTTTACCTACACGAGCTTAGACGATTTCAGGATCATTTTTAGCGCGCTTTTCGGAGACGGCGCGCGCACTACGAAAAACCGCGCACCGCATGCAAGCGTGCTGTTTACCCACACGCCGCTAGCTCGCATCGGCCTTAGCGAGAGGCAGGCAAGAGAGAGTGGGCGCGAGATCAAGGTGCTGAAGCTTTCGATGGCAGCGGTGCCGGGCGCCAAGGTCGTAGCGCACGATGAGGGAATGATGAAAGCGGTCGTGGACGCGGCTAGCGGCGAAATTTTAGGCGCGGCGCTTCACTGCGTAAACGCGCACGAGATCGTTAATGAGCTGGCAATCGCCATGGCACTGGGCGCAAAGGCGGACTTTTTCAAAAATCAAATTTTTACGCATCCTAGCATTAGCGAGGCGCTGAACGATCTTTTCGGACAGTTTTAAATTTGAAATTTAACGGCGCTCGAGCTTGGCGATGCCCGGGCGCCCTAGCGCAAATCGACCGCGAAATTTAATACGCCGGAGCGGGTTAAATTTAGACTGGGTTAAATAGTTTGAGTCTTTGCCGTCAGCTTCTTTCTTGGATACCAAAAGTTAGCTATAAAAGAAATGATTGAAATAGTTAATTTATAAAATATCCGCGTTTAGGAATAGCAAGATTACAATCTATTTGGCACTCGGTAAGAGTATGCGGATAAAATTTCTTCTCGCAGTTTATATAGGCAAAAACGATTTTGTCCGTCGCTTCGTTTAACATAACTCTATAATCGCTAGCCGACCATTGCGGGCATTCGTACGCTAAGTCCAAATCCACGCTAACTACCAAACTATCGAATACAATCGAGTTTAATTCCTCGTAGACTAGTCTTAAGCTCTTTTGATCTTTCAGCGCTCTAATTTTATTTATCAAGCGGTATTCGTCCGATTTGATGATCTTTGCACCCAAGAGATCCTTCGCTTTTCCGTCGCCGTAAATCGATAGCTCGGTAGGATAATCTTTAAAATTTAACTTTAAAAGTTCGTCTAAGCCGCAACCGTCGTATTCTTTCATACGAAATAAAATTTTATTTTCAATAAACCATGTCGCTATGCAGCAGCATACTTGCTCGGGATTAAAAGGATGTAGATTTAAAATTCTATTTTCTAACGATAAACACAAATTTCTAATTTTGGGCTGCATTATTTCATCCTTTATTTCTACCTATATCGACGATCTCAACAAAATTTTAGCCATTTTTTCTTTATACTTAATTTTATATTTAGAATTTCACAAATTTAATACCTTTATTAATCCCCAAATATCAAATAGGCTAAATTTTTGCTCAAATTCCCATACGCAACTACCCAGTATTCTCGTACGATATTTTTGATTTGTAAGTTATCGCCCAGAAAGTCGGCAAATATTTTAATCCTATCCCCGTCTACCGAGCCTAGCTCTTCATCCTCTTTCTCAAACGAAGCGACAATTAAATGCGACAGAGCAATCTTATCGTGGAAATTCAATGTCTTGTTTTCTAGTAGATTTAGCATAGACGTAATTTTGCCGATGTCTGCTAATTCTAGCTCCCAATCCTGCTCATCTCCCGTCGAATCTAACCCCAAAAGCTTATTTAATTTTATTGCGCTTTCTTTTCTTACGAAATAATCGGTCATTTTATTATCCTTTATATATGTTTTTGCCGCGATATTTAGACGACTGCGCCATCTAGCAGTTTCCTAGAATTTTGCAAAGCCCATACGAAATTTTCGAGCTCTACGCAGTCTTTTAATTCAAATCCAAAATTTAACAAACCAACCGATAGGGCGTCGCCATCTTTTATGACATGCGCTATTAGATTGCCTTTATGTTCTATACTCACTTTATTTTCATATCTTGTAAATTTAAAGATATTTTTCGAGCATCTTCCGTTTCTTTTTGAAAATTTCTCAAACTGCTCCGTAAAATTCGGTGTTTGATTTCCATCTTTTAGCCATAATCCCCCAGCATATAGCGCCCATATAAGCTCGTAAAAATTGATATTATGCCGAGTCTCGGTAGCAGCGACCAAAAGCTTATTCGTTTCATGGTTGATCTGTATTAAAGCCTCTCTGTCCATATGCCAAATCTCGGCTACTACTTTTTCTCTATCCGGCACGGAGGCAATTAAAAATTCAAATTCATTTTTTATCATATTAAAATCCTATTTTTTGTTTTTTACTACCTAATTTAATTTGAATGCTCTATCGTTCGAGCCTAAATCGTATTTATTCCATTCTTTTATGACGTCTCGCGCCTTTTTTACTACGATATGCCAATTTGGATCCTCTATAATGGCGCGATCATCGGTTTCGTCTTTGGCTTGATAATGTTTTATAGCATCTCTAAATTCTTGCAATAATTCTATAAGTTTTGGCGGGAATCCTAAACGACAAGCCGTATTTTTTACAAAATCGTCGAAATCAAAATCATCAAAAAGCGTGCACATTAGCTCTATATACGATGAAATATAGCCCTCTACGTTGTTCTCATTCAACCAATACATTTTTTGCTGCTTTATGTTGGAAGCCTCTTCTATATTATTATAAATGCCCTTTACGCGGAATTCCTGTCCTTCTAAATTAAGCATCTATTTTTCTCCATAAATCTTTCTATTAAGCTTATCATATCTAAATCAAATTTCTATCCATATCAAATATTTTGGGATAGTTTTTATAGTTTATTTCGATATAATCGCCTTTTTTAAATTTTGTAGCTCGCGTCGATAAAACCTCTAAAACTACAAATTCAAATCCAAAAAATAGCTCATCCCATCCCTCTTCTCCTTCTTCGAGACCTGGATCGCAGCATCCTTCAAAATCATCATAAAATCTGACTTTGTATATATTATTTTCATCAAACTCAATGATAAACTCTCTTTTGTTTAGTTCATATATATTTTTCGCCAAATTTTTCATAATATCGCGTTCGTTGTCCGAAAATCTTAACAAAAAATTCTCGTAAATTTCTCTTCCGCTTAGCATTGTGCTCCTTTTTGCAGTTTAGCAAAGATTTGTCCGCTTGTGCCTGTTAATCGACTTCTTGGCTATTGTATTTCGCACTCTCGATCTCCGCAAGCGTTAATTTTGCCAAAGGATTGATAAGCTTAGCGATACAATATTTATTATCGCATGTAATCACGCTTTGGCGCTCATCTACTTTCATTGCGTTGGAGCAATTCGGGCACATTACATAGCCTTCGCCCAAATCAACGCCAATCGGAAAATTTAACCCTCTCTGCTCTTTCAAAAATCTAAAAAATTCCTCTTTCGAAATTTTGATATTAGAAAATAATCGAAAAATTTCTTCTGCCTTTTGCCTTATCTCGCCTTCTTTAAAAAATACGTTAGGAGCCTTTTTAAAATCTTCATCAAACTCAGAAAATCTACCCACCATCATATCCAATTCTTTTAATGCCTGCTCTTCCGCTTTATTGGTTGCGCAATATTGCGATTCCAAATCATACATCTTATAAAATTCATCGCAAAACAGCTCTATATCGCACCAATCGTATATGAATCCAGCTACTAAATAATACAATTCTTCATTTTGCTGCATATTTCGCCTCATTTTAAATTTTATCGCCATTTTTATTATTTACGCCTTTTAGAATTTCATGCAATAGCTCGTTTTCGGCGGCATTTTTCTCATCTAGTATTGATACGCCCATAGTTGTTGGAGTAATCTTAGATAAAAACAGATTTACAAGCTCCGTTTTTTCATCGATTCCGTATGACAATGTAACGATATCCAATAAATCGTGCCGCTCTATAAAACTATCAAAGATATCTTCTAATTGCGACGCTTTCTCTGCGTAGAAAAATATCCACTTGACGCCTATAAGAAAATCCGTTGTGATATTACTAAAGATATCTATCTTGTCCATAAAGTGCGATCCGATAAGCAAATATATGTCCGAGCCGCTTTTAGACAAAGAGTCAAGCTCGCAAATAGAACCGATATTTTTGTAATTTAGCATTTTATTCCTCGTCGCGCTGATTTTGCACCTTCTTTAGCCACTCCTCTTCAAATTTATAATATTTCTCAAACTTTTTATTCTTTTCTATTTGATTCCACTTTTCTATCTCAGCATAATCTTGCAGTTTGCCTCCGCATTTAGGGCAAACGCTCTTATCTTTAATGCCTAAGAAATTTACTCATATTTTTGAAATTTTATCGTAATTTTCCTGTAAAATTTTACTTAAATTTGGCTGTAGCCGTCGCTTAAATTTTATCCCTTTGAAATTTAAATTTCAACCGTTATCTGGCGTAAATTTCGCCGTTTTTTAAAATGCGCGCCTCAAACGCCGCTTTAAAATTTACACAGACACGAGCGGGCGAGGAGTCGCCGCGATAAATTTAAAGTCAAATTTTATTTCTAGCCATTTTTTAATTCGTTTCTTATTTTTAATATATTAAAATCCCGCTCCGTTTCATTTGCAAATTTGAAACGTATTTCTAAAAAGGTAAATCAATGAGCGAAAGAAATTTACAAATTTTAGGTTGGGCGGGCACATGCCTGTCGGTCATCATGTATGTGTCCTACGTACCAAACATAATGGCGAATTTAGACGGCAACAAAGTCCCGTTTCTCCAGCCGCTTGCAGCTGCGATAAACTGCACGATATGGGTCAGCTACGGTCTTTTAAAGCCTAAAAAGGACTATCCGCTCGCCGCGGCGAATTTCCCGGGGATCATCTTTGGGCTACTAACCGCAATAACGGCGCTTTAACCGCGCTTTTAGCGGCTTGATAAATTTCAAAATCGCCCGCACCGCACTTTGCCTGCCACGTCCGCAACGCTTTTTAGCTGCCTACTACGCTGCAACTGCTAGCTCGCTGCCGCACCGCACCCGAGTAGCTTATCGCAAGCGCGCCCGCACCTCACAAATCCATTACGACGCGGCTTTAGAATTTCACAAAATCGCCTACGCTGCATTCAAATCTGCCGAATTTAAATAACTTTTATACAAAATTTGATAAGCTTATTTTGATTAAAATTTTATCTTTAAAAGGACGAAAAATGAAAAAGGTCATCACTTGCGTCGATCAAAATGCGCTTGCCCCAGCGGTTAGAGATTACGGAATTTACGTCGCTAAAACCTTGGGTGCCGAGCTTGTGTTTATTCACGTGGTTGAAATCCCGGAGCTTGGCGAGAATTTTTATGGGCTAGCCGCAGGCGGGATCGTCCTAGGAGAGAATGATATCCTTGCAAATAGCTACGGAAGTCCCACACTAGGCGGCGTGGATGCGGAGAAAGACCACGAAGAAGCCGAAGCGATGCTGGATGAATATATCTGCGCTGCGACTGCTGCGGGCGTAAAGGCGAGTAAGATCATTAAAGATGGCGATTTTATCGACGTTATCGCCGAGTATAAAGACGAAGCCGAAATTTTTGTGCTCGGTATCAAAGGCTCAAATAACGAGGACGTAGGCTTTAATGCAAGCGTGCTGATAAAGGAGCTTCACGTGCCGTCGCTGCTAGTAAATAAGGAATTTTCGCCGATTAACTCCGTGCTCATTGCGTTTGACGGCACTGACGCGGCGAAACGCACGCTTGAGTTTATAAAGAGCTCAAAGCTTCTTGCGAGCGCACATAAGCATGTCTTGCACATCAATGCGGGTGCCGCAGAGGGCGAGCGGATGCTTAATCTGGCGCGCGAAATTTTAGGCACTCAAAATGCCACTTTCAAATGCATCCAAGCGGAAGTGCCCGCCGATGAGATCATCAAATATCGCCGCGCCAATAACCTCGATCTGATCGCTACCGGTGCCTTTACGAAAGGGTTTTTCAAAAAGCTCTTTTTAGGCAGCGTCTCCGAGGATATCTTGCACAATGCGCTTGTACCGGTGCTAGTGCTATCGTAATCGCAAGACCAAACGCCGATAAACGCCAAATCCCGTCGCTTACGTTATTTTAAAGCGGCGGGATTTTAGAATTTTAAATTTTTAAATCCTTTGCTTTTTAAATTCATATACTTTTTAAAATTTATATAAATTTTGCTTAAAAATTCGTCAATAGATCTTATTAAATTCCATTAAATTAGTAATTGCATATAAAATTTTATGATTTAGTTTATTAAAAATTTTATTATTATTTAAGAAGAATTGTAAGATAATCTCGCCAGTAAATTGATATAGATTATAAAATCTAAAAAGGATTTTTATGAAAAAGAGTAAAATTTTACTTTCTTTTGCACTACTTTGCTCGCCGTTTTGGCTTACTGCGGCGCAAAATAGCGGCGCTTCTCAAGGCCAATCCGCTACCGCAAGCTCTGCCTCTAAAATTTCGTCGTCGCAAAGCTCGCGCGCATCCACCGCACCGCGGAGCTCCACGCCGCGGGCTTCAAATTTAGCCTCTAATAGCACGGCGCCGAAAAACTCTGCACAAAAGCCTGGAAGCCCTACCGCTGCAAATTCCGCGCCGCAGGGCAACGCCGTCGTAAGCCCCGCTACTAAAGGCGTTGCACAAAATTCCATGCCGCAAAGCGGTAGCACGGCAAATTCTACGTTGCAGGGCTCAGACGGCGATAATCTCGGCACCATAAACGTCACGGGCAAGGCCGATCTGTCCACTACCGAGGGCACGGGCTCTTATACGACGGGCAATATGAGCACCGCGACGGGGCTAAATTTAAGCATAAGAGAAACGCCGCAGTCCATAAGCGTCATCTCCAATCAGCTTTTAAAAGATCTGAGCTTGCACAACGCCGAAGAGGCTCTTTCAAAATACGCCACCGGCATTTCGCTAAATAACGACGCAGGCGGCAATCGCATCGTCTCGCGCGGCTTTTATGTCGATAATATCCAAGAAGACGGCATCGCAAGCTCGGTTTCTAGCTCCGTGTTCGGGCCGCTGGGCTCATCGAAGGAATTTACCGATTTGGAATTCTACGATCGCGTCGAGGTTCTGCGCGGCGTAGCGGGCCTTACGCAAAGCAACGGCGAGCCCGGCGGCACGATAAATTTAATCCGAAAGCGTCCGAGCGATCAGTTCGGCTTTAACGCAAGTCTAAGCGGCGGTAGCTGGGATAATTATCGCGGTATGATCGACGTAACGGACGCGGTAAATCAAAGCGGTACGGCACGCGCGCGGTTGATCGGAATTTTAAGTAAAACGGGCTCGTTTAAGGACTATCCGCGCAACGGCTATCGCGAAGGCGTCGGCGTTTCGACGGAATTTGACGTGACCGATAAGACGCTTCTTAGCGCAGGATTTTTGTGGCAAAAAACCGTCGGCGTATATGATATTTACGGCGTGCCCGTTTTAGATAATCATGGAAATTTACTAAATTTACCGCGCAGAAGCTACTTCGGTTCGGACTGGGATAAGAGCAAATATGAAAAATTTAACGTCTACAGCGAACTCTCGCACGAATTTAGCGATGATCTGAAAGCCTACGCGAGGCTCAATTATACCGATAGCGACAGCATGTTAAAATTCGGAGCGCTCGGCGGGGCAAATCCTTACAACGGCAGCTCGTCGCATACGGTGCGATATAGGATTTACGATAACGACTCCAAAGAGATCGGGTTTCAAACGGGGCTAGACGGCAAATTCGAAGCATTCGGGCAGAAGCACGACTTTTTCTTAAACGGCTCGCTTAGCAACGAAAAGCTTAATTGGCGCGAGACTAGGACGAGAGATTCTTCTCTGGCGTCGCTGGGGATGAATATTTATAACTGGGACCGCTCAAGGATTGCCCAGCCCGATTGGAGCAGTGCCGCTAGCTTTAAAGACCGAAGCTCCACTACCATAAAACAGCGCGCGATCTCGCTCGGGACTAGATTAAACTTAACCGACAATTTTCACTTTTTGCTCGGCGGGCGCTTTTCGAAGGTAACTTACAGCAGGTATTATTATAATATTTTGCGCGGTACGGCTTCGCATAGAGCGAGCCCGAGCAAATCGGATTTCACGCCGTATGCAGGGGTGGTCTGGGACTTTGCGGATAATTTTTCGTGGTACGCAAGCTATGCCGAAATTTTTAAGCCGCAAGCCGCGCGCGATAAAGACGGTAAAATTTTAGATCCCGTCGTCGGCTATAATTTAGAAACCGGCGTGAAGGGAGAATTTTTTGACGGCGCACTTAATACGAATGTCGCGCTATTTCAGATCATTCAGAAAAATAGGGCGATGAGCGATCCTCTTAATACGAACTACTCCATAGCCGAGGGCAAGGTGCGAAGCCGCGGCGTGGATGCCGAGCTGCAAGGCTCGCTTACTGAGAATTGGAAATTATTCGCAGGATATACTTTCAACCGCAGCGTCTATTTAAAGACGGAAAGAACCTCCGCGACGGTTGATTATAGCAAGGGCGCAAACGCCAAACGCTACATTCCGAAGCATCTGTTTAAGCTCTATACGAACTATGAAATTCCGCTCGGCGAAAATCGCAAGATCACCCTGGGTGCGGGCGTGCGCTATCAGAGCAAAACCGCTTCGATATATCGCGAAAACGTTGCGTACTACGCCGCACCGCAGAAGGCTTACGCGCTGTGGGACGCGAACGTCGGCTATCATTTCGACAAGCACTTTAGCGTAAATTTTGCGGTCAAAAACATCGCGGATAAGAAGTATTTTCAAAACACGCAAAATCGCGTCGCGGGGATGAATAATTACTACGGCGAGCCGCGAAATTTTATGCTAACGCTTAATTATACGTATTGAGTGCGGATGAAATTTGCGCTTATGCGAACTCGGACCGACCGAGCTTGCACGCGGCCTTGGATAAATTCCGCGCTTCATAAGGGCGCGGATGAGGCGGGCGCAGAGGCGCGAGGCTAGGCTTTGTCGCAAGTAGCACGTAGCGAGGCGGGTAAAATTTGAACGAAGCCGCGGGATTAAAATTTAACTCGCGATTTGGTTGATTGGCGATTGATTAGCGCGGGCGATCGCGGGCGATGCGGGCAAGGGCGATAAATTTAATCCCGCGAAATTCCAAGCGAATTAAACGCGCAGACTTGCGAGCATAAAATCCGCTCGCGAGCCTGCGGGATCAAATTTAATCCCGCGATCTCGCTGCAACCGGCGCTAAATTTTAAAATTTAAAGAGAAAATTTGAAAACGCTAAAGCAATTTTTTGAAATTCTACGTCCGCACTGGTTCGGCAAGGGCGCGGCGAAGCTGTGGGCGCTACTGCTGCTCGCGCTTGGTTTTAGCCTCGCTATCATCAAAATCAGCGTGCTGATGAACGCGTGGGATAAGCGCTTTTACGACGCGCTAAGCGAACTTAAAGGCGAGCTCATTCCCGCGCTCGTGGGCGAGTTTTTGCTCTACACGGCGCTCATCGTGCTTTTCATCGTCTGCGGTAGCTGGCTTCGCAAACTGCTCGTAATCGTCTGGCGCGAGCGGCTAAGCGCGATGATGGAGCGCAAATGGCTACATAACGCAAACTTCTACCGCACGAGTCTTGAGGGGAATTTCAGCGCTGTAGGCGGATCAAATTTAGAAAAACCCGGCGACGTAAATTTAGATGAAAATTTAAACGAGCACGCAGAGTGTTCCGCAGCCGAGGCGGATAGCGCGGCTTTGCATAGAGATGTAAATGAGCTTGAAATTTTACCGAGCACGGCGAAGCAAAATGCAGCAGGGCAAAGCGGCGCAAGCGAGAATAAAATTTCATCCAAAACTCGCGCAGATTGTGAAATTTCAAAAACGATTGCAAAGCTAGACAACCCCGATCAGCGTATCGCCGAGGACAGCTTGCTGCTCGTGCAAAAAAGCGTCGATCTCGTAAAATCGCTCGTCTATAATCTCGCCAAGCTCATCGCCTTCGTTGCGATATTGTGGCAAGTCTCGAAGGTGCTGAAATTTGAAATTTTCGGCATGCGCTTTGAGATCGAAGGCTTTTTGCTCTACGTCGCGCTCCTTTATACGCTACTTTGCTCGCTGATTACGCATCTCATCGGGCGCAGGCTTAGGGGGCTAAATTTTGCCAAGCAGCGCGCCGAAGCCGATTACCGCTCGGATCTGCTGCTCGTGCGCGAAAACGCAGAAGCCGTAGCCTTTATGCGCGGAGAGGATGCCGAGCGCGGCCGCTTTCGCGCGAGCTTCGGCAAGATCATGAGAAACTGGCGCAGCATCATGAATACGGAATTTCGCCTCGAATGCTTTTCGGCAAGCTACCTAAAAATCACGAATTTAATCCCGATCTTTGCCTGCTTGCCGCTGTATTTGTCGCGCGCGATGAGCTTTGGCGACATGATGCAGGCGCGCTCGGCGTTTTACAGCGTGCAGGACGGATTTGCATGGTTTATGGACTATTACAAGCAGATCATGGAGTGGGCGGCGAGCGTGCAGAGGATCTATGAGTTCATCTCGCGCATGGACGGCGAGAGCGCAAATCTGCGTGCTTGCGTCAAACAAAGCGACGAAAATTCCGCTCGCTGCGAGGGCTTGTCGGTCTTCACGCCTGCGGGCGAGCCGCTGATCGAGGATCTACGCTTCGAGCTTGCGCCCGCGCAGTTTATAATGCTGCGAGGCAAGAGCGGCGCGGGTAAAAGCACGGCTCTGCGCTACGTCGCGGGTCTTTGGAGATACGGTCGCGGCGAGATCAGCCTGCCGCGCACGGGCGTGATATTTATCCCGCAAAAGCCCTATCTAGCACCGCTTAGCCTAAAAGAGCTTATCGCTTATCCGCAGCCGCCGCGCGCAGACGATGCGGAATTTTTAGAAATTTTACGCCGCGTAGGGCTTAAAAAATTTGCCCGCATGCTAAACTCGCGCGCCGATTACGTTAAAATTTTAAGCGGCGGGGAGGCGCAGCGGCTTAGTTTTGCGCGGATACGCTACCACAAGCCGAGCTTTGTTTTCGCAGACGAGATCACCTCCGCGCTCGATCTCGCCTCGGCGCGCGAGCTACTACTGGGTTTGCGCGCAGATCTGCCGAGGCTCGGCATGCTAGCGATCGTGCATCAAACGGGGCTTGAGGACATATTTGAGCGGACGATAGAGCTTTAAATTCGGCCCTTTAAATTTCACGCGCCAGGGATTTCGCCTTTAAATTCATATCTTTTTAAATCCAGATTTATTAAAATTACTCGTTTATATTAAGCGACGATAAAATTTAGCCGAGGCACTCGGTGCCTGTGCGCATGAGTAATTAGCGCTCGCTACATAGGTGCAGAAGCTCGCATCCGTATATGCTCGGACCCATACATGTAGTCGTCAGCACGGCGGCGTCATGGGCCATACGACTACGTAGCGGCGAGCGGCTTGGAGGTCGGTAAACGGCGCGCGATCGCGATTTTGCGCGAAATTAAGTCGGTAAAATTTAAACGCAAGATGATCCGCCAAGAAGACGGCGCCTAGATAAAATTTTAAACCGAGCCGCGATCGGTAGCATAACGGCGTGCTAAATGAGCGGGCTACGTAAGCGGTGCGATGCGCGGGCGTCGCAATAAGTCGGTAGTGCGTCAGTCAGATGGCATGTAACACATCGGCGGTGCAGACGGCACGTCGTAGTCGAGAAGCGGAGCGGCGATACGTACCTACTCAGCGCCGTATGACATAATCTTCGCTCGGACAAATAATTCATCATAACGACGCGATGATCGAAGCGAACAGCGCGGCCGTGACAGCGGATCGACAGCACAAAGCGGCGCGGCATGATTGCGGCGACGATAGCATAAAATGCCGCAATATGGCAACCGCGATAACAGGATGCGTATAGGTAAAGCGCAGTGCAAGTAGTGCAAACGCGTGATACGATGATGGTGATCCACGGAGCATATAAGTGAAACAGCGGTGCGGACGGCGCAACAACGCCGCTGCGATACTATAGCGGCGATCGGCGAGGCGTACCGGTGCAGCAGCTTAGCGCTTGCAGGCACTCCGCGTGAAGTCGCTAAATTTTAAAAACAAAGCAAGGAGATTTGATGCTTAAGGCGGGGATTGTTTATAAATTTGCGCTCATCGTGCTGCTAGGCTGCGCGCTTTGCGTTTTGGGCTTTTCAGGCGTTAATTTCGCGCGCGGCGAATATGACGAGGCGTGGATGAGCCTGCATAAGATCGCGGGATTCGGCCTGCTTTGCGTCGCGATCTTGCATTTAATCACGAGGCGAAAGAAGCTCATAAAGCTCTGGGGCGAGTTTTTGGACGTGATCTTAAGTCGCAAGAATCCGGGCTTTTGCAATATGGACCGCATCATCGGCGCGATCGAGTCCTATAATATCAGAGAGATCGCTGGTAAAATGGGCTTTGGCGCCGATGAACTCGCTGCAATTTTAAAATCGAACGGTATCAAGCTCGTAAGCGCAGATCAAGATCTGCGCGAGCTTGCGAAGTTCAACGACGAAAAAATTTTCTTCATCTTGGTACTTTTAATCGAGGCAAAATTCGGTAAAGCAAGCGGATGTAAGGTCTAAATTTAAAAGGCTTAATAGCCCGCGTTTGCGATCGCTTCGGCTTGAGAGTGCGCAATGAGCGGGTCGATGATCTCGTCGAACAAGCCGCCCGCCATGATCGCGTCCAGGCGGTAGAGAGTTAAATTTATGCGGTGGTCGCTGATGCGGTTTTGCGGATAGTTGTAGGTACGAATTCGCCCCGAGCGGTCGCCGGTGCCCACCTGATCCTTGCGATCTTTGCGCTCTTTTTCTAAGCGCTCCTGCTCCTGCATATCGTAAAGGCGCGCCTTCAGCACCTTCATCGCCGCCTCTTTGTTTTTGTGCTGATCCTTGCCGTCTTGGTTGGTGACGACTAAACCGGTCGGGATGTGAGTGATGCGAACGGCGCTATCGGTGGTATTTACGGACTGCCCGCCGTGGCCGGAGCTGCGCATAACGTCGATACGAAGGTCGTTCGGATTGATCTGTATCTCGCTATCCTCGATCTCGGGCATCACGGCGACGGTGATTGCAGAGGTATGCACCCTGCCCTGGCTCTCCGTTTCTGGGACGCGCTGCACGCGGTGGGTGCCGCCTTCAAATTTCAGCCGCGAATACGCTCCCGCGCCCTTTACGAGCAAGATCACTTCTTTGTAGCCGCCGACGCTGCCTTCGCTAGTGCTTACGATCTCGCATTTATAGCCGCGAAGATCGGCGTAGCGCAGATACGCGCCGAGCAGATCGCCCGCAAACAGCGCCGCTTCGTCGCCGCCTGTACCGGCGCGGATCTCTAAAAAGATATTTTTATCGTCGTTGGGGTCTTTTGGAAGCAGTAAAATTTTGATTTTTTCTTCAAGCTGCGGTTTTTGCGTCTCTAAGTTTTTAAGCTCCTCTTTGGCTAGCTCGCCGAGATCGGCATCGCTTAGCAGAGCTTTGTTTTCTTCGATCTGATTTAAAATTTTAAGATACTCGCTAGCCGCCTCTTTGATCGGCTCGATACTGCGCTGCTCTTTAGATAATGCCGTCATATTAGCGATATCTGCGGTAATTGCGGGATCGCTAAGCATGCGCGAAAGCTCGTCATAGCGATCCAAAAAAGGCTTTAGTTTATCGGCTAGCATTTAAATTTTATGCGTAAGTAGCGCTTACACGGCGGTTTTTAAAGAATTTACGAGTTTGGCTAGGCGGCTTACTTTTCTGCTCGCGGTCTGTTTTTTCAAAAAGCCCCTGCTTACGAAGCTGTGGAAGCTTTCATTAGCCGTTTTCAGAGCCTGAGTCGCTGCGTCTAGATCCTTGCTCTCGACCGCCTCTCTTACGGCTTTTGTGATATTTTTTACTCTGGTGCGATAAAATCTATTTCGCTCCGTTCTTTTTATGGTTTGTCTCGCGCGTTTTTCGGCGGATTTGTGATTTGCCATAACGTTCCTTTTCGGTTAAATTTGAACCTGCGATTATACGTAAAAGATATTTAATCTACGCTTAATTTAAGTGAAATTTAAAATAGCTCGAATTTATGAAGATTAAACTTTTTTTTGGTAGAATTTTACGATTTTTATATAAGGATTTAATAATGAAACTTTTCGGGACGGACGGCGTACGAGGCAAAGCGGGAGAATTTCTAACCGCCGAGCTTGCGATGCGACTAGCTATGGCCGCAGGAATTTATTTTAGGAAAAATTCCGTTACGAATATGATTTTAGTCGGCAAAGATACCCGCAGAAGCGGCTATATGATAGAAACCGCGATCGTTGCGGGTCTTACCTCGGTAGGCTACAATGTCCGCCAGATCGGCCCGATGCCTACTCCTGCGATTGCTTTTCTTACGGAGGATATGCGCTGCGACGCAGGCATCATGATAAGCGCAAGTCACAATCCATACTACGACAACGGCATTAAATTTTTCAACAGCGAAGGCTTTAAACTCGACGAAAAAGAGGAAGCGCAGATCGAAAAAATTTATTTCAGCGACGAACTCATCGCCGAGGCGCGCACCAAAATGATGCAAATCGGCGCCGCAAAGCGCGTGGACGACGTCATCGGCAGGTACATCGTACATATTAAAAATTCCTTCCCGAAGCAAAAGACTCTGCACGGGCTTCGCGTAGTGCTTGATTGCGCAAACGGAGCAAGCTACAGGGTCGCACCTACTGTATTTAACGAGCTTGGGGCTGAAACGATCGTCATCGGCGACGAGCCTAACGGAAAAAATATTAACGATGCTTGCGGCGCGCTAAGCCCGCAAAATTTAGCCTCGGAAGTCAAAAGATTGCGCGCCGATGTCGGGTTTGCCTTCGACGGGGATGCCGATAGGCTCGTAGTCGTGGATGAAAACGGCGAGATCATCCACGGCGACGCGCTACTTGGAATTTTAGCAGTCTATTTGAAAGGAAAAAATCGCTTAGCAGGCAATAAAATGGTAGCCACAGTGATGAGTAATTCTGCGCTGGAGGATTTTTTAGCTAAACACGACATCGCGCTTCATCGCTGCAATGTAGGCGATAAATTTGTACTTGAGACGATGCACGAGCTAGGCGCAAATTTTGGCGGCGAGCAGAGCGGGCATGTGATTTTCGGCGATTACGCTAAAACGGGCGACGGCATTGCAAGTGCGCTGCAATTCGCCGCCTGCATGCTGGATACGCATAAAAAAGCGAGCGACCTTTCGGCGATGCTTAAGCCATATCCTCAAATTTTACGAAATTTAAAGATCGCGGATAAAAAACCGCTTGAAAAATTAAAAGGGCTAAAGGAGCTTGAAACAAGCCTTAAAGCGGACAAAATCCGCTCGCTCTTTCGCTACTCCGGCACCGAAAACGTTATCCGCCTCTTAATCGAGGGTAAAAACGAAAAACTGCTGCAAAAGCGAATGGATGAAGTGGAAAAATTTTTCATCAAAGCCCTAAATGAATAGCGATTTTATAAAATTTTACGGCTCGGCAAACTGCCCGCTCCACACGAAAAGCGCGGATAAAAAGCGCAGGTTTTACATATTTAAATTCGAGCTGCAAGATGGCTAAGACCTGTATTAAATTTATCCTGCTTTTCGCGGTGATCTTTGCGATCGATCAAACGATCAAGCTCGCGTTTTTAAACGGCTTTTCGTGGCAGGGGGAGTTTTTTTCGCTAGAGCTTACGCTTAACCGCGGCGTTGCGTTTTCGATGTTTGCGTTTTTGGGCGAAAATTTAAAATTTATCCAGATCGCGCTGATCTCAGCTCTTGCAGGATACGTGTTTTATCACAAGAAATTCTTTTGCGAGCACTGGATGCCGTTTGCGCTGATGCTTGCTGGAGGATGTTCAAACCTGCTCGATCGCTTTATTCGTGGCGGCGTCGTAGATTATGTCGCATGGCATAAGTGGTTTGAGTTTGCGGTGTTTAATTTCGCCGACGTGATGATCGATCTAGCCGTGGTGATTTTTATTTTTCAGGGCTTACGCACCGCAAAAAAGGAGAAAAATGAAGAGAAATAATTACATCGCTTACGCGCTTTGGTTTTTAGGTGCGTTTTCATGGATCGCAGCTATGCCTATCGGTGGCGGACTGCATAGAATTTACTGCGGCAAATTTATCAGCGGATTTGCTCAAATTGCGCTATTTTGGCTAGGGAGCTTTACACTATGGTTTTTAGTGGGCTTTTTGTTTTGGGCGATTTGGGGAATTTGGATTTTGCTAGATATATTTTTCGTAGGAATTTGGGTGGAAGATTTAAATGCTTTTGCAAGCGAGACCGAGGAGGACGACTACGAAGGACGTCTAAAAAAAGTCGATGCGCTCTTTGAGCTGTATCAAAAAGGCGCGATTTCTAAAGAGGAATTCGAGGCGCGAAAAGAAATTTTAATAAGAGATTAAGGAGAAAAAATGAGTTACTATTGGTTTAAATTTGTCCATTTTGCGGGCTTTATTTCATGGATGGCGATGCTGTTTTACATGCCGCGCCTGTATGTTTATCATGCTGAAAATTTAGACAAGCCGGATTTCGTAAGGGTCGTTAAAAAGATGGAGCGGATGCTGTATCACGCGATTGGCTGGATAGCGATGGCAGTGACGGTTTTTAGCGGCGTGATGCTTATCATTTTAAATCCGGGGCTTATGAAAATGGGGTATTTTCATATAAAATTACTAGCCGGAGTTTTGTTAATCTGTTATCATTTGTGGCTGTATTATTATATGTATAAATTTGAAAAAAACGAGTGTCACAGGAGCGGAAAATACTTCCGTGCGATCAACGAAGGCCCTACGATCATAATGTTTATAATACTTTATGCAATGCTAATAATGCCGAATTTACCGAGCAACTAGCCCGTTTTGATAAAAATTTAATTAAAATTTGCATAAAATTAGAGCAAAATTTTAAAGGAAGCATGTGCAACATATCATTAAGAAAATTTTATCAAGCGAAAGTAGTGCCGGCGTTATATTACTTCTATCCGCGGTTTTTGCGATCGTAGCTCAAAACGTAGAATTTTTATCAAAGTATTATGAAGCGTTTTTGCATCTAAGTTTTACAATAGGCGTGGGTTCTGCGAAGCTCGACGAATCGATGCATTTTTTAGTAAACGACGTGCTTATGGCGATATTCTTCTTTGCCATCGGACTTGAGCTCAAGCGCGAAAAGATCGAAGGGCAGTTGCGCCATTTCTCTCAAATTTTACTTCCTAGCTTCGCGGCTTTGGGCGGAGTAATGATGCCCGCAATCATATTTTCGATCATCAACTGGGGCGATGCCGTCGCGATGAAGGGCTGGGCAATCCCTACGGCGACCGATATCGCTTTTGCCGTGGGCGTTATGGCGCTTTTAGGCAAAAAAATCCCGGCTAGCCTTAAAATTTTCGTTTTGACACTTGCGATAATGGACGATCTGTGTGCAATTTTAATCATCGCTTTGTTTTATTCCTCTACCATAAACGCAATCTATCTAGGCGGCGCGGCTGCCTGTGTCGCAATAATGCTAGCGATGAGCAGACTTGGCGTTGATAAAAAGCTTCCGTTTATCATCGTAGCCGTTGTGCTGTGGGTAATGGTACTAAACTCCGGCATCCACGCGACCATCGCAGGAGTACTGGCGGGCTTTTGCATCCCGCTTAAGACCCGCTCGGGCTCTATGCTAAAGGATATGGAGCACGGACTAGCCTACCCAGTAAATTTCTTCATCTTGCCGATCTTTGCCTTTACAAACGCAGGCGTTTCGCTAGCGGGCATCAGTCCTAGCTTCCTTTTCGGTCCGGTGCCTATGGGCATTATGCTCGGACTATTTTTTGGTAAACAGATCGGAATTTTTGCCTTCAGCTGGATCTTAATCAAAGCCAAAATCGCCTACATGCCCGAAAATGCAGGCTGGCCACAGCTTTACGCAGTAGCAATCATCTGTGGTATTGGCTTTACGATGGCGCTTTTCGTCGATGGCCTCGCATACGGCGGCAGCGATATGTATCATTACACGGACAAGCTCGCGGTATTTTTAGGCTCGATAATTTCCGGGGTAGTGGGATTTTTCGTCGCAAAAGCAGTCGCGGTAAAACAAAGCTAAAATCCGTAAAAAGATTAAAATCTTAAAATTCTACCGCTCAAAAATTTTAAAAATTCAAGAGCGACTCTAAATTTTAAAAATTTATACGCTACAAAATTTAGCTTAAAATTTTAGCTTAAAATTCTGTTTGATCCAAGCGCAGCTTAAATCACCAAAATCCCCGCATTTTGCATTAAGCTTAGCGCGCATTCGTCGTAGTATCCGCGCTCATGGTTCGGCGCATCGTAGGTAGCTACCGCATCGCGCGGAACGATGACGTCCTTATCCTCGCCAGTTTCGTTGAGATAGGTGCGCAGGCTAAGCGTGAACTGCATCACGCAGATGTCGGTGCAACAGCCCGTAATCACAAAGCGATCGAAGCCGTCCAGAATTTTCTTATCCAAATTATGAAAGCCGTTCGTGCTGCGCTTAAAAGTGACGTTTTGCTCGCTTACGTAGGGCGCGAGCTCCTCGATCACCTCCGCTTCGGGCGAGCCAACTAGACAGTGGATCGGGTAGCGCTTCATCTCCAAATCCCGCTCGGCGTGAGCGTCACAGATGAAATGCACATTTTTCGCCGCCTCAATCTGTTTAAGCACCGCAGGAGCGATCTTTGCTATGCTGGGATCGGCCATCGCGCCGAATTTTACGAAGCCGTTTACCATATCGATCACAAATACCAAAGTTTTCATCAAAACTCCTTATAAATTTCAGGTTTCATATCTTTTAAAAGATCCATTTTAGCGCGAAATTTTAAAATTTCATCTAAATTCGCTCGAGCAATCTTCACGGCCTCTTTTTTGCCTAGGCGCGCGACGATCTCACCGCCCGGACCGATCAGCATGGAATTTCCGCCGAAACTCTCGCCCTGCCCCGTATCGCCGCAGCCGTTTACTGCGCAGATAAAAATTTGATTTTCGATCGAGCGGGCCTTAGCGAGCGTGATAAAATGCTCTATGCGGCTTTGCGCAAACTGCGCGATCACAAAAACTATCTGCGCGCCGCAAAGCGCTAAGGCACGAAAAATTTCACAAAAGCGCAGATCATAGCAGATCACGACGCCGATTTTGACCGCGCGATTTTGAAATTTTATCTCGCAAATGCCTAGCTTATCGCCGCCGCTTACGATCTCGTTTTCGCGAGCGAGCGAAAAGGCATGGATCTTGTCGTAGCGTAAAATTTTGGCTCCGTTTTGATAGACGAAAGCGGAATTGTAAATTTTATCTTGCCTAGAATTTATCGCTCCGCCAATCAAAACGGCGCCGTTTTTTTGCGAAATTTCGCTTAAAAATTTTTTCGTATGAGCAGCGTTCGTATCGGCGAGCTCTTTAAATTTAGCCGTATTAAAACTCGTATTAAATGCCTCGGGCAGCACCGCTACGTCCGCACCGCGTTTTAACGCGCGGTTTATCAGCTCGCGCGCGCGAATAAAATTTTGCTCGCAATCTGCAAAATTTTGAGCTACTTTCACATCCATTTGCAAAATAGCGATTTTCATAAAACCTCCTATTTAGGCGCTAAGCGCATAACATTTGCATGCGTAAGCGCGATAGCTATGGCATCGGTGATGTCAAGCGGCTTAATCTCCTTATTAATCCCCAAGATCCGCTTCACCATGAACGCAACCTGCTCCTTCGC
Organism: Campylobacter gracilis; assembly: GCF_001190745.1. Lineage (NCBI taxonomy): Bacteria > Pseudomonadati > Campylobacterota > Epsilonproteobacteria > Campylobacterales > Campylobacteraceae > Campylobacter > Campylobacter gracilis. Next base: position 2,281,195 of record NZ_CP012196.1, read on the forward strand.
CGCCTTTGCTTTGCCCGTGACCGATTTTTTTACCTGAAGTGGCGTATATTCGGCAAAATTTCCAAAAATTTGTAAAATTTTAAGGGCCAGCGCGCCGCGAAACTGAGCGAGCTTTAAAACAGACTGCGGATTATAGGCATAAAACATCGATTCTATCGCAACCTCATCGATCTTATGAGCGCTAAAAATTTGATCGATCGCCTCACTCATCTGCGTCATTTGAAATTGCACGTTTTCGGCCTTCATTTTCACAAGTCCCGCCTCTATGAGGGTGATTTTATTCACATCTTTTTTCAAAATCGCATAGCCTAAATTTCTAGTTCCCGGATCGATTCCTAAAATTTTCATATCCACCTTTCACGCTTATTCACAGTTTAATCACCGGTGAATAAACTTAAATTTACCACAAATTTAGCGAAATTTAGCTAAAATCTTAATCTAATTTGTAAGGGAATTTT